>CALCHY010000100.1 GCA_937907415.1 uncultured Trueperaceae bacterium
GGGGCGTTGGGGGTGGTTCGGTTGGCGTGGCGTAGGTGTGCGCGGATGGTGGGGTCGGCTTCGAGCGTGCGTAGGTCTTGCTCGAGGGTGAGCTGGTCTGGGGCTACGCCGGTGATGGTGATGAGGGTGGCGGGGTGAGCGCCGGGGGGTAGGGGCTGGTGCGCGGCTGGCGTTTCGGTGGCCGTGCGTAGGGCCAGTGTTTGGAAGCGGAGGCCGTCGCCTTGGCGGCTGCGGCTGGTGCTGGGCAGGCCACCTACGACTCGGTCAATGTGCCTTGTGGGGCGCAGGCGTTGACTGGTGAGTTGCTGCGCGAGCGCCTCGTGCTGCAGGAGTTGGTTGATGCTGGTCTGGAGCTCTTGCACGATCTGCCGCTCGGGACTGGCGGCGCTCATGAGCTGGTTGTTGAGGGCGTTCACGTCGTTGCGGAGGTCGTTGACTGCGAGCGTGGTCATGAAGTGGTACCCGCCGGCGCCGAGGACCAGTAGGAGGCTGGCGACCTGCATGAGGTTGGCTCGTGGCGCGGCGGCCGCGTGCGGCTTGCGGGAGCGGCGTTGCGCGGCGCGCAGGTTCAAGTCGGGTGCTGCAGCGTCTAACCCGCCGAGCGCGAGGCCGATGGCGGTGATGCCGGCTTGTAGCGCTTCGGAGGCTTCTTCGAGCTCGGGGGCGAGGGTGGGGTTGAGGCCTTCCCACGGCATGACGTTCATGACGTCTACGTCGAGGCTTTCGCTGAGGTGTTGGGCGTGCTCGAGGTAGGCGGCTAGGTGGAGGGTGGGGGGTTCGCGGTCGTCGCCGCGGAGGTAGTCGAGGCTGCGGGCGAGTTCGGGTTTGATGTCGCGGTCGAGGTCGGGTCCGAGGAGGCGGATGATTTCGATTTCGCCGTCGCGGATGAGGGTGAGGTCGGCGCCGTCGTCTCCTCCGCTGAGGATGAGGTGGTCGCCGTGGGTGATGTTGGTTTTGGCGGCGCGGAGGGCGGCCATGGCTTTGGGTTCGAGTCTGGCGATGGGGCGGCTGATGCCTTCTTCGATCTCGCTGATGGCTTTGATGTGGTCGTTGGGGGTGGCGGCGGCGAGCCAACTGGTGGTTTTGGGCTTCTTGCCGCGGATGTTGAGGTGGGCGGTGTCGGTGGCGAGCGTGTGCTCGTTGGGGTTGGGGAAGTGTCGGCTGGCTTGGGCGGTGATGACTTGTGCGGCTTTTTGGCGGGTGAGGCCTTGGAGTGGCACGGTGGTCATTAGGGTGCGTGCGCGGAAGGCGCTGAGGCTGATGGTGGGGTTGGTGGTGATGTGGCTCTCGAGCGCGTGGTTGATGGCTTGCGTGATGTGGTGCGGGTCGCGGTAGGTGTCGCGGTCGAGTAGTTGGGGGGTGTTGATGGTTTGGAGGTCTAGGAGTGTGGTGCGGCGGCCTTCGCGCACGAGGGTGGCGATGGTGACGCTGCGGGTGCGGATGTCGATTCCGATGCTGGTCTTGCCGCGGCTCATGGTGTTGCTCCCAGGGGTAGTTCGATGCTGACGCCTTGGTACGTGAGGATCACGCCGGTTTCGAGGACGGCGGTTACGCGCACGTTCTCGTCAGGGAGCGTCTGGCCGTAGGGGATGACGTGGGGGTGCGCTTCGATGCTGAGGACGGCTTGCGGTGTGCCGCTGAGGATCACGGCGAGCAGCTGTACGTTCATGCGCTCCAGCGCCTGCCTGAACGCCAGGGCGGGGTTGGGGCTGGTGGCCGCAGCGTGCGCGGTGGCGTCTTCGATGAGCTTCGGTTGCGGGACGCTGGGTTTGAACGTGGGCGCCGGGAGCGCGAGCGTGACGCTGGGCGCGTGGGGCGTAATGACGAAGCTGGGCCGCTCGAGCTTGGGGAGGAGCGTTTCTAGGCGCTCTTCGGGGGTTGGTTCGGGCTCGAGGGCTGGTGGGGTGATGCTGGGCGCCGGGAGTGGCGGTAGTTGGTCGATTAGGTCTGGTGGTAGTGGGATTTCGGGGGCTGGGGGTGGTGTGGGGTCGGGGCTGGCGAATGGGTTGGCGCTCGCGATGGTGAGTAGCGCCAGGCCGGCCGCGAATAGGCAAGCTCTGGCGCGACTCTTGATCGCGGCACGACGAGGTACGCGCTCCATGCCCTCATGTTATCGCTTTTTCATCTTCTACTGGGGCTTGGTGGTGTTATTCGACTAGGTGGAACTCGGTTATTACCGTGTCGTCGCTCGCGCTCCGGATTTTGCTGGGGTGCAGGTTGATGGTGGCGGTGGGTTGCCAGATGCCTTTGAGGTACTTGTTGCGGGTGATGGGTGGGCTATCGGGGTCAGGTTCGTAGCGGCCGAAGAGCGCCTCGCGGAAGGTGGCGTAGTGGGTTTCGCCCGTGTTCACGTCGAACACTTCGGTGTCGATCTCTTCTTCGAGTACGGGGTCGTAGGGTTGCCAGTCGTAGAACCAGAGGATGTAGGAGCCGGAGTGATGCACCCAGTAGGGCGGGTTCTGGTCGGGGGAGTAACCGAACCGGGGTAGGCCGGTTTCTGGGTCGGCGGTGAGGGGTTTGGCGGGGACCACGTAATCGGGGTAGTAGGTGATGCCGACGTAGGTGCTGTCTTGAACTTGGAGTGCTGCCATCACTTCGTCGAGGTCGTACGTGGTCTGTGCGGGGGAGCTGCGGTCTTTGGGTGAGGGGGTCGCGCCGCACAGTTTGACGAGGAGGCGCGCGAGTTCTTTCATGCGTTCGCCGTCTTGTTGTAGGAACTTGGCGGTGGGCTCGTTGACGTAGGCCCTCTCGGTGTCTTCTGCGGCCGCCCAGACGGTGACTATGCCGTCTGGGGTGGGGAGTTGCTTCAGGACGATGTCTTCTATCTTGGCTTCGACTAGTTCTGGGTCGAGGGGTTGGGCGTCGCGGAGGTCGGCGGGGATGAACCTCGGTTGCTGGAACGGTTGGTTGGTGACCGGGTGATACGCCTTCATGAGTAGGTGGATCATGGTGCGGTTGGTGTCGTCGAACGGTTTGTCTTCGACGCCGTGGTCACGCACTAGAGCGCTTGGGATGGCGAAACTGGAGCCTTCTAGCTCGGGGCGCTTGTAGCTGATTCTTACCTGCTCGTTGTCTGAGAGTGCGTCCATGGAGAGGATGAGCGCCTTGATGTGTTGTCCGCTCTCGAAGTCGAGCATGTAGTTGATTGGTGCTAGGTGATGGGTGGCGCCAGTGGCTTCACTGGTGAACACCCAGCCGCTTGGGCTGTTCTTGGACCGACTTAGGCGGCCGTTCTCGTACTCCCAATTACGCATTGTTATCTCCCGGTGTTGGCAGTAAGGATACGCCGAGTGCGCTAGTGCGTGACGTGCGTGTGGCCCGTCTCTGCTGCACTAGCGGATCTCGAGGTAGTAGAGGCTGGCGGCTGAGGCTGCGGCTTCACCGTGGAGCGCTTCGATCACAACGTACTCGCCGGCCGTGACGGCGACTTGCGTGCCGGCATTGATGCTGGCTACACGCTCTCCGCTGGCGTTGTGGACGTTAGCGCGGAGTTGAAGGGCGCTCGGGCTGTCGAAGTGAAGGATGCCGGTGGTCTGGACGGCGTAGTAGTCCTTGTCGCCGATGGTCTCGATGGCGCCTGAGTCCGCGTCCGCGAGGGGGGTTGCGGTGGCGAAGGTGTCGTTGGGTTCGTTCTCGTCGGATGGGGCGTCGGTGTAGGCGTACAGGTCGGGGGTGATGGCGCTGGCGCCGGTGTTGGTGACGAGGAGCATGACGGTGTCGTTGTCGGCTGCTGGGAGGATGACGCAGGAGCCGCGGCAGGCGACAGCGGCGCTGACGGCTTGCGGCTGGAGGGAGGCGGGGCCCGGCAGGAGCGGCGTGAGGCTGAAGCGTTCCGCGTCGACGCTGTAGTAGACCGCGCCTGGGGTGTGCGCTTCGAGCATGAGGTCGTGCGCGAGCTCGAGGTAGAGCAGGCCGTTGGTGGTGGGTGTGTTGATTTGGATGGAGCGGGTTTCGCCTGGGTTGATGTTGTAGATGCTGAAGGGGGTGTTCGGGTCGGTGGTGGCGGTGTGCGTTTCGACAGAGATGGTGAGGGAGTGGCTGGCGGTGTCGGTTAGGCCGTCGTTGTCGGTGATGGTGAGGGTGACTTCTTTGAAGCCGGTGTTGGTGTAGGTGTGGGTGATCTGCTTGCCGGTTCGGGGGGTGCCGTCGCCTAGGTTCCAGTGGTAGGGGGTGATGGTGCCGTCGGAGTCGGTGCTGTTGCTGGCGTCGAGGGTGACGCGGGCGCCTTCGATGTAGGCGTGGTACCTGGCTTCGGGTTTGCGGCGGAGGAGCGTGATGGTGGCGGGCAGGGTGGTGGTTTGGTTGCTGTTGACGGTTACGTCGATGGTGGTGGTGGCGTAGTTGTTGCGTTCGTCGGTGGCTGTGAGGCGGTAGTTGCCGGCGGGGATGTTGTTGAGGGTGAAGGCGCCGTTCCAGGCTGTGCTGGTGTTGATGGTGGTGCCGGGGATGGTGATGCGGACGCCTTCGCTGGCTTCGGGGCGCGCTTCGAGGATGGCGGTGCCGGTGATGCTTCCGAGCGGCGCGAGGGTTAGGTCGATGGTGCGCGCCTGGTCGCTCGTGAGGGTGACGCCTGGTTGGTAGGCGCCTTGGCTGTTTGTGGTGACTACGAGGTCGTAGGCGCTGGCGGCGAGGCCGGTGAGGGTGTATTCGCCGTTGGCGTTGGTGGTGGTTGTGGCTGCTGCGGTGGTTTCGCGCTCGCGGACGAGCGTGATTGTGGCGTTGGTGGCGGGGGTGCCGTTGGCGTTGGTGATGGCGCCTTGGATGCTGGCGTTGCCGGCGCGTGGCGGGTCGCACGCGACGAGGAGGAGGGTGGCGAGTAGGGCGAGTGGTAGTAGGAGGGTTCGCATGTGGCGGTTCCTTCTTTCGTGTGACGGGAGTTTGGATGGAGCGAGGCCCTGCGGGGGGCGCTGGTAGGACGCGCTTCGGGGGTTCTTGTTGTTGGCTTGGGCGTTAGATGCCGACCATTGCTCTTATGGCCTCTTGGCGGTTCTTGATTTCGTGGACTTGGCGCTGTACGGCTTCGGCGTGTGCGGTGGCTACGGCGGCGGTCTGGACGAGTTCTTCGTACAGGTGCTCCAGGTCGTCGAGCTCGTGGGTACCCGCCTTGGGGAAGGTGACGTCGAGTACTGCTTCGGCGACTTCACCGACTTCCTCACTGAGGATCGTGTGCCAGAGGGTGTGCGGTTGCTCGCGGTCGGCGCCCCACTTGGCGTCTTGTCGCTCGCGTTCGCGGCGGATGTCTTGGAGAACTCGTCCTTGGAGTGGGTCCGCCGCGCCAGCAGGCCGCGTGCTCTGTAGGAACTCTGCGTACTCGATGAACGGATCTGGGTATTCAGCCCACCTCATGCCTGCGCGCCTGCGTTCTTCTCCTGCAATGCGATGTCGTTGAATCTCCGCGTCGAATCGATTGAGCGCAGACCAGCCGGCATCGGTCAGGGCGTAATCGGCTGGATCACGCGAGGGAATTGGGGCGTTTGGATCGGCGTGAGGTTTGTGCTTCACCAGCCCGCGGCTGAGGAGCGCGCGGAGGGTGTTGAGGTTCATGGGCCCTTCGTTCTCGACGATGGCTCTGAGGTAGTTGACTTGTGCGAATGACAGTTCCATCGGTGTTCCTAATCAGCAGCGTCGAACAAGCTGCCTTGGGGGAAGAGCTCATCGAAGCCTTGCTCGAGTTTGAGTTGGTCGTAGTCGACGATGAAGCCTTCTTCGTCTTTCTGTCGGTGGTAGCGGGTTTCGCCTTTGCGGCGGCGGTGGTACTCGAGGATGCGGACTTGCTTGTCGGGTAGTGGCTCGAGGAGGACGCGGACGGTGCTGCCGGTGCTTTCGATGAGGCGTTCGGCGGTGTTTGCGGGGCCGGTAGCGGCGGGGCCCTTGTTGGCTGCTCCTGCGTCGTTGGGGGTGGGGGTTC
>CALCHY010000101.1 GCA_937907415.1 uncultured Trueperaceae bacterium
GCAGGTTGTGACCCCGGTTAGCGGGGTGGGCGTAGGCGGCCGAGGGCGGCCGTCACGACGGCGCCAACAGCGGCGCCCAAGATGAACCAGACGAGCGAAAAGTGCTCCATGTCTCCTCCTCTCTAAGGTGGAAATCTCAGGGTGAATCCGGCTCTCAGCCAGTCGGGTGAGCCGAGCGTGGGAACGCCTGCGAGCTCGGGGAGTCTGAGTTCTATCCAGGCGGCCCAGGTGTCGAGGTAAGCGGCCGCCACGATGTAAGGGGCCAAGTGAGCGTCTTCCCACGACCCTGTGAGCACGGCTTGGGCGTCCACGCCCACTGCGAGCTCCACGGCCCCCAGAACAAGCAGGGGCCGCTCCCACCAACAGCCCACGGTGGCGCTCGGCCAGGCGGTGGAGCAGGTGATCGACGAGCCAGCCAGGACGGCTAGTCCTCCGGGAGTGGCGGGAGCCTCAGCGGCGTCTTGCGCGCTCCCTAGCGACGTCAACGCGAGCAGAGTGATGAGGAGCAGGCGAAGGGGCCGGCGGGAGACCACTCAGGCCCCCGCCGCCTTCGCTTTTGGGAACAGGCTCCTGAGGGCGTCGACACCGCCAGACCCAAGCCACCCGGCTCCGAGGCCGAACGCGATAGCAGACACGAGCGTTGTACTCGCCTCGAACAACCCTGCGGCGAAGCCGATGCCGCCCAGTGCGCCGCCGACCAACACTGAGGCGATGACGACGGCGACGCCGTCGAGTCTCAGCCCCTTGCGGATGCCTGCGATGACGGCGACGACCACGACGGCGAGGGCGGCGGTCTCACCGAACCAGAGGGTCGGGTCGGTGACCTCAAGCCCCAATGCGGTGGCCAGGGTCGTGAGGGCGAGAATGATGATGCGCTGCATGCCTACCTCCATGTGAACGCCCCCGGCTGATTGCCTGGGGGCGGGGTTGCTGGTTGTTTTGCCGGGGGTCGACGCGATGCGGCCCCCGGCGTCCTCGAAAGCACAAGAGCAAGTTGTGGCCCGCGCGTAGGCGGGTTGGGCTCACCTCCCTCCCGTCGCCCCCTGGGCATCCGGAGCGACTAACACGCACGACGCCGAAGCGCCGGAGTGATCAGGATCTGGGGATGCGCCGCATGAGGCGGCGCTGCAGCCAAGCGCAGTGGCGAGGGGTCACTCTGCTGCGCGCAGGTCGAGCTTCCAGGACCCGTCAGGGCGCGGGGTTCTGGTGGCGTAGTGAGGCCCGAGGAGCGCGGGTTGACGCCGCAACGCGGCCGACATGATGGCCATGCCCTTGGTGACGGTCGGGCTGTTATCCACGAGCAACTCGTGCCTCCCGAGGGCGCGCATGCTCGGCGGCTCCAGGAGACCCTGAGCATCCAAGATCAACGCGGCCTTGCGGAACGCCTCCGGGTCAGTCGCCCACCGCGCGGGGCCCTTTAGGAAGATGCCCATGAGGAACGCGAGCGGCTCGTGAGCGTGAAGGGCGGCCCAGGGGTAGACGCGGCTGATGATGTCGCCGTAATCCAGGATGCTGGCCTGCCAGGAGGGGTAGGCGCGGAAGTCGGCGGTCGTTTGGATGTTCTTGCCGTTGATGACTTCCCACGTGGGCATGCTCACCTTGGCCCCGTCCCAGTGCTTGGTGAGCGTCCCGGTGGCTTTGACGCCGAAGAGGTTGCGGTGCTTGGCGGCGAGCTGCGATTGCCCGTAGGCGCTCTCGTTGGCCGCGTGCGCGGCGGCGGCGGCCGCGTTCACGCCGGGCACGCCGACGGCGGAGTCGAACACGGCGAGGATGAAATCACGCTGCGACAGTGGAACCACCTCCAAAGGAAGAGCCCCGCGCAGGGGCGGGGCGTGGGGGCAAAGAAGAACCCCGCCGGGAGGCGGGGCTACCTGGTTAGGTTGGTGCGTCAAAGAGAAGGCCGCCCCGAAGGGCGGCCCAGTCAGACTAGGTATTTAGGCTTACGGGACGACGGGCACGACGGTGACGCCGGAGCCCATCGAGATCTGGTACTCGTTAGCGCCGTTCGCGTGTTCGCCCGTGTAGGCGTAAGTCGAACCATCTCCAGGGCCGGTGGAGGTGACAAGAACGTTCGCGCACGAGGAGATTCCGTTGGAGTGTGGTGTTGCGGCGGCGCCAGCGTATACGGTTCCGTCCGTGTACTCCCACGGGTCCGTCGAGGCTTCCATCTCCTCGTTGGTGGCGATTTCCTTGAGGCAGGTCTGCGCGGCGGTGTCGAACGCGCGCTGGCGGGCCTGAAGCAGGTTCGGGATGAGGACGGCGGCGAGGATGCCGATGATCGCGATTACGATCAGCAGCTCGATCAGGGTGAAGCCCTGCGTCTTACGGTTGCGCATGATGCGCTCCTTCCGATTCGGCTTCCGGGATGAAGTATGAATGATGTCCGGTCGCCTGGTAGTGCCAGCCTCGGGTTTCCCGCGGCTGATGAGAGACTACTCACGGCGCTCTTACGAAGCTCTGATTTTTGCCACATCTCGTGTCAGAATCCCGTAAGTGACTGTTCGGAAGAAGTTGCAAAGGCTCGGCAACAGCAGGGTGCTGCTGCTCGACCGCGACCTGCTCGCGGCGCTCCTCCCGGACGGCGACCTGGACGCCACGCTCCTCGTCGAGGTGGTCGGCTCGGCACTCGTCGTCAGGCGCGAGGACGCGCCCACTCCCGACTCGGCTGCGGTCGAGCAGGCGGCCACCGCTGCTGCGCCTGACGTGCCTGGTCTATCCCCCACTGAGCGGCTCGTGCTGGACGCCCTGCGGTCAGGCTCCGCGACGCGCGGCGAACTCGCCGACGCCGTGCAACGAGCGCCGGAGACCGTGAGCGCGGCACTCAAGACCCTCAAGGATGCGAACCTGGTCACGCAAACAGGCCGCGACTGGCGGCTCACCCCCACAGCCAAGACCCGCCTAGAGGCCGACGAGGGCAAGCGCTTCGCGGGCCTGCCGCCATCTCTCGCGCGGCTCATGCTCGCGCTCGAAGGCGGCCCGGCCACCGCCGCGCAGCTCGAGGAGCGCCTCGGCGTCACGCGCGGCGCCGTGCTCGCGGCGGCGCGGCAGGCGATTGCCGCTGGGCTAATCACCAAGCACAACGATTCCGTACCGGTGTACCGCCTCGCCCGTCAGGCTTTGAACAGGATGTCCGCCGAGTAGTAGGCGTTCGCGGTGCTGCTCGACGGGTAGCCCGTTCCCGTCGTGTACCGCCCGCCTTCCGACGTGATGGCCGGGTTGATGGCTACAGCGGCTGGGGTGCGCGACACTGCCCTGCTCGCGCCGCTCGTAGCTACTTGCGTAACGACGTAAGTTAGGGCGGCGGTTAGAACGACGGGAGTGATCTCGACTTCCTGCCAGGTACCTGGGACGGGAGTCACCTCCGCGATCGCGAGCGCGCCGCCACTTGCTGGCCATAGCCGGAGTGTGTGAGGGACTGGCGTAGCGTCGGCGTCGAGGTAGATTCGCAGGCCGCAGCAGGTGATGTCGTTGTCGCCGACGCGGAACTGCCAGCCGCCCTGGAAGGATGCGTTTACCGTCGACCAGCCGCTCGCGGCGGTCACGCCGACCTGGTCGCATCCGCCGCCTGTTGCTCGGCTTAGCCCGAACTGCGTCAGCAGGCCGAGGCCACTCATGCGAGGCCGCCGCTCAGGAGCCACGTGTTCGTGTCGAGTTTGGTGAGGCTCGCGGTTGCCCACTGGCCTGCGAGGTCGTCGTCGCCTGGGGTGACGCCGTTGATTGTGACTCCCGATGCGCCAGCGATTGACACGAGGCCAGCGCCCAACTGGGCCAAGGCTATGACTGTGCCCACTGGGTACGCGACGCTCGCGTTGGTCGGCACCGTGAGGGTTATCGCTGACCCGTTCGTGAGAGTGACGAGCTTCCCCGCGTCAGCCAGCACGAGCGTGTAGGTGGTGCCCGTCTGCGCGTTGATCGCGACGGTCGAGCCGCCGCCGCTGCTCTCGTCCTCCCACGCCGTCGCGTAATCCGCCCCGCTGGACTTCTTCAGCACCTGCCCAGCGGCGCCACCCGCCGGGACCCCCGCTCCAGCGGCGCCAGTATCGCCCTTGTCACCCTTCGCGCCGGTTTGACCGGCGGGCCCCTCCAACTCCGACAGGGCAACCAGATCAAGCCACGAGCCGCCAGTCAAGCGCCACTGAATGTGCGTGGCGGTGACCTGCAACTCAACCTCGCGGCCATCCGCCCCATCGCTACCAGCCGCGCCTTGAGCGCCGTCGTTCCCGGCGGGGCCCTGCGGGCCCTCAAGGTCAGCGAGCGCCACCAAGTCAGTCCAGGTGGGCTCGCCTTCGTACCGCCACTGGATGTGCGTTGCAGACTTCTGTAACTCGACCTCACGACCATCGGCACCATCCACGCCGGCGGCGCCGGGCTCGCCCGGATCGCCTTTCGCGCCTGCCTCGCCGGGGTCACCTTGCGGACCCGCGTCCCCCGCCGCGCCCTTCTCCCCCGCTGGGCCAGTGTCGCCCTTCGACACCCACAGGCCCCACGTGCCGGCCACGCCCGGCTCGTCACCCACCAGGACGTCAGCACCAGCCACCCAGGCGCTACCACCATGCTGCACGCCGTCAAGCTCCTGGTAGGCCGCAAGGACGTCCCAAGCGCCGCGCCACACCACGTTGCTGCCATCTGCCCCCGCCGGGCCGGGAGCGCCGTCCGCCCCCTGCGTACCCGGCGGGCCAGGAGGGCCTTGCATCCCAACCTGCGCATTGTGCACAACCACTTGCTCATCGATGAGCACCTTCACGGCACCACCTCCTCATGCGCGACCTCGAGGCGGACCTCCAGCGGACCCTCCAAGTAGGTGCGTCGGAAACCGTCAGCGAACGTGACGGTCACCTCGTACTCGAGCTCCTCGAGCTTCCCCCACTCGCGCGTCTGCTCCGCCGACAACGTCAGTAGGAACTTGCCGTCAGCCGCGTCGGTGATGACGACTTCTGGCGCGGCTGCGTACGTCCAGGCTGGCGTCTTGCGGCGCGCCTTGGCGATGCTGAACTCCACGCTGCAGCCGGTCAGGTCGATGGGGGTGTCGTCGTCCTCCGTCAGGCGCACGGGCCGGCGGAGCGTGTCGCCCTGCTTGTGCTGCATGGTGTACTCCGGGTTGAGGGCCACTACGTACCTCCAAGGATGAGGCCCGCGCGCGGCGGGGCCGAAAGTCGCTCCATGACCATGCTCACGTGAGGTCCAGTAGGGCACGCAACGCGTAGATGCTCTCCCCCGCCCCCGAGCGGGAAAGTGTCACGCTCCCACTCGTCGCCTCGGGCAGGTCGAACCGCAACAGCGCCACGCGCCCCGACGTCGTAATCAACTGTCCGGCCGCGCCATCCACGAGCAGGTCTGGCGCCCACGCACTGCCGCGCGGGACTTGCACCCACGCCATCACGGCGCCGACGCCGCCGACGTGCCCAGTGGGTGCCAGCACGCGGTCCACGTCGCACGTCACGCTGCCGCTCATCACGCCGGTCGGGAAGCCCGCCGCGCGCGGCCGCACCGAGTAACCGTCCTCGCCCAGCACCGGCTGCGACCACACGGCCAGCGTCTCTCCGGGGAACTCAGGCGAGGACACTGGCACCCCGAACGGCAACCCGCCACCAACTACCGGCAGCCACTCACCGCGACCACCAGCAACGTCGCGGCGGTCAATCACGAGCGGCGGCCGACCCGCCGACCCGCCATACTGCGCGCCGAGCTTGTCCCCTCGCGTGCTGACCCTCACGAGCAAATCACCGTGACCAGACGCGCGCGTGAGGACACCGACGCCAGTCGGCCAGTTCGGGTGCAAGAACCTCTGGTGCGCCCTGAACACCGGCTGGTCGCCATCCGGGTAGGTGATGCCCGGCACCCACCGGTACCGGGCCGGCTTGTCATCCCAGTACGGGTCGTCGCTGATCCACGCGCGCGGCGCCAAGTCCATTAGGGGGCCATCCCACGCGAGGACGCCGTCGCGCGTCACGCGGATGCGGTCCGCCAGCGTGTCGACCGCGAAAGCCCACGTCACGCCGTCCAGCCGCATCGCATCGACCACCTCCGTGTCACTGTCAACACTGAGGCCGTGAAAGGTCGTCGTTGCTCCCGCGCCGGGCCGCGCGATCTCGTTGCCGCCCGCGCGGTACATGACCGGCGCGTTCGCCAGGAACGGCTGCGGCAGCACATCCAACGTCGGCTGCCGCACTTGATACTCGAGCGGAAAGTGGAACTCGCCGTACCCGACGGTCATGCCGACCGCCAAGCCGCTATCAGCGAAGCGGTCCGTCAACCAGCTCGGAAGGCCGCTCGCTATGAGGGCAGTGCGCCCCCAGAACCTCCCGCCATCGTCACCAACTGCGACGCTGGGCGTGCGCCACGCGTACGGGGAGGCGCTCACGAGGGTCGGCCAACCATCATCGAACGATGGCGCGTCGACGTCCTCGAGCACCCACTTGAGGCTGCGCCCGTACGGCCGCGCGGCCAACGGAATGTTCACGCCCCGATCCCGCACCTGGTCAATGAACGTTATCGTGCTCTGATTACGCGTATTGAACGCAATCACCGCCTCGGTTGGGTCGCCGCTCGGCCAATGCGGGAGAACCGGCCCGGACGCCTGATTAGTCCAGGCTGGCGTGACGGAGACTGGGGTGCCGGAGGGCGCGGACCAGTTCGTGAAGTCAGCGTAGAAGTCGCCCAGCGCATCGACGATGCGGTAGGAGAGCCGGTGCCTTACCCACGCCTCGAGCTTGCGTAGGCTAGGGTCGTACCGCAGCCAGAGTTGCACGCGGTGCGTGGGATGCATCGTCCTTCCACCCGGCGGCACGAAGACCGGCAGGTTGTCCGGCAGCGGCTCCTGGAACGCATGCCGCAACGCGGCCGACACGCTCGCGGCGGCGCCGTACCCGACGGCGGTGATGGCCTGCTCGACGCTGCCGGCGCGCGTGAACGGTCCCGGTGAGATGACGCCGCCGAACTCCTGCGGGAACACGTTCATATAGTCGAGGGCGTCCCCGTCGAGGTACAGGCAGTCGTTGGTCAGGTCGAACGGGAACGGGATGCCGTGAAAGTCGAACAAGTCCCAGTTCGCGTACGGGCTAACCCGCCCGAGTTCAACACTGCCGCTAACGCCGAAGCTCGTCACGCCATAATTCCCGCGCGCGCCATCCAGAACCTGCGCGTTATAAGCGGGGATGGCGTTCGGGCCGAACACCGAGAACTTGTCCACGGCAGGCCGGGAGGCGCTCACGTTACCGTTCCGAGCGAGCCACTGATCGTAAGGATCACCGAGGAACCGCCACCAGCGGCCCTCGGGGTCGTAGTTGTTCACGCCCGGCGGAAGTTGTTCCCTGACCGTGTCCGCAGCAGGCGGATGCAACGGCGGAAGGCTCACGACTGGGGTCACCGCGGCGCTTTGCGGGCTGGAGAGCAGTGGCGCCGGGAAGCGCTTCCCGTCGCCCAGGAGCTTGGGGGCGTTCGCTACGCGCGCGACGACTGCCACCTGGCGTGGACGCGGTGTTAGGAGGCTCTGGCCGGGCGCGAGGGCCACACCGTCGCTCGTGCTCAGCACCTGCCGGTCGGGGGCCGGAGCGACTACGTCCGCGTCACTAACCTCGTCGCTGACCTCAAGGCTACGCAGGGCCTCGAGGAGCCCGGCGAGGAACCACTGGTAGAACGCGGCGTTCATCGTTCTCGCCCCACTACCGCCCAGCCCCTAGTGGTCTTGACGACCGTCACGCGCGCCTTCGGCGGCGTGCGAACGTTCAGGAGATTCCGAGCGACGACGACCTCACCCGAGGTGAGGCGCACGACGCTCTTCCCCGGCGCGACGTTCACGACCGTGCCCCCCGTCATTCCGGCGCCGCCCAGTACTCGACGGTCGTGCTCTCACCGAACGAATCGTTGCGAGGGCCACTACCGGACCAGGAGACGCGGGCCACCAACCCCAGGGCCGTGACTGCGCCGGGCGTGACGTCGACGCGGCCAGCGAATGTGACGCTGGTGACCAGCCGATCGCTGGGGTTGTTCACGGCCCAGGCGTCTCTCAGGGCAACCCAGGCCGCATGGTCGCGCGCGTAATCAGCCGTGCGGGTGGAGTTGCAGTCCGCGCCAGAGCACGCGTCGAAGCCGTCCTCGGCGCAAGTCACTTGCGCGGGCGCCGCGTCCGTGACGACCGTGTACGCATTGATGACCTCACCCCAGTGCGTGCCGACGGTGTCGCCACCTTCTCCGACGGGCATGAGGATGCTGTCGCTCACGCGCGTGTTGATGTGCCACATGCCGCGACCTATCGGCACGTACGTTTCTACGCGGCTGGCGAACTTGTAGGTCGGCGTGATGTTGATGCCGCCGCCGCCAGAACCGACCGTCCACCCGTGATGCGTCTGCGTGGTCTCCAGTCGCGCCCGCAACCAACCCTCCGCATGCCACGTCTGCGTTACCTCCTTCACGGCACTCAGGTAGGCGCCGGGCGCCGTCTCGAACGTCGCGTCCGGGTCGACGTTGCCGCGCGTCACCCACGTGCGCTCCAACGTGTGCGCCAAAGCACCGGGGCAGCAAGCGAGATACGTGTGCTCCCTGACCGTCCACTCGACGGGCGCGATGACGACCTCGCCGCCGCCGGTGAATCGACTAGCGATGTTCCCGCTCGGCGTCCAGATGGCGCGCCGCGTGATGATCTCCTCGCTCACGATGCGGCCACCGGACTTGGTGAGGGTCGTCTGCACTTCCTGGTACGACAGGCCCGCCCCGGCGGTCTCCGTCCACGACAGCGTGCCGCTGGCGGCGGTCTCGAACGTCTCGCCGTCGCACGGGTCGCCTGGGGTCGCGTCCTCGTCGCGGCAGTCCGCCAAGTAATCCGCGAGCAGGGGTTCTGGGTCGGTGAACTCCGCGCCGCCCTGCACGGTCATGCTGCCGCTGGCGCCGCGAACGTCGGGCACGCCAAACGACGCCGCAGGCAGGCCGCCACCGTGAACGATGACGGCGCCCGGCGCGAACCAGTGCGGCGCGCCACCACCAAGCACCAGGTCGTCCAGTACCGCCTGCAGGGTCTTCCCCTCCGTGCGGTACTCCTCGTCCACCAACCCGGACGCGTCAACGAGGCCAGCGAAGCCGTTGACGGCGAAGAGGCTGACGCCGACCACTTCAGCGGCGGCGCTCGCCAGTTCGAAGCGCGTCGGCAGCACGCGGGGCAGCAGCTCGAGGGCCGCGCACCTGGTGGTGATGTCAAGGCCGCTGCAGAGCGACGCCGTGTGCGGTTTCAGGCAGCCGGTCGTGAGGCCGCCGCCGTCCGGTAGTGCATCCAACGGCATGAGCTCCGGTAGGGGTTCGTTAGTGGCGGTGGCCACGGTGGGGCTGGCGTACGCGTGCGTGCGGGTGGCGGGCGGCTCTGCGCCCCACTCGATGCTGACCGTGGGCGCGCCTTCGAGGTTGAAGCCGACTTCCGGTCCGGGGTCGCTAGCGGCGCCGAACGCGGTGACGCTGCCCGTCAGTTGCCCGCCGAGTCCCCACGCGAGGTCGTACGCGTCCGCCGCCACGATCTGTGGGTACTGCGTCGCTTCGTCGGTATGCAACGCCCTGGCTGGGATGAGCGGCGGTGCTCCGACGGGTGTACTGGGCGTCGGTGGGCTCCACGCGGGCGCGGTGCTGTCGTCGACGCCTACGGTGATGAGGGCGTTCGCGGTGACCGCGCGGCCGGTGGTGAACGTCACAAGCAGGTCGGCGGTCACCCCCGGCCCGCCGCTCACGTCAAGGTTGATGGTGAGGTATGCGTCCGTCGTGACGACCGGCAGTTCGACGCTCACGATGACCTCGAGCACGCTCGGGTCTGCGAGCGTCAGGGCGTTGGTGGCGCCCGCCCACGAGATCACGAGTACCTGATTCCCGGTGTTCACGCCTAGCGCCGGACCGCCCTGCACAGGGAGAGCTTCAAGATTAGACCAGGTGCCCGCGACTGGGTCGTACCGCTGCACGACGCTAGTGAAGGTGCTGGTGCTGACCTCGACTCCGGCGGCGAGGATGACGTCACCGCCGTCGCAGACCATGGCCGGGTCCCACACGGCAGTCGTCGGGCTCGTGTGGGTGGTCCAGGCGTCCGCCGCGGGGTCGTAACTGGCGAAGCTGCCGCCGTCCGTCACGTAGATGATGCCGGTCGCGCTGAGGGCGCTGCTGGACCGCTCGGTGACGCTGAACGGCGGCGCGGCGAGCGGCCGCCACGTGTCCAGGCTGAGGTGGTAAGCCTGCGGGGTCGGGCCCAACCAGAACAGTTCCCCAGCGAGCTCGTGGAGACTGATGCCGTACGTCGCGCCGCTCGGGGCTGTCAGGTCGGCTTGCGTGCCGTTGGCGAGGTCGAGGCTATGAAGGCCGTTATCGTCGACGTAGTACGCGACGCCGGTGACGACGGCGAGGGTCGCGGGGCCCGGGTCGGTGGCGGTAGCTAACGGTGCTTCTGAGCGCCACGCGCCGCTCGCGAGGTTCAGGACGCTGACCTTGTTCAGCGCCCCGCTTGGGCTTTCCCACCCGCCGATGACCCACACTTCACCGTCATGCAACGCTATCCCGGCGTAAGCGTGGTTATGGCCGGTGAGGGCCGCTAGTGGGTTCCACGTGGCCATAACCACCTCCCTCCTTAGGCTTCGGCGCCTGCCGCGCGAAGGTTCACCATCTGCGCGAGTTGCCTGCTGGCGGTGAGCGGAACGCTCATGTCGATCCAGACGTTGACGCTCGCACTCGCCGCCAACGTGCCGATGGCTAGCGGCGTCTCGTGATCCACCCACCCGGACGGTGGTTGCGTGGCACCCGTCGCGATGAGCGCGAACTGGTTCGCCGGGAATGCGCTGACTTGCGCGATGCTGACCTCGACGTCAGTGACGGTGTTCGCGCCGGCGTTCTTGAGGACGACCTGGTACGCAGTGCCGGCGTGCTTGCCGGTGTAAGTCTCGCCTGGGCCGATGACGCCCATGTTGATGCTGCCGAGCGGCGTGACACCGTCAGCTTCGAGCCATGTGAGCATGCTGCCTCCTAGATGATTACGGTGATGTCGAAGTAGTAACGACTGCCACCGGGTGTGGCTGGCGTGAATGTCGGCGGGTCGCCGGGCGCGAACCGCGCCGCGTACACGACCGCGACGCTGCCGAGGGGCCCGAGGAGGTCTGTCTCGAGCGCGAACGCGCCTCCCGCCTCGTACAGCGCCGCGATGGCCGTGACCTGCGCGGGCATGAGGAAGCCTTGCGTTTCGCTGCTAACGAATCGCACGGTGCGGTTGGTGGCCAAGCCCCAGTCCTCCACGTACTCGGTGTTGTGTCCCACCGCGCCGCTCCTGAGCGCCGCCTTCCTCAGACGCGGAGACAACGGGGGTCGCGGCGGCTCGTAGCTGGGATTCAAGGTGGTGCTGCCGAAGCGGAGCATCAACGCCTGCCCTTCTTGAGGCCGCGTGCATCCAGCTCACGGTCGACGAGCCGCACGAATTCGCGCGCCTGCTGCGCGAGCGGTCCCGGCGCGCTGGTGCTGCGAGCGTCCACCGCGATCTGCACCGGCCCACGCGCCGAACCACTACCGGCGTTAGCAGTTGCGGACGCCGCGCGGAACGCCGCCCCTGGCGTGAGGCCGGACAGGAGCTGAGTCATGCCGCTTGCTAGCGCCTGGCGTTGGCTGAGGGCGCCACTCAGGAACGTGCGGGTGAACATCTGACCCGAGTGCGTCAGGTCACTCAGGGGCCCGCGCTTAGCGTCCGATGATGGCAGCATCTCCCGTATGCGGTGGAGCACGTCTTCCACGGCGGTCAGGAGGACTTGCTTGTTGGCGGTGACGCCGGATGCGAACGCGGTCATGAGGCCCTTCCCCGCCGCCTCCCCGGCGGCGTCAGCGGCGTCCCCGATGGTGTCGCGCAGTTCCTCCTCGATGCGCTGCTGTTCGTCGCCGAAGCGCTTGAGGAACGCCGTCACGGCGTTGCTGGCGGAGTCGGCGAACACGTCGCCGGTGACGGCCTGCACCTCGTCGATTACTGCCTTGTAGCCGCTGATGAGTTGCTGCCCGGCGGCGTCGAAGTTCACGGCGCTCGCGATCTCGGTCTTCAACGCTGCCACCTGCTGTTCGAGGCTAGTCACTTGCTCGTCGATGGCTTTGAGGGTGTCCGGCGTCTGTACGGCCTCGGCGTTGAGGTCCTTGAAGATGTCGCGCAGGATGTCGGGTTGCTTGACTTCTAGCCCTTCGAGGGGGTCGGTGATGGTGCCGTCGATGAAGCGCTTCAGGCGGTTGTTGACGTCGGTGAGGCCGAGGCCGAACTCCTTGGCGATGCGGCCCGCGAGTTCGCGGAACTGGCCGGCGTCGGCCTCGGTCACGAGTCCGTCCGTGAACGATTCGCGGAGGGCTTTGGCGGCGGCTTGCATGCTGGTGTTGGCTGCGGTCTGGTAGTCGCGCCAGAGGCGCGTGGCGTCCTGGAGGTCGTCGCCGTACTGCGCGAAGCTCTCGCCCGCTTCTTGCGCGGCGCGGACGCCTGAGAGGGCGGCGAGCGCGAGCTGGCGTTGGGATTCGATGACGTTCCGCGGCACCGGCTGGTCGAGAAGCTCGGCCAGGTCGGCAGCGGCTGAGTAAACCCCCGCGTACTGGCCCTTGACGGCCTGCAGGGCGGTGGCCTGGTCCTCCAGGTGGCTGATGTAGGCGAGCTGCGCGTCCGTGACGTTGCGTGTCGCGGCCGCGACTTCCTCCACCCCAGCGGCTTCACGGACGGCCTCTGCTAGCGCCTCCTTCCGCAGGCGGATGGTCTCCCTATAGGTGGCGTGCGCGACGCGTTGCGCTCCGGCCTCGTCGAGGGTGGCTTGCGCCACGTCACGCAGGTGCTGGAACTGCTCGCTGGCGAAGTCGGCGGTGGCGCGGGCGCGCTGCGCCATGAGAGCGTCGATCTCGGCGACCTGCTGCCTGAGTGGGTCTAGTGCGCCGCTTTCGAACCCGCGCGCCGTAAGCGTGGCGATGGCGCGCAGGAGGCTGGTGCGGGTGGCGGCGAGGGCGTTCGTCTGCAACGCCGTGAGTTGGTTCAGGGTGCGCTCGACGTCCGACTGCACGAGCTGCGCGGCCGCCTGACTGGCGTCGCGCCTGGCCGCCTCAATGCCGGTCATGTACGCCTGCACGGCTTCGGTGGTCATGCGCTTGGCGTCCGCGAGGATGTTGCGGTTCACGGCTGCCAGGGCGTCGTCGACGTCTTGCGCGGTGCGCAGGAGTTCGTCGCGTTCCCGCCCGACCGTCGTCAGCAGCGCCGTGGCGATGCGTTCCTGCTCGGCCCGGAGGGCGTTAGCGCGCTCGGCTGCCGTGAACAGCGCCTGGTCGAGGTCGCTTAGGCCGCGTTGCGCGTCCTCGCTGAATACTCCCTCGGTTAGGCCGCGGACGGTCTTGATGAGTTCCTCCACGTGCTTGCTGGCCTCGTCCGCCAACTGCTCGTGCCGGTCCGCGACCCGCTCGAGCGCCGCGTTGATCATCTTGACGACCTCGCCGTTGCCGCCGTAGGCGTTGCGCCAGGAGAGGAGTTGCCGCTCGATGCCCGCCAGGGTCTCGCTGGTCGCCTCGTCAAGGTCTTTGGTGATGGCGTCGATGAGGGGCTTCTGCGCGGCGGCGAACGCCTCCTCGTTGAGTTCCGTGATGCTCTCGGCCAACTTCGCGTTGGCGAGTTCGACTTCCTGGTTGCGGAGTTCAGCGATGCGCACCAGCTCGGCGGCGTTACCCGCTGCCGCGGCTTCGAGCCGGTCGTAGGCCGCGTGGATCTCTCGCAGCTCGGCGGCGGCCGCCAAGCGAATGACGGTGCCTTGGTCGCCTGCGAACTCGGCGCGAGCCTTCGCCAGGTCGCGTTCACGCGCCACGATCTGGTCGCTGGCCTCCTGCTGTAGGCGGGTTGTCTCCCGCCAGTACCGCTCGGTGGCCTGCCTGCGAGCCTGGTAGGCGGTCTCGTCGATCAAGGCGAGCAGGTCGGCGTTGCCAGCCGCTTCGATTCGGGCGTCGCCGTAGAACTTGGTGAGGTCCCTCAACTCCTGGTCGTACTTGATTCCCAACACGCTGTGTTGGTCGCCGCGCGCTTCAGCCGCCTCAAGCAACAGATCGCGTTGCTTGCCGGTAAGGGTGTCGTAAAGGTCGTCGTAGGCGCTCTCGACTTCGCGCGCGAAGCCGTCTTGAATGGCCCGCAACTCGCTCACGCGCAACTCCTCGAGCCGCTTGGTGTCCTGCCCGTACTCCTTGGCCTTGCTGATGAGGTCGCCGTAGAGCTTCTCGGTGTCCTCTAGGCGGCGTTGGTGCTCGAGCCGCAGCGTGTCGATGGTGTTGAGTCGGCCTTTGGTTTGGGCGTCGACGATGGCGCGCTCGCGGGTGCTGATGGCGTCCGCGAGCTCCGCTGCTTGCTTCTCGGCTTCGGCCTTGCGTTTGTCGGCGTAATCCGCCTGAAGCTTGAGGATTTCTCTCTGTTCGAGTTCGAAGCTCTCGGCGATGAGTTGTTTGGCGAACGGCTGGAATTGCTCGTTCTCCTCCGCCGTCTCCCGGATTGCGTCCCGCAGGCGCAGGAACCGCACGCGGGTCTCCTCGAGGTCCTTCTCTAGGCCGTCGGACATGAGGCCGATACGGATGTCCTGGAACTGCTGCTTGAAGCCCAGGAACGCCTTCTCGGCGTCCTTCGTCTTCTTCGCCAACTCCTCGAGTTCCGCAGCGGTCTTCTTGGCCTCTACCCCGGCGTCCTCTATCACGTAGGTGCCGTCACGGACTGCTCTGCTTGTCTCGGTGATGGTGGCCGACAGCTTGTCGAACTCCTTGTCTACTTCCTCAAGCGCCGTTTGGTAGTTAGCCCACGCCTGCCGGGGGCCGACGTTTAGGAGGTCGTTCACGAACTGGATGCGGGCCGCGACAATACCGAAGGCCCTAGCGAGCCGCGCGATGACGTGCGCAGTCTGCGTTGCTACCGTAATGAGCGCACCTTTCAATACTCCAGCGACCACCCGGAGGGCGTCGCCGACCTTCGTGCCTTCAGCGGTCAGGCCAGCGAACGCGGTGCGCACCGCCGAAACGGCTGTCTCGACCGCAGTCAAGGCTGGCTGCACGATCTGCGGGAAGCGATTGAACGCAGTTATTACCAGACCAACCGCCGCCGCGATGGCGGTAATGACTAGACCCACGGGCGTGAGGATGAACCGCATTGACGCGGCGGTGAAGCCCTTGAGAGCGGTCGTGGCGCGCCCAAGCGCCGTCCCGACGCCCTTACTGGCGATCTGCCAACCAGTGAGCGCCCCGAGGCTGCTGCGCTGCGCCGCCGCGTTAGCGACCTGCTCCTTCGTAAGGAGGCTGTAACGGCCAGCGAGAGTCAGGAGCGCCGCGCCCAGGCGGGACCGGAGCACGATTTCGTTACCCAGCAGGGCATTGATGCCGGTCTGGAGCGCTTGTGTCTTGACTAGCACCGCTTGGAGCGTGACGAACGCAATCCCGAGGCCAGCTACCGCGCCCGCGAACGCAATGATGCCTAGGCCAGCCGTCTTCATGGGTTGCGGCAGCGCGTTGAACAAGTTCAGCAGGCCCGTGAGTGTGTTGAACAACGGCGTGAGGAACACTTCGGCGCCGCGCCCAACCGAGCGCCGGAAGTTCTTCATCGCCGTGTTCAGGTCGTTCTGCGCGCCGATGAAGCTTCCGTAGATGGTGCCGAGCGCCTCGACCTCGCTCTGTGTCTCCCCCACGATGCCGTTAACGACAGCCTGCATCTTGTCGAACTCGTTCAGGGCCGCCACGCTCTTACCGACAGAAGCGGCGTACTCCCGGTACATGACAGACAGGTCCTTCGAAATGCCGATGCTGTTCAGTAGCGTGGAGCGGCCGGAGATGATCGCTTGCGCCATGTTGTCGAAACCGTCGGCGGCGGTGCGCCCGAAGTTCAGCGCGGACGCAGCGCCACGCTCGAGCAGCGTCATGGCCTGCTGAAGGCTGGCTCCGTTGCGGACGAGCAGCGTCAGTCCGGAAGCGGCGGCGTCGCTGGTGGTGTGGAAGCGCGCAGCTAGGTTGTTCATGGCTTGCGCGCCGCGCTCGGCGCTCATGCCGCCCTTCTCGACCTCAGTGAAGTACAGGGCGACGGCGTTGCGCGCCTCTGCGGCTTCGCCACTAAACTCAACCAACGCCCGGACGTACCGAGCGACGCCCGCGGTGGCGAACACCGCCGTTAGCGCGCCAGCGAGTTGCTGGTAAGACTGCGTGAGATTACGCGTCGTCCCAATCGCGACGTTCTGCGACAACCCGAGCTTCGTTACGCGCCCCTCAAGGGTCGCTAGGGTGCGGTCAGCGCGTCCGGCGGCCACCATCAGCTCGCGCCACTCCTTGGACCACATCTCGGCGTTCTTGGCGGCGGCTAGGGCCTCGTCGCGAAACTGGATGGCGAGGCGGATGCCTTCCTTTTGGCTGATGAGGCTCGACTCGACCGCGTTCCGCAGGCCGAGGGTCTTGTTGCGGTACTCGAGCACGGCCTGCTGCACGGCAGTCAGGGCGCGGCCTTGTCGTTGGGCGGCCACCGTGCCTTGCTGCAACGCAGAGACAGCCTGCGCGGTGTTGATGGTGAGCTTCAGCTTCCCGGTGCTGCCGATGGTCTGCTTGAGCTTCTCGACTTCCTGGTTCACGCGCACGAGCGGCTGGAAGTCGAAGGTGCTGAGGACCTGCTTGCGCCACCGTTTGGAGGCCGCTAGGGCGTCGTTGAGTCCTTTGGTGAAGGGCGTGCTGTCTAGCGTGGCGACGCTGGCGATATCGGCCATTTCGCGCCCTCCTTTCGGGTGGTGTGCTAAACCGTTGGCATGATCACTATCGGGTTGTGGGGAATCGCTCTCGTCGTCGCGGTGGTGGCGTTGCGCCGCAACCGGCAGTGGTGGTTGCTGGCGGCGCTCGCTATCGCGAGCGTGGGCACGCTCGCCGGTTGGCCTGGCGGTCAGCGGGCGGCGGCGTTCACGGTGGCGGCGGCAGACGCGCCGGGCTTCTCGCACCTGGCTGCAACCGCCCAGGATTGGGCGGTTGTCGGGAGGGCGTTCACCGAGAAGGGCTTGCCGGATTGTTCGCGCGGGAAGCGCCTAAGCCGCAAGTTCAGTGCGGAGTCGGGGGCGACGGACGCGTTCCTTGACCGCCTGGAGGCCGCCGCGTACGCGTACGAGGCGTTCGATTTCAGTGAGGCGCTACGCGACGAGCTTGGAGGCGGCGACCTTGGTGGCGGGAATACGGTGTTCCGCGCCGTGAACGCCGTGACCGGAAGCTCGTACTACGGCGCATGGGTGGTCTCGTGGGGCGAGGGTCGCCTATTCATGTGCGAAGGAGCCTAAGCGGACTTGGCTCCTCTAGCTTCCCTCTCCGCTTCCCTAACGGCCTGCTGAACGACGGCGACGAACATGCGACTCACGGCCACAGCGGTCGGAATCGTCCACGGTCGCGGCTCCAAGCCCTTGCTTGGGTCGCCGTACTGCAACCTAATCAACCCGGCGGTTAGCGCTGCGCCTTCGGCGCGCTTCAGGATGCTCTCTAGGCTCACGCGGCCGCCGTAAGTGCCGCGCTCGTTGTACAGCGCGTACTCGCGGCCGCCGGCCCCGCCGCGAGCGCCGACCATGATGCGCCACCGCGTGCGGCGATGCCGATCCTTGGCCGCGTACACGCTGGCCTTGAGGGCGCCGGTGCGGTCGTACCCGCCTCTAGGTGGCGTGTCGTAGATTTGCGCGTTGATGAGGTCCACGGCCATGTCCTTCGCTTCACCGCTCAGGCCGCTCACGCCACGATCAATGTTGTCCGTCGTGATGCGCTCCAACGCGCGGTAGTGCGCTTGCAGGCCGCCCAGGTCAACGCTCACGCGCATGTGCCGCCTCGCCACCTCAGGACTCCATGCGCCCGAAGAACCGCTCGAGCTTGTTCATGCCCGCCTCCTGCTTCTTGAGTTCGTCCACGATGGCTTCTAGTTCCGGGTCGATTACTCCCGCCTCGCCGAGTAACTCGCGCACGTACGCGCGGTAACCCACGAACGCCACGCGCATGCCGCCCGTGACGGGTTTGCCTTTCTCGTCACGCACGTCCTGTTCACCCTCTGGGCCGCGCGTCTGCACTAGGTGGTGCGCGTCTACGACCCTTTGGAGCGCTTCCCTCCTGCGGGCGGCTTCGGGGAGGTCGCGGACGACCCACCAGTAGTCGGTTCGCTCAACCGTTCGCCAGTCCCATCCGTAGCGGGCGGCGTAGTGGTCGAGGAGGATGGCATCGGGATCAGGTTCTCTGGGGGGTTCATGGCCCCGCTCATGGCGTTCTCGAGTGAGAAGTTCTCGGGCAGCAGCCCGGAGTTCTTCATCGCCGCGATCTGCAGCGCTTGCAGTTCCGTGTCCTCCGTCATGCGGATTTTGGAGGCTTCGAAGTGCTGCTTGCGCCGCTCCGCGAAAAAAGCGGGGAACTCGCAGAAAGATATGGCGGCGTCCCATAAGGCCGCGACCTCGGCGTAATCGGCTTCGCCGAGCCAGTCGTCCAAGCGCTCAACCGTCAGGGCTTGCAGCACCTGTTCGAACTCGTCGGTGGCCATGGCGGCGTCGAACTCTACCTCCAGGAGCGCGGCGACTTTCGCGGCGATCGGTTTGAACGCCTTGTAGTGCGGGCGCCTGAGGGTGATGTTCTTGCCGGTCTTGCTTTGAAAGATCTTCTCGACTGCCATAGGTGTTTAGTCCCTTCTGTGGGTAGGGGTGGCGGCGTCCCACAGTCGCCGCCATGCGGCGTTGCGCCCACCCCGGCCTGCGGGGCCGCGTTGGGGTGGGCGCTGGTGGGCTTAGGCGCTGACGGCGGTCTCGGCGGCGCTGAGGGACGCGGTCGGCACGCGGTACAAGTACCCGTACCGCGCGGTTGGCGTGGCGGCGTTGACGGTCGCGGGGACCTTGTACGCCTCGTCGCTGGTGACGGTGGCGGTGAAGCTGAGGCCGGACTGCTCCTCGCCGGGCGTGCCGGACTGCCCGTCGCGGCGGATCGTCGCGCTGGGGTGGTAGAGGATTTGGCTCGGCTTGCTGGACTGGGCGTTCTGCCGCACCCACATGAGTTCGCCGTTGGTGCTGTCGAACGCGATGGGGCTGCTTGCGCCGGTCGCGCCGGGGTCGGCGCTCATGCGCGTGCCGTTCCACAGCGCGAGGATGTCGTCGTCATTCGGGTTCTCCGAATCGAACGTGTACCCGAGGGACGCGCTGATGGCGAGCACCTCGTAAGTCTCGAGCAAGCCGCTGCGGGCGCCTTGGATTTCGAGTTCTTCCGTCTCGTCCGTGGGTTCCCAGTTCTTGATGATGCCGAGGTCCACCCACCCGGCTTTGCGGACCATGGACCCGGCGGGTTGGGCTTTGGCGAGGGCGCTGACGGTCAGGACGTTCCCGACGATGTTGCTGATGGTGACGGTCTCCTGGTCGGCTCCGGTGCCGACCGTGACGCTGTCGGTGGTGGCGAACATGCCGGGGTTGTCCACGGTGAGGGTCGTGTCGCTGGCGTCCGCGGCGGCGGTGGTGCGTGCGCCGGGCCGGAAGAAGCCGCGGATGCCGAGCACCCCGAGGGTGCTCTTACCGAAGGTGTTGCGCGTGGTGACGCTCATGCTGTGTTCCCTTCTCTCATTGGGTGTCTACGAGGAGCGTGAAGGTCACTTGCACGCGCTCGTAACTGGTTTCGCGGATGGGGGTCGCGGTCGGGTCTAGGCCCACGCTAGGCGTGCGGCTCGTGACCTTGAGTTCGTCGAGGAGGTCTTGCGCGCCTCTCGCGGCGGCGTCCGCCGTGCGGGCGCACACGTCAACGACGGCGCGGTACGTGGCCATGCCGCCCTGCCGGTCGAGTTGTGGTTGGTAGTAGCGGACGACCAGCGCGTTAGCGGCGAGGGCGGCCTCCCAGTTCGTGTGCTCGTCCGGGTGCAGGAGTAATGCCCCGGTCGGCCAGGCGGCCTTGAGGAGCGCGTACAGGGCCTTGATGGCGGTGATCATGCGCGCCTCAGGTTGGTGCGTTCGAACTCGCCGTTAGGCAGGCTTCCGGCGAGGGTCACGAAGCGCCCGAGGGTCGCGTGGACGAGCACGTCGCCGGCCTGCAACTGGTTCGGCTTGGTGAGGATGTACGCGGCGGTGTCGTCCTTGAAGTCCGCCCGCTCGCGTTCACTGAGCCACGTGTGCCAGCCGTAGACGGTGGCCGTCGTCGTGGTGGTCGTTGGGGCGCCGGTGTCGGCGTTCTTGCCGGTCGTGGTGGTGCGCGTGCGGGTGAACCGCTCACGGCGATCACCCAACAGGCCGCCCGCCTGGAAAGTCGAGCTCAGGAGGCTCATGGGCTCACCAGACGGGCGCGACGGGAACGACCCCGCCAACGCCCTGACTGCCGCCCATGAGGCCGTTGAACGCCGCCAGGTTCCGGTCGCGTTCCCGCCGCCAATGCGCAAGTTGCTGCTCGCTCCTGGCCGCGCTGGCGTCGCCCTTGCGTTCGCTGAACGCTTCGAGCATCACGCGGTCGAGCACGGCGTCGCAGGCGCGGTAGTAGACCCAGGCGCGTTGCGCGGGAGCGCTGGTGGTCTTGGCTTGCGCCTCAACCAGCCACGCCTCCGCGTGCTCCTCGAGGTCGCCGCTTGGGAACATCGGCTCGGTGAGCTTGCCCTTGGGGGCGATGAGGTCCTCGACGGTTAACACCTGGGTCCTCCTTTCTCACTTGGACTTGCGGGCTTTAGGCGGTGAGGTTGGTTTCGCGGGGGTTGGGGCGGGGTCCGGCGTGGACTCCCGCCCCTTCTCGGCGAGCGCGTTGCCGTGCGCATCGACGATCACGCCGTCACTGCGCTCATACCGCCCGCCTGGAATGGTTGTCGCCACGATCAGAGGCTGGGGTCGGCCCAGGTGGTGCCGCCGGTGTACAGCACGGCGCCGTTGGTGCGCGTCCACACCCCGAACCCGAGCCACGCATCCATGTAATCGACGCGCAGCGGGTACAGGTCGATCTCGCCCTCGAACTGCAGGCCGCGCCCGTAGTTGGCGTCGAAGCGCTCCACGAGCGGCTTGGCGTCCTCGCCTGCCGCGTAGCACAGGACGTAGTTGGCGACCGCCCACGGCTTGACCCAGATGGGGTACGCGCCGTCCCAGAAGCCGACGAGGCGGTTATCGGCGGGCGCCTCGACGTCTAGCAGCACGCTGGTGCGGTCGCTGCCGCTGCCGGGCACCACCATGGGGCCGGTGAGGGGCGTGAATTTGCTGAGGCCACTGATGGCGGTGAGGTTCGAGAAGTTGATGACGAGCTTCAAGCCGCGCGTGTGGCCGTGCTCGGCCACGTCGGTGATTAGCGCGTCAACGTCGCTGTTGGCGAGGGTGCTGACGCGCGCCTGGTAGTGCGTGTGCGTGCTGCCGTCGAAGGCTTCGCCGGTGGGACCGTCGGGAATCTTCGCGGAGTCCGCGTTCACGAGGCGCTTCACGGCCAACTGCACGTTGTCGACGTGCAGGTCGTAGAAGGTGTAGTTGGTGGCGAGGAAGATGGCCTTGCGGGCCTCTTCGAGCACGCGGCGGCGGTGCGCTTTCTGCGCGGCAAGCTGGCCGGCTGCGAGGTCGGCGGGTGTGGCCTTCTTGAGGAACTGCCGCGTCCAACCCAGCGCGTAACTGAACTTCTTGAGGGGGAAGGCGACGGTCTGGCCGGGCGTGGCTTTCTGGGTGGCGGCTCGAGCGTACTCGTCCGTCTCCACCATCTCCCCGGAGTAGCTCGTGCCTGCAAGGCGTTGCCGGTCCGAGGACGGCACGGATAGTTCGGCGAGGATGTCCTGCATGAGGAGGTTGTGCGCCTGCATGTCGCGTTGCAGGACGTCGATCACGGTGTCTTCGCCGAACGCCGCGACCGTCTGGTGCTTGGCGGCGAGGAGGCTGCTGATGTCATGCGTGCCGGTGAGTTGTGACATGTGGGTGCTCCTTAGATGGCGCGCGTGACGCGAATGTCGGTGGTGGTGATGACTTGAGCGACGCCTACGGCGTCACCGGTCGTGGCTGCGGCGTCCAGGCGGCCTTTGGTGGCGCCGACGTAGAGTTTGGCGCCGGGCGTCAGGCCGGACCCGTACCTGAATCGCGCGCCGAGCGCGAATAGGGTGATGGCCTGCCCGGTCTTGGCGGCTCGGGGGGTGAAGCCCGCAATGACGGCTTTGGCGTCGGCGGCGGTGCCGTCGGCCATGTAGACCTTGCCGTCGGTGTGGATGTAGCAGGGCGCGGCGGCGTCGAGGTCTTCTCCGGCGGTGAGGCCGGTGATTTGCGGCGCTACGGCTGCGGTGCTGGCGTCGATGCTCGCGTCAGCGTCTCTGGTGACGAGTGCCATGGTGGTGTTCCTTTCTTGCGCTTACGCGCGGTAGTCGCCTCGCGCGGCTTTGGTTTTGGCGAGGTCTTCTACGGAGGTCGTGACGGTGTTGCTGCGCGCCCCAGCCTGCTTGGGGGCTGGCGTGCCGGTGTTGATGGTGAGGGCGGGCAGGAAGTCCGCTTGGTCCTCGGTGAGGTACTTGTCGAGGGGTTTCTCGACGTCGCCGACCTTGACCGCGTACTCGCCTTTGTCGCTTTTGGTTAGCGCGGCGCCCTCAAGGAGCTTTGACAGGACGCTGGGCTTGTACCGGTAGGTGGTTTCGTTCTGCGGGTCGCGCGCGGCGGCGTCAACGAGCTGTTGGCGTTTCGCGGTGGCGGCCTCGCTCACGGCGCGGTCGTAATCCCCGAGCTTCACCTGCACCTCGTTGAGTCTGCCGAGCTGCTGGTAGGCAGTTAGGGCGTCCGCTTCGTCCTTCGTGAGGACTACGGCGCCTTCGCCTGGCAGCTTGCCTTTCGCGTCGTCCAGCTCGACTTGCAGGGCCTTGGCCTTGTCGCGTTCCGCCTTGTTGTCGGCCTCACGCGCGTCCAGGGCCTTCTTGAGGCTGGCTTTCTCAGCTTTGAGGTCGGCTAGTTCCTGCTTGAGGGCGGCGATTTCTTCTGGCGTCACGGTTGCTCCTCTCCCCGCGCCCATGCGCGGGGGTGCTCGACCGACCCATGCCGGTCTACTGGTTGGGGGTGGGTGGGCTTACGTCCTCGGCCCGTGCCGAGCGACCGCCAAGCGGGTTAGTCGGTGAGGGCAGCGCCCTCGCTCGGTTCGGTTGGCGGGTCCCACAGGCGCCTGGCGATGCCGCGTTGCAGCATCTCCACGGCCTGTTCAAGCGCGTGCGTGTACAGGCGTTGCTCGACCTTCCCGGCGCCGTCCTCGTAAACGTGGTCGGGTATGAGGGCGATCGCGGCGTCGCGCCACAGGTCGAAGCGCGCGAGCGTGACGTGCAGAAGTTCATGCACGAGGGCTTGCATGACCTGCTTCTCGGTTGGGAACTTCGCGGGGTCCATGGTGATGACCGCGATGTTGTAGTCGGCGTCGTCGAGGCCGCATTCGGCGGCGGTGTCGCCGTCGAGGGCCGCGTAGTTGACGATGATCTTCCACGTGTTCAGCCACAGTTCGTCGCGTAGGCGCTCGACGTTCGCGTCGACGATGGCCTTGACGACGCTAGCGTCCACTGTCGACCTCCTCGCTCACTTGGGTTGGGGTGCCGGTCGCCTCGGCGTTGATGCGTTCGACTTCGGCGTCAGGGTCTTCCACACCTACTTCCGTCATGGCCGTCTCGCGGCTGATGAGGCGAGCGTCACGCTTCGCAATCGTGGCGGTGATGTCGTCGCTGGTGGGTTGAATGACGTTGATGCGCGCCTGCGCCACCGGCCTGAGGGTCGCGAAGCGGTCCGGGGCGCGCATGAGGACGCTCGCGAGTTGCAGCGTGGTGCCGAGCAGCCACCTGACGGCGCCCTGCAGAGCATTCGCCGTCAAACCAAGGCTGTCGAGGTAGTCGGCGGTCGCCTGCCGCCTCGACGCGCCAGAGGCCGCACCATCAGCGCTCAGGAGCACATGCAGTTGCTTGCACTCCTCAAGCACCGCCCGGTACGCGGCGTCCGTCGTCTTCGTGAACGCCGTAGGGTCAACAGGGTCGCGGTACTGCACGCTCGGACTCGCATACGTGTACGACCCATCCTGCTTGGGTTCGACCACGCCAACGACGTGATTGGATGCACCCGCCCCCACGTACAGGGGCTCGGGCACGAACTTCCCGACGCCCGGCTCGGTCGCATTACCGTCGTCATCCACCCACTTACCAGGGCTTTGGGCGTTGAGGAACGTGCGCTCCGTGAAGCCCGCCACGTCCATGTTGTGCCCGAGCATCGTCCAGGCCTTGTTGATGAGCTTCTGTTGACTGACGGCGCCGGGCGTGATGAGCGGCTCCCGACGCATCTCGTGCAGCAGCAGCGCCCCACCGAGCGGGAGTGAGGCTGGCGTGCCGTCCACGGCCCCGCCCGCTAGGAGCACGATCAGGGTGTCGGCGGTGGGTTCGACTGGCAACCCGAGTGCGGCTAGGTTCGCGCCGACGCCGGTCACCTCAGTCACCGGTCGCCCCAGCTCGTCGGCGTACTCGTACCGCGTGGCGACGGGGTCGCCGTCTACGTTGCGCAGCACCCCGGCAGTGACGGGGTTGCAGGCGTGCACGGCGATATCGCCCAGGGCCTCGGTGAGCGTGGCGCGCCGGGGGATGACGCCGGACTCGTTCACGCTCGCGGCGCGCAGGAACAACCTTAGGGGGCTGACGGCGGGCCGGAGTTCCTCACCGCGCCGAGCTTGCTCCTCCGCGAACAACAGCCGCAGCGCGGCGGTCTGCAGCACGCCGAGGACGGCGTTGTCATCCCACCACGTCACGAGCGCGTCGACGGCTTCCCGGCGGAGCGTCACCTGCCCGCGTTTGCTGTCCGTGATCAAGTCCCACTGTGGTTCGCGGCCGATTACGGCGTCCCGGTGCCGCGTCACGACCTCCTTGAGGGCGTTGCGTTGCACGAATTGCCTGCGAATGAGGTCGGTGGCGGTGTCGCCGTCGTCTTTGGGGAGTGGGCCGGTCCAGCCGCGGCCTTCGTCCCATTGGTCGCCGAGGACGTACTGTTCGGCGCGGAGGAGGTCGCGGCGGCGGGCTCGCTGGTCGGATAGGAGCTTACTGAGGTCCACGGTTCCTCCTCTCTCAGGTTGGGTTGTACGCGCTACTGCTGGTGGCGGGCCGAATGGTTAGGCGCGGACTGCCGAGCTTATCGGCGGCGGCCACCATGTACCGCATGGCGTCCATGCCGTGGTTGTCCTTATCCACCGGCTCTTCCTTGCGCGGCTTACCGTCCTGACCGGTCGGATACGCGTACGAGTCCATCTCCTGCTCGCTGCACCACGGCAGGCCCTCGTCAGCCAAGCGGTCATCGCGCTCCACGAGAGCGTCGCGCACGAAGTACAAGCGCGGCTTACCGTCGCCCGCTGGCCGGAGCCGCGACTGCACCGCCTCGATGCCCGTGCTGATGGCCTTGTACGCAGTGGTCGTGCGGACGCCTAGGTGCCGCTCTAGGGTGGCGCGGTCCTCGGCGTCGTGATCGCAGATGTCCGCCTCGATGCGCTCACCTACGGAGTGGCGCGCAATCGTCTTGGCGTGGTCTTCGACCAGGCGGCGCGTGAAGTAGATTTCGCGGTACAGGTACAGGCGGCCGTCGGCGTCCTCACCCCACCACTGGCAGACGTAAGGGTTGGTGAAGCCGAAGTCGTGCACGCGCCAGCGCCTACGCAATTCGGGTACTTGACCTCGGTCTATGAGGTGGATGCTGCGGTCGAAGTCCTCGTACACGGCGCCTTCGGCGGCCGCCCACTCACCGTCGTACAGGCGGCGTTTGCGGACGCCTGTCAGTTTCCTGAGGCGCGTCAGGTACTCGGCGCCCTTCTCCGACCACTCGCCGCGCTTGTGGTCGTACAGGACGGGGTTGTCTTGGTGGCGCGTGTCGAGCATGAGCAGGTCGCCTCGGTCGGCGCGTTGCTTGATCCAGTGCGTCGGAGGGCCGGGGTTGCAGTCGCCGATTATCTGTTGGTAGGGCATGCGGCCGTTGCGGAGGCGGGTCGTTAGTTGCTCCCAGTCGGACTCCGCTAACTCGGTGGCTTCCTGCACGTAGATGAGGTCGTACTCGGCGCTCATGACCTTGACGGGGTTGTCCATGCCGCCGATGACGATCTCGCTGCCGTTCGGGTAGCGGTAGGCGCTGCGGTGCGTCCTGACGGCCCCTGCGAGTGCAGCGTGGCCTTCGGGTAGCACGTGGTCCTCGAGTGTTACTAGGCCGGTTTGGGAGAGGCTGACGCGCGTCTTGCGGACGATGAGCGCGCGCATGCCGGGGTAACGCTCGGCGCAGAGGTGGACCTTTTCGAGGTTCGCTCTGGACTTGCCGGTTCCGGCTGGCCCGGCGAGCATGATCTCGCCGCCCTTGTACAGGAGTAGGTCGCGCATGCGCCCGAATGGTTGGTAGGGGCGGTGTTGCGGGAGTGGTCGCGTGGGGAGCGCTTGGGCTTGCAGCATTAGACGTCCTCGGGGTTGAAGCCGACGTACGCCTTGAGTGGTTGCCCGCCGCTGGTGAGGTCCACGCGGTCGGTGAAGAGCTGGTGGTGCTTGCCGAGGAGTTCGAGGGCGGCTTTCTTGTCGGCCATCTTGATGCGGACGCGCCTGACCTCGCGGGCGTCCTCGCCGCGGCCGTCCAGGAAGTCCTCGACCTGGATCTCTGCGAGGGCGGCGGCCTGCGCTGGCGTGACGGTGCTTAGGTCGATGACGGGGTCGCCGTCTCCGGTGAGCCGGAAGTAGTCGAGCAGGTTGGCGCGTGCGAGTTTCGTTAGTTCTGCGAGGACTTCTTGGGCGCTCATGATGGCGCTGTTGTCGAACTTGCTTCGGAGCCGTTCGAGTTCGGCGGCCACCTGAGGTTTGACTACCAGCTTGGCGGCCTCGCGATTGGCGTACGTGTCGCTGTATCCGGCCTTACGGGCGGCTTCGGTTGCGCTCATGCCGGTGATGAGGTGTCGGCAGAAGGCCGCTTGGCGCGGCGTGAGCTTCGCCATGGCGGTCTCCTCTCGGTGTTCTTTGGGGGGTTGCTCGCCGGGCTGTTGGGCTGGTCGGCGAGCGCGCCCCGGTTGGTGCCCGCCGCATGGCGGGTGGATGCGCGTGCAGGAGTCGGACCTGCCCGTCCCGGCTGATGTGGCCGGGCGCACCACTCGGTGCAAGCCCGCAAAGGAAAACCCCGCCGGGGGTTGGCGGGGTCTTGAGTCAGAACTACTCCTTGCACCCTAGCATCCTGTGTTTTCACGGTCAAGTGTCAGCGCCGCCTGCGAGCTGCAGCGCGGCGCGGATGGCGTCGAGGCTGATGTCGGAGTCGGTGATGAGGGCGTCCTCGACGTGCGGGGGGATGCGGTGCAGGTCGGCGACTCTGGCGATGGCTTCGAGGGCGGCGGCGGTGAGGTGCGTGATGGTGCCGTCGTGCCTGTTGCGTGTTAGGTAGGCGTCGCCGTTCTCGTCGCGCTCGATCGTGAATGGTTTGCGGCAGGTGGCATGCTCTAGGGCGCTCTCGTACTCGGCGATGGCGGCGGCGGGCATGCGTGACAGGGCGCGGTCGGCGTCGGGGCGCGCGAGGAGGATGCGCCAGGCGGTGCGGCCGGGCCAATCGTCGCTCCAGAGGTTGGCGCGGATGAGGGGCGTGCGGCTGATGACCTCAACGGTGGGTGTGAGGGCTTCGCCGTCCAACTGGGGGCCGGGCATGCGGCCGGCGCTGTTGTAGGACGCGCTGCGTGGCGCTCCCGTGGGGCTGATGGCGCGGGTCTCAAGCGCGGCGGGCCACACGTTGCCCTGAAGGTGCCACCACAGGGTGTTGGCGACTGCTCGTGTGAGTTGCTGGTCTGGTGGTGGTTCCCCCACGGGGTGGTGCTCCTCTCAGGCGCTGGGCTGGTCTAGCTCGACGTGCTTCTTGAGGACGAGCGTCTCCCACTCTTGGTTCATTCGCAGCTCTTCATGGCTTCGTACGCCTGAAGCATGGCGATGACGTCGCCGCTCATGGCCGCTTCGTCGGCTTGCCTGAGGGTGGCTTCGATGTGGATGGCTCCAAAGATGCCGACGTTGTTAGGGAGGTCCCTGTAGAGCTGGATGAGTTCGCGGCAGCGGGCTTGTTCTTTGGCGTATTCGGTGGCGAGGCTGCTCATGATCATGCTCCTTCGAGAATCAGGGCTTTCTGGCGTTCGTACTCGGCTGGTGTCGGATTGCTTTCGGCGAGGGCGTGCAAGGCGTCCGTGACCCTCGTGTGGCGAGCCGGCCAGTAGATGACCGCCGACCCAGTGGCGCTGGTTGTCAGCGCGGGTCTCCTGGGCTCGTGCAGCCCGAGGCGCGCGGCGCGGCCGTACAGGCTGGAGTTCGCACGGTCGAGCAGGTTGTTGAGTGCGCGGACGTTCGGCCAGTGGGTCCGGATGAGGGCGTCCTCCGTTTCCGTGAAGGCGCGCTTCATGGGGTTCCCACTGCCGCTCTGGCTGCCTGGGGTGCGCCTAGGGGCGCTTGCGGGCGCCTGAGCGTCGCTGGGGTGCGGGGCGGGAGTTGCAAGCGCTCCTAGGGCGTCTGGTGACGTCACGTTGGCCTCCTGTAGCGGCGGTGGATGGCTGGCAGGCCGTTCGTGATGCGCGGGTGTTGACGACGCTGCTCCTCCGCCTGCGCTTGCGTGACGGCGTCAGTGATGGCCCGCACGACTCCCTGCGCGGCTCGCGCGAACTCGGGGCTGTAGATCCGCGCGAGTACGTACTCGCGCAACTGAGCCACCAGCAGCTCCTCGTCGCTGCATGAGCGCGTCACGAGATGGCCTCCAGGGTGTACACGAGCCTCGGGTTGGTTCGATCAACGGCTCGGCGGCGCAGCAGCAACTCGTCGATGCTGCTGTCGTCCGCCTCCAGCCACGCGAAGATGGCGTCCGTGGCTAGTTTTTCGGTGTTCGACAAGTCCCTGCGGCGCTTGTCGGGTGGAACGACGGTGATGGTGGCGCGGAGACGCGTGCCGGGTTGGAGGGTGGCGCGGCAGCGGTGCGCGTCGGGGTTGACGAGGAGTGTTTCGGTGACGGCGGCGGCGTACTGCCGGGCGGCGGTGGTCTTGACTTTGCGGTTGCCGCGCACGAGGTACGCGTTGTTGGTGGTCGGCGGGTACGGGAGGGTGAGGGTGAGCGGCGTCACGCGTGCTCCTCGTATTCGGGTTGGTTGATTGCGTCCCACACGCGTTGCTCTGCCTCGGCTTGGCGGCGGCTGACTGGGTCGAGGGGC
>CALCHY010000102.1 GCA_937907415.1 uncultured Trueperaceae bacterium
CGGTACGGCTCCATGAAGTGGAGCACGTGGGCGACGAACAGGCGGCGGCCGTTGGCGTGCGCCGCTGCTTGCATCTCCTCGGCGTCGGCGCGCGTGAGGGCGATGGGCTTCTCCACGAGGACGTGCTTGCCGGCGTCCAACGCGCGTATGGCGGCGATGCGGTGCTGGGCGGTGGGTAGGCAGATGTCGATGAGGTCGACGTGTGGGTCGGCGATTAGTTCCGTCAGGTCGGGGTAGGTGGAGACGCCGGTGAGGTCCACTTGGCCTGCTGGGGTGCCGTAGTTGCCGCGGATGTTGCTCCAGTCACCCGTCCACTTTGTACGGTCCCTGGTGGCCAACGCGACCACTGCGGCGCCGTTGACTCTGCGCATGGCGTTGAAGTGCGCGCTGCCCATGAAGCCGATCCCGAGAATGCCCACGCCGATCATCCCTTGACGGCTCCCATGGTCAGGCCGCGGACGAAGGCGCGTTGGATGAAGAAGTAGAAGATGACCACGGGGATCATGGCGATCACCGCCGCTGCGGTGAGTTCGCCCCACATGATCTCTTCGTAGGCGATCCAGTTGTAGATCCCGAGCGGGAGCGTCTTGGCCTTCATGGTGGTGAGCACCATGGCGTACAGGAACTCGTTCCAGGAGAAGATGAACGCGAAGATGGCTGAGGTCGCGAGGCCCGGCGTGGCGATTGGCAGCACTACGCGCCAGAAGGCTTGGTAGTCGTTGCAGCCGTCGACCCTGGCTGCCTCCTCCAACTCCCGGGGGACGTCCCTGAAATAACTTCGCATCATCCAGATGACGAAGCCGAGGATGAAAGACACGTGCATGATGATGACGGCTTGCGGCGTGTCGCGGAGGGAGAGGCGCGTGAACAGGATGAAGAAGGGGATAACGAACGCCACGGGCGGCATCATGCGTGTGCTGAGGATGCCGAGCAGGATGGCCTTCTGCCCGCGGAACCTGAAGCGCGCCAACGCGTATGCGGCCGGGACCCCGAGGATCATGCCGATACTGGTGGCGGAGACCGCGATGACCACGCTGTTGCGGGCGTAAGTGGCGAAGCGGCCATCCTGCCATACGGTGAGGTAGTTCTCGAGGGTGGGAACGAACAGCCATTTCGGGGGCATCGAGAGGGCGTCCACCTGCGTCTTCAAGGACATGAGGACGGCCCACGCGATGGGCAGGAAGAACGCCACCGTGAAAACCAGTAGTGTTACGGTGCCGACCAGCGAACCGAGATCGAGCGGTCTACGGCGTGAGGTGGTGCGTGCGTTAGTCAACCTTGACCTCGCCCCAGCGGATGATGAGCAGCGCTAGGCTCACGATCAGCGCGAAGAGCAGGAGCCCTAGCGCGGACGAGTAACCCATGCGCAAGAAAGAGAAACCAGTCGTGTAGGTGTAGATGGAGAGGGTCTCGGTAGCTACTCCCGGGCCGCCGCCGGTGAGGATGTAGATCACATCGAAGACCTTCGCGAGGTCAATCACTCGGAACAGCAGGCCGACCATGAGGAAGGGCTTCAGGACGGGAAGTTTGATTGACCAGAACAACTGCCACGGGTTGGCGCCGTCGACCTTGCCTGCCTCGACTAGTTCGTCCGGTATCGCTAGCAGGCCGGTGAACAAGATCAGGACCATCTCAGGCGTGCGCTGCCACACGTCGACGAGGATCAGGGCAGGGAGCGCCTGACTCGGGCTGTAGATCCACTCGAAGGGCCCCAGGCCCAGCAGGCCTAGGAGGTAGTTCAGGAGTCCGAGGGAGGGACTGAACATCAGCCGCCAGAGGAAGGCGACGGCGATGGGCGTGATGACGATGGGCAGGAGGAGCACGCCGCGGATGAACCCGACGCCGCGCTTCTGCTGACTGAGCAGCACGGCGATGAAACAGCCCAACACCACCTGGATGGTGATGCATACGCCGACGTAGACAAGCGTGTGCTTGAAGGAGTTCCAGAAGCGTGGGTCGCCGAAGATGTTGGCGTAGTTCTCAACCCCGACGAACGCCCGCTTGGCTGGGAAGGGCAGGTAGTAGTCCTGGAGGCTCGTGACGACCGCGTAAACAACGGGTGCCGCATTGACCGCCAGCAGGACCAGGAAGGCGGGCGTCAGGAAGACGAGGGGAAGGCTGCGGCGGCGAGCCGAACCGCCTCGCTTGTTGAGTTCGGCGGAGCCTGCCCGGGGGGTTACGATTCTCGTCTCGGTCATTACGATTCACGCCCAGCCTGGGTGGGAGCTCGCCGCCGTGACAGTGGCGAGCTCCCACGTGCTTAGGTCAGCGCTCTAGCGGAATACCCGGTTCATCGCGACAGCAGCGTCGCTCAGGTTCTTCTGAGCGGTGCCGGTACCGAGGATGGTCGCGTTGACGGCGCCGCCGTAGATGTCGAGCCACTCGTCGATCTCCACGATGCGCGGGAAGCCACTCTCGGGGTTGGCCCGCTTGGTGGAGAGCACGAAGGTCTCCGCCCAGTCGGCCGGGTAGTGCTCGCCCACCCAATCGGAAGCGTAGAAGGACTCGCGGGCCGAGGTGCCAGCAGCCTGGCCAATCTCAAGTGCCATCTGCGCCCCGGTCGCCCACGCTAGAAATAGGGTGGCGGCGTCCTTGTTCTTACTGGAGGAGCTCATGCTGAGCATCCAGGCGAGGCTGTTGGCGTACTCACCTGCCGGTCCCGCTGGCATGGGGGCGTAGCCGACCTTGCCTGCCACAGTCGAAGCCTTGGGGTCCTCGATCTGCCCCATGAAGGGCGCGTTATCGATGTACATGGCGGCTTTGCCTTGCTGGAAGTCGGCAAGAGCCTCGTACCAGGTGTAGTTGCCTGCGCCAAGCGGTCCGGCGTCGCGCAACAGCTTGGCGTACATTGCGATCCCGGCGGCCGCTTCGGGGGAGTCGAAGGTGGCGGCCGTCGGCGCTACCGGGTCGTTCATGATGCGCCCACCGTAGGACCAGACGAATCCGACGCTGCTCCATGCACTGTGGATCTTCTGCCCGCGCAGCAGGATCCCGGCCATCTTGCCAGGCTGGTTGAGTTCTACGGCGGCGGCGTACAGCTCGTCGAAGGTGGTCGGTACCGCGATGCCAGCGTCCGCTAGGACGTCTTTGCGGTAGAAGAGCATCTGGACGGCGGCAGTCACCGGCAAGCCGTAGAGGTTGCCGTCGACGCGGCCTTCCCCGATCATCGCTGGGAGGTAATCGTCCATTCCGTAGGCGTCGGCGTCTACAAGCGTCGGGTCTTCGAAGTACGGCTCAAGCGCGTCCACCCAGCCAGCGCGCGCGTACTGGACGATCGCCTGGTCGAGCATGACGATGTCGAAGATGCCCGAGCCCGACGAGAGGTCGATGAGGCGCTTGTTCATGAACTCGTCTTGCGAGTAGACCTCAAGGTGGACGTCGATCCCGGTGAGTTCCTCGAACTGCGGAATCAACTTTTCAAGGGCGGCAGTGTAGGCGTGCTTGATGCCACCCACCACCAAGGTGCTGCCCTCCGACTGACGCCAATCGATCTGGGCGGTCTGAGCGGAGGCCGTCAACATCAGCGCTGAGAGAACGACAACGATCCACGTGCGAGCTTTGCTCATCTTCGCTTCTCCTTCTTGCCAGATTCAAGCTTCTTGAGGTAGTCGTGCGATTAGCGGCGGGATCAGGCGGGTGCCGACGAGGCCACTGCCTGCCACCCTTCTAGCCGCTGCATGGCCCTGCGAATTGCAGCGGCCTGACGTTCACCCTCGAACTCGCATTCGATGCAGAGGGTGCCGGCATAGCCGGTGGAGCTCAGGGCGGCCAAGAGTCGGGGGAAATCCACTTGGCCTTCACCGACGATTCTCTCCTCTCCTAGTCCCCGGGTGTCCTTGGGATAGGTGCCGTCTTTCACATGCACTGCGCGGATGTAGGCGCCGAGGCTGTCCACAGCGTCCACCGGATTGCCCTTGCCGTAGAGGATGAGGTTCGCTGGGTCGAGGTTCACGCCAACGTTATCCATCGCGACGTCCTCGAGAGTCCTGAGAAGCGTAGTCGGGGTCTCCTGGCCGGTCTCCCACGCGAACGTCTGACCGTTTGCCCTTAGGTGCCTGGCGATGTCCTGCAGCACCGGTATCAGGCTCGTATACAGGGGGTCGTTGCCGTCCTCGGGGACGAACCCGAGGTGCGTGATGATCGTCTCGATCCCCAACCGAGCGGCCCAATCGGCGCCAGCCTTGATGACGCTCGTCCGGGAGTCGCGACTGGCCAAGGGTACGAGTCCCACCGTGGCGGGGCCGTCCCGCAGGTCCCACGCGACGTGCCCCGGCCAACCGGCCCACAGGGCCGTGGCCCGGACGTCATGGCGGCGGAGCTCCCGAGCGATGACGTCGTGCGTGGTGTCGTCGTAGTAAGCGGGATCGCGAACGCCGATGTGGCAGGTGGACAACCCAAACGACCTGACCTTGGCGATGATGGTACTAGGGCCCTCGAGCATCTTGACGGCAAGGCCCAGTTCGAGCGGCTTTGTCATACGGCTCCTCTTCCCTTCGCGCCAGCGCGGGACCGGCAGAGTTGCGTTGTTATTGGGCGGATCATCTGCCCGCCACTAAGGGCGACCCGGCCGCCTCATGGAACGGCCACGGCGCCCGGAAGAAGCGGTCCAGCACAAGGGCGGCGGACCCTACGATTCCGATGGAGGCACCCATCGAGCTGAGGTCGATGTCGACGCCGCGCACGCGAGAGACGATGGACGCCGCTCGCACGCGTGCAACTAGTGCATCGAAAGCCGGAGGGAGGGAGAATAGGCCGCCCGCAAGTATCACCGCGTCTAGGTCCAGCAGGTCGACTGCATGAGCGAGGGTGGCGCCAATCAGGTCGCCGCTCTCCTCCAACCGGCGTGTCAAAGCGCGGTCGTCGAGGAAGGCGCGGAGGTCCTCAACCTGAGAATTACGGACCTCACGACCAATGGCGTTGGTGGCCGCACTTAACGTATGGGGATCGGCCACGTAGAGCTCCAGGCAGCCGCGGCCACCGCAATTGCAGCGCGGCCCGTGGAGGTCGACCGACGTGTGCCCGATCTCACCCGCGATGCCCTTACCCCGGTGGAGGCGGCCATTGAGAATCACGGCGGAACCAACGCCAGAACCCACAAGGAAGAAGAGGAAGTTGCGCAGCCCCGTTCGCCCTGCACCAAACCGACGCTCTGCTAGGGCCATGGCGCGCGTGTTGGACTCGACGGCCACCGGGATGCCAAGGGCGTCGGCCAGAACCTGCTTGACGGGAACATCGCGCCAATCAAGGTTGTAGGCGAAGCGGTTCGTGCCGCCCTTTCTGTCGACGACGCCAGCCATGCCAACTCCGGCTCCCAGCACCCGGCCGGGGTCGAGGTTCACCTTCGCGAGTAGCTCCTCATAACCGTGACGGACGCTATTCGCGAGCAGTTCAGGCTCGCCCGGCCTTATCGGGGCTTCCTGGCGCTGAACCACTTCGCCGCTGAGTGTCACGAGCCCCAATTCGATGTGCGAAGCACTGATGTGCACGCCAAGTGCGACTGCCCCGTCGGGAATCAGCTCGATTTCGCTGGGTTTGCGGCCGCTACCATGGACGTCGCGCTTGTCGCCCTCGCGCACGAGCCCACGCTCCATCAGGTCCTGCACGATGCGTGTGACCGTCGGTTGCGTTAGTCCCGTCGCCCGGGAAGCGGCCCGTCTGGTCGTGGGACCCTGCTCCACAATGAACTCCAGAACGCGGCCGAGGCCCGGTGTCGGGGTGGTCGCCGGGCCGAAATGGCCTCGCTGAGGAACCGCCGGCTCTGATGGCATCGTTTCACCGTCCTTCCCTATCTAGGGTTGCTTGGCGGTAGCGCGGTTCAGTGGTCCGCCAGACCGAAATCCTTTGTTGCATGCTGCATGCAATTAATTGCTAACGCTAGCAGGTGGCAGAAGCTGCGTCAAGACTCTGCAGCGACTACTTGAGGCGCGTTCGAGGTTGGCTTCTCTCTGCCACGGTGTTCTCGCGTGAGTCCGGTCTCCGCGTGG
>CALCHY010000103.1 GCA_937907415.1 uncultured Trueperaceae bacterium
CGTCAGGCATCTCGGGCACGGTGCAGTCGGCGACGATCGCCAAAGAAGGCTGCGCGGTTCCCGTCACCGTCTTCGACAGCCAGGCTGCCAGCCTTGGGCACGGCGAGATGGTGCGAGTTGCCGTGCGCTTGCGCAACGGCGGCGCAGACATGCCGACTATCATCAAGGCGCTCGAGCGCATCCGCGACACGAACTTCATCATCTTCACGGTTGCCACCATGGATTACCTCCAGAAGAACGGGCGTATCGGCCGCGCGTCTGCGCTGGTCGGCAGCCTTCTGAACATCAAGCCCCTCCTCACGCTCGAGGGTGGCAAGGTCGGCCCGCTCAGCCGCGCTCGAGGCCTGAAGAAGGCCCAGCAGGAGATGGTCGACCGCTTGAAGGCTTACGCGGACGCGGCTAAAGGACCCATAGTCCTCAACTTGATCCACGTGCAGGATCAGTCCGCTGCCGAGGGCTTGCGCAACGCCATCGACGCAACTGGCCTGAAGTACGAGTTCGGTGGTTTCCACGAGATCGGCGCGGTGATCGCTTCCCACGTTGGACCGAACACCTTCGGGCTGTACGCCCACGAGGCGGTCTGACCTGAGTGAGTATCGGGCGAGTGGTGCGCTGGCGTGGGCGGTTGCACGGTTAACGCCTAGCCCCTCTAGGCTGCTGCCTAGCTAAAGCACCACGCCTGCTGGCGGCGGCGCTAACGTCGCAACACGATGTTCGCCGCCGCCACGTCAGCCACCATTCTGGGAGTAGAGGCCATCCTCGTTCGTGTCGAGGCCTTCGTGAGCGGCGGCCTGCCGAGTTTCACTCTCGTTGGCTTGCCTGGCGCAGCGGTTCAGGAGTCGCGGGAGCGCGTTCGCGCCAACCTCAAGCTCCTCGGGTTGCCGCTGCCGCCAAGCCGGATCCTCGTCAACCTCGCCCCGGCAGACGTGCGCAAGGAGGGTCCCGCCCTCGACGTCGCCATTGCGCTAGCGCTCCTTGCCGCCGAGCGGCGCGTGCCAGCGAGGGCGCTAGACGGTCTAGTCGTGTTCGGCGAGCTAGCGCTTGACGGGAGCCTGCGCCCCGCACGTGGCGGCGTCGCCATAGCCCTCCTCGCGGCCGGACTTAGTGCCAAGGGCGGCGCCCCCTACGCGGTGCTCGCGCCGCCAGCCAACGCGCGCGAGGTAGCGCTCGTGCCCGGCGTGGCCGTCTTCGCGCCGCGCAACCTTGCTGAAGCCGTTGGGCACCTTACGGGCCGCGCCGTGCTCCCCCGCTACCTAGCGCAAGAGCACCCAGACCACGGCCCACCCAACGAAGCTCCAGTTCCAGATCTATTAGACGTGCGCGGCCAGGCGCTTGCACGCCGCGCATTAGAGGTGGCCGCTGCCGGGCGCCACAACGTCCTTCTCACCGGCCCACCTGGTGCAGGCAAGAGCATGCTCGCGCGGCGCCTTCCCGGCATCCTCCCGCCGCTCCTCGATCATGAGGCCATCGAGGTAACGCGCGTTCACTCCAGCGCTGGTCACTTGCGCGGCGGAGGCCTGATTCGCACCCCGGCGTTCCGCCAACCGCACCACTCGGGCTCGGAGGCAGGCGTGATCGGCGGCGGCAACGTGGCCCGGCCCGGCGAGGCGAGCCTCGCTCACCTGGGTGTGCTCTTCCTTGACGAGTTACCAGAGTTCTCGCGGCCAGTGCTAGAGGCGCTGCGCCAACCCCTCGAGGACGGCGTCATCACCATCTCGCGCGCTAGCGGCAGCGTCGCGCTCCCTGCGCGGTTTCAGCTGGTGGCGGCCAGTAACCCGTGCCCATGCGGCTATCATGGGTCCAACGACGACGCCCTTCCGTGCACCTGCCCGCCTGCCGCGGTGCTGCGCTACCAGCGCAGGCTCTCCGGGCCGCTCCTCGACCGCCTCGACTTGCGCGTCCACGTCGCACGGCTAACCGAGGAAGAACTCCTTGCCGCCACCCCTGGCGAGTCAAGTGCGGCCGTCGCCGCGCGCGTGGCCAGCGCCCGCCGCCTCGCGCTCGAACGCCAAGGCGTGCCCAACGCCTACCTGTCCGGCAGGCAACTCACGGCCAACACCGCCTTGGCCGCCGCCAGCCAGGCCGTCCTTGGCCGCATCGTGCACGGACTAAGACCGAGTGCCCGGGGACTCGACCGGTTGCTGCGTGTAGCACGCACGGTCGCGGACTTGAGCGGCTCAGCAGGAATCGGGCCGGAGCACCTGCTCGAGGCCTCTGGCTACCGTGGCGGCGGACCGCCCTAACATGAGCGCCAGATTAAGTGACCGTGAGTGACATTCGGCACACCCGATGTTGGAGCCCGCTGGCGCCGGTTCGTTTCTACTTACTCCTAGCCATTCCGCTTCTCAGGTCTGTGCTACATTTGCTCACAGATTCTGGGGCCAAAACCCTTCGCAATGCCCCGATTCAAGACCCCAAGGAGGGAATCGTGCCCATGAGGTGGTTGAGGCGGGTCCTGCCCGTCGCCGTTCTCGCGCCGTTGTTGACTAGCTGCTCGCTGCAAGGCATGCAGTCTATGTTCAGCCCGGCCGGAAGCATCGCACAGGAGCAGTTGGACCTGTTCATGTGGACGTGGTACCTGAGCATCCCGGTGATGATCGGTGTGTTCGGAGCCATGTTCTACGTCCTCGTTCGCTACCGGCGGCGTAAAGGCGACCCGGAACCCGAGCAGTCGCACGGCAAGCCAGCTGTCGAGGTCATCCTCACTGTCGTGCCAGTCCTGATCATCGTCATGGTGGCGATCCCCACCGTGCGGTCGATCTTCCGGACCCAGTCGCACGTCGTGGCCACCAGCGACGACATCCAAGTGAACGTCATCGGGCACCAGTGGTGGTGGCAGTTCGAGTACCCCGACCTCGGGATCACGACCGCGAACGAACTCCACGTACCTGTTGGCAAGCGCGTCATCCTCCACCTCAACTCGGCGGACGTCGTGCACGCCTTCTGGGTGCCGCGCCTCGCAGGCAAGGTCGACCTCATCCCTAACCAGAACAACCAACTCTGGTTCGACACCAACGAGGACAGCATCGGCATCTACCCCGGCCAGTGCGCCGAACTCTGCCTGGGAGCGCACGCATACATGCGCTTCCGCGTCGTCGTATCCGCGCAAGACGACTTCGACAGCTGGGCTGCCGAGTTCCAAAAGCCGGTCGTCCAGACCGTGGCTAGCGACCCGCTAGTCACCCAAGGCCGCCAGCTCGTGGCCAACAAGGGCTGCATCGGCTGCCACAACATCGGCAACTACGCCGAGGGCGTTACTTACGGCCAGCCGCAGTTCCCTGACCTGACCAACTTCGGCCTGCGCAACACCGTCGGGGCTGGCGTACTCGATGCAACGCCGGAGAACGTCGCCAAGTGGATCGCCGACCCGCAGTCCGTCAAGCCGGGCAACCGCATGCCGACCCTATGGGCCGCCAACGACCCGAAACGTGACCAGGAGGCGGCTGCCATCGCCGCTTACTTGCTGAGCCTCGGCGTCGCTGATACCAACCAGGCGCTCGCTCATGCTTCAACGGGAGGCAACTGATGGCCACGACGCAGACCGCGGTATCCACGCGGGGTAGGCTCTTCGTCCGCCCAACCTGGACGAGGGGCATCGGCTCCTGGCTGACCACCGTCGACCACAAGCGCCTAGGCATCCTCTATATCGTCTCGGCGTTCATCTTCATGGGCGCCGCCGCCACCGAGGCGTTCATCATGCGCCTCCAACTCCTCACCCCGAACATGAACGTGGTCAACCCCGACCAGTTCAACCAGCTATTCACCATGCACGGCGTGACCATGGTGTTCCTCGCCATCATGCCGCTAGGCATCGGCTTAGCCAACTACTTCGTGCCACTACAGATCGGCGCGCGCGACCTCGCGTTCCCGCGTCTGAACGCGTTCGGTTACTGGGTCTACGCGTTCGGCGGCCTGATGATCTACTCGTCATGGTTCCTGGGCGGCGCACCAGACATGGGCTGGGTGGCATACGCGCCACTCACCTCCCTGTCGCACAACCCCGGCCTAGGCGTCGACTTCTACATGTTCGGCCTGTTCATCAGCGGTATCGGCACGACGGGTACGGCAATGAACCTCATAGTGACCATCGTCAGCATGCGCGCGCCCGGCATGACCATGATGCGCGTGCCAGTGTTCGCCTGGATGATGCTCATCACGTCGTTCATGATCATCTTCGCGTTCCCGC
>CALCHY010000104.1 GCA_937907415.1 uncultured Trueperaceae bacterium
GTGGGATGAGCACGGCTTTGGTAGCAACTGTGGAGGCGACTGGGGCCGTGTCCAAAGAGGTCACTTGGTCGAGTAGTAATGAAGATATCGCTACCGTAAGTGCGTCGGGCGTGGTTCTCGCGAAACGTGCGGGCATCACCACTATCAGCGCAGCGAGCGTGGCGAACGAAAGCAAGTCGGGCTCGGTGTCAATCACCGTCCTCACTGCTCCCGCGGCTTTGCCCAGTGCACCGGGGGAAGTCAGCGCAGAAATTGGTGGCGAACCTGCCGCCGTCACGACCAACTACGATAACGGGACAATGGCGCTCGCAGTTGGTGGCAGCAATCTCATTGTTGGCCTCGAAGCCGGAGACGGCGAAGCGCTGTCCATTCGCGCCGGTGGCGTCCCACGGGTAACTGCAGATGGCTCAATTGCGCTTTCTGGTACTGGTTATGCTCCCTCGACCCCGATCGACGTGTGGTTCTTCTCCGAACCGGCGTTGCTGGGCTCAGTCGCTACCGACAGCGGCGGTGCGTTCTCCGCGACATTCAATCTGCCCGCGAGCGTTCAGGTTGGCACACATACCCTCGTCGTCGAGGGCAGCCAGCCCGACGGAGGCGTTCTGGGGTTAAGGCTCGGCCTCGAAGTCGAAGCTGGTGACAGGGTTGTCGAGTTCGCGCATTGCCCTGTGGGGACTGATTGGTTCGTGTCTGTCAACAGCGGTACTGTTGATGCCGATGGATCCTCGGTGAGCACGGCTTTTGCGACCATCCAGACCGCGATAGACGCTGCTAAAGAGCTTGATGTCGTGTGTGTAGCGGCCGGTACCTATTCTGTCGACAACAGTGACAAGGGTACTGGTGGAGCCAGTATTGCGCTTGTACGAATCGACAAGCCACTCTCACTGATAGGACCAAACGTTGGTGTGAGTGGGGCCGGCCCAAGGCTTCGCGAGGCCGAGCTTGTTGTCTCCAGCACTGAAGCGGACACACTTTACGCTATCGCGATCGAAGCAAGCGGTGTGACTGTAGATGGTTTCTACGTCGGCACCAATACTCCGAAGACAGATCCATATCCGGATGGCATGTACGGGACTTGGGTCAGTTCTGACGCCACCTTCGGAGTAACCATCCGAAATAACCACATGGTGGATACAAACTTCCCAATCTGGGTGAATCGCGGAAGGGCTGTCACGCCAGCTACCGGCTTCGTCATCGAAGGCAATCTCATAGAAGGACCCAGTGCGGCCAGCGACCAAGGCATCTTGATGCAGGCAGCATTCGGTGAAATCGCAAACAACGTGATTCGTGACACCCGAGTTGGTATCCAGGTTCAGCCCTACAACCAGCTAGGCGCAGGCGTCGTTTATAGGAACGACATCGAGGCGTTCCAGGCAGGCCTGTGGTTCAACTACCAGGAAGATGCCGGCTCTAGCTGGGACTTCGATGGTAACCGCGTAACAGGCATCGAGAGTCCATGGGGTTGGCCGCTTTACAACAGTCCAGACAACTTCATCTGGTCGGGTATTCGAGTAGAGACCTTCTACCAGGGAACTGTCAACTTCGTGGGCAATAGCATCGAAGCAGGAGCTGCAGATACGCCCGCCGATGGCGGCGTCTACCTCCTGCGGCAACGGTCGGTTTCTGGTAGCGCTGGTTCCATCCACGGTATTGGGACGCTTACTGAACTCGGCGAGTTCTTCACAGCCAACGCCTTCCCGGACTTTGGGATCGCGGGTGTTACGGTGGGCGATTTGGCCGAAGAAGGTGGCCTAATACAATTGCTCGCGCCCGTTCCCTGAGCGTCGGAGCCGTAGAAGCAGCGCGTGCGGAGCTACGTCAAACGCTCCGCACGCGCTTTCGTTTCAATGGAGGGGGAGTACAGCGGCCTCTGGCAGAGGAAGGTGCGGCTTCGACAGCTTGACAAGGAGCTCGGGCGGCTGACCGGCTGGTTAGCGTTGTAAAGCCAGCACTCGTCGGCCGGTTCGTCAAGAGGCTGTACCGGCGGAACCAGCCAGAGGAATCGGACGCGGCCATGTTGGAACCAGCCGCCCACCGATAGTGAGCTCGGCTCCGGAGCGCGTTCAATGTCGAGCGCCCCGCCGAAGCGACCGACCGCGCCGTCCCAGGCCACTGGGACGGCGACTGCATGATCGGCAAGGAGGAGAGTCCGCAACCGCTACGCTCGTGGAGCGCTAAACGCGCTGCCTGATGCTCCTCCACCTGCCACAGGCCGCACGGCGGCACACGTGCGTGACGTGCTCGCCGCTCGCATCACCGAGTCGCCGCAAGCATTACGGAACCCGCTGACATGGGATTAGGGCAACTGGATGAGCCACAACATCGACTTCACGGTCGATACCGGCGTGCAGGTCTACTTCTTCGATCTCCACTCCCTAGAGCAGCGCGGCAGCAACGAGAACTCCACCGGCCTCCTGCGCAAGTACTTGCTACGCGGCACCGACTTCACCACCACCGCCGCTGACCGCCAGCAAGAGGTCGAGGCGAGCCTCAACCGTAGGCCAAGAAGCACCCTTGTCTAGAGTTCACCCGCACAGGCTTGTGCTGCCACCGTTGCACGACCAAAGCACCCCGTGAACCCGTGCTACACTGGTTCACATGGC
>CALCHY010000105.1 GCA_937907415.1 uncultured Trueperaceae bacterium
CCAGTGGCGAGACGATCAGGACTTTCGATCTGCCGGAAGCCGCCAGCCTCAACGTGCCAAGCGGCACTACGCTGCTTGAGTTCACGCCACCGGGCAAAGTCGACCTGGCCAGCCTGGCGGCGTTACCTAACCCATTCACGATCAGCTCAAACGGCAGGACCCAAGGCGTTCAGGTCTCGCTGATAGGGGAGGTGCGGTTGAGGTGAGAGCTCCTAGGTCTCAACGAGGTCCTTTGGCGTCACGGTGGGCGCAGGGACTCACCCTGCTCGAGGTCATCCTCGCCCTGGCCGTTCTCGGCATCGTCGGGGCGGTCTTCACTACTTCCGTGCTGCGCAATCTCAGGCACACGACCACGTCAGGCACCCGGACTCAAGCCGCGCAGGTACTCAACTACTTCGGTAGGCGCATCGTTGGGGGAGACGCCGCCCTCAGGCCCGCGGTGGGCGACGAACTAGCCTGGACATACGACGAGCTAAGCGCAGCATTCCCAGACATTGGCGGCGCCACCGGCATGGCGGACGCCGACCGTTACCGGGTCGTCATCAGCTCACCGGGCACGTCTACCGTGGCAGGCGCAACGCTGCAGCAGTACGACGTAACGGTGTGCTTCGCCACCCCAGACGCCGAGAGCTGCGTTACCGGCAGCACCCTCAGCTCTACCGACAGTCCGAGCGGGTCCACGCCGCCGCTGCCCGGCATCAACTAGGAGGCCCTGCGATGAACAAGCACGCAAGACACCAGGGCATGACCCTCATCGAGACGTTGGTGGCGTTGCTCATCTTCGGCATCGTGGCCATGATCGCAACGTCCGGTGTCATCAACGCACTGCGCGTGCAGGGCGTCAACGAGGCAGCCGCGAGCGCTCAGGCCAAGTTAAGACGTGTCGTCGAGGTGTTCACCCAAGAACTCCGAAGCGCCGTGCTGGGCGGGGTAAGCAACCAGCCTTACGCGTCGGGCTCGTCGAGCATCTCGTTCCTGCTGCTCGACGGTGGGGCCGGTTACCAGGTGTTGCCCCACGACTCGGGCGGAGGTTTCCCGAACTCCGTCAACTTCGAGATAATCGCCCCAGGATCCACGGCAGCCGTACAGGCCAGCCTGGCTGGGCAGGAGATCATGCTCATAAACGGTAACGGTGACGCCACGGTGCTCCAGGTCACTAACGTGACGAGCACCAAGGGCCCAGGCAGTGGCATCTACCGCGTCGTACACAACGCCTGCGCCAACACCATCGCCTACACCCCGAATTCCACGTTGGTCATGCTCGTAAGCTCGCTCGGCATGAACTTCGACTCAGCTAGCGGCAACCTCAACCAGATCAGCGGAAGTGGCGCGGAAGTCCCCTTGGCTTTCGACCTCGATGGGCTTGAGCTCGAGTACGTCTACCTACTGGACGACGGCAGCACGCGCGTACGTGCGGAGCCTTACGCTGACGCCAACGGCTACCCCGTCAGGCGCGGCAAGGTTGCGGGCGAGAACGTCAGCCTCGTGCGCATCCAACTGACGGTTTCTGCTACCGAACTAAGCGGCGGCGGTCGCAGCGTGAGCCGGTCGTACACGGGTCAGGTAGAACTGGCCTCTAACCCAAGCTTCAGGATTGACAGGGTGGTTCCATGCAGACCTTGATGAAGCAGCGCGGCGTTGCCATGCTGTACGCCCTACTCCTCATGGTAGTGGTCGTCGGCATAGGCACGCTGATGTTCGCGCGTACCGTGAACGAAATCAAGCACAGCGGCGATGACGCCGCCATCATCCAGACCCTGCTCCTAGCCCGCGGCGCTGCCAACATGGGCGGCGCGGTCATGCAAGGCGCGATCAGAGCAGAGCTGGAAACCATCGTGGAGGCGGATTCGAGCACCACGAACCGCTGGACGTTCGGTACTGGCAACGCTAGCAGCACCACCCCGGACGCCGTCAGCGTGGCAACGGCGCTCACCACGGGAGCCAACAGCGTGGCCAGGAAGCTGCAGGCTCGAGTTGACACCGCACTATGCGCTCAAGGTGTGCCGCTGACCGGTGCTGGCACCGCCTCGTTCCGGGTCTACTTCACCGACTCCGCCTGCGGGACGGCGCTGCCAGCCAGCGTGCAACTACCGGCTGGGCGCTTCGTTTCCGGCGTGCCGCGCGGCAAGGGCTCAGGGGCTGAGCAGGTGTACGCCCTGCCGTTCGTCCTGGTAGCCGAAGGCAGCGCCGGCGCTTACAACCGCAACGTGGTGGTGCAGGGCGAGTACCGCTTCGAGGTCGGGCGCGCATCGTTCTCCAAGTACGCGCTCTTCACCAACGTCCACACGACCGGCCCAGGCGGCGACGACATCTGGTTCACTGACAACACCATGTTCGACGGTCCGGTGCACACCAACAACTACTTCCGCTTCTACGATCGCCCCTGGTTCGGTGGACCGGTAACTAGCGCGGGTTGCCGCGACGTTCGCGCCGACCGCTGTGCGGCATATGGTCGAAGGGGCGGCGAGTTCTACGACGAGGGCCTCATTTCGGCCGCCAACATGAGCCCGTCGGCCACCAACCCTAGTTACCGGAACAGTTATGGCACTCACGCTCCCGAGCTAACTGGCGGCGTGGCGTGGGAGGCAGCGTACGTGCCTCTGCCGGCCAACAATCAAGACCAAGAGGCCGCAGCGGCCGCCGCTGGCCTAGTGTTCAATGGCGATCTCGACCGGCTCACGCTTTGGGCTGCCAACTCAGCTGGTCAATCGCCAACCCGCAACGCCTCTGGTGAGTTCGTGCCGCCAGCCACCCACCAGTTCATCGAGGCATGCACGGGCACCCGCCAGAATACTTGCACCGTCTACCGCGCAAACGCCAGCGGCCTGCTCGAGAGGCGAAGTGGCAGTGACCCGAACTACACCTGGACTGCCGTGCGCGCCGATTTCAACGGTGTCCTCTACGCTCGTGGCAGCGTCGAGCACTTCAAGGGGCCAGCGCGCGTGCCTGCTAACAGCAACAACCCTGACCTGGCGCCGCCGGCGTTGGCGTCGTTCTCGCAGCTCACGCTCGCGACCGACAACGACGTGACCATCACCGGTGACCTCAAGTACGAGCGTCCGCCATGCACCGGAACGCCAAGACGAGTCAACGGCGCCGTGGTACCGGCAGACTGCGACGACCTCGACGCAGCGAACGTGCTCGGGGTCTATACCCAAACGGGCAACATCAATATCGGCCACAACAACAATTCGGCTAGCGACAACGCGCCATACGACGTGACGATCCACGGCGTGCTCATGACGAGCCGCGGCCGAGTGCAAGTAGAGGACTACTCCAGAGGAAGCGTTCGCGGGTCAGTCAACCTCCTCGGCGGCATCATCGAGTACTACTACGGAGCGTTCGGAACCTTCAACGCCAATACGGGCAGCTCGTCGTCTGGCTACTCGCGGGCCTTCACCTACGACCGGCGCATGTCCATGGGGATCGAGCCGCCGTACTTCCCGACAGTCCAACAAGACGGCGTGAAGAGCGTGTCGGTCTTCAGCTACGGGCAGCGGGAGCAGCTCTACTGACCGGCGTACTGCACCTCTGACGAGGTGCTTACGGAGCGCTCCAAGTAAGGGCCCCGCCTCGAACTTCGAGGCGGGGCCCTTTATCCGAAAGGGGCGCTAGC
>CALCHY010000106.1 GCA_937907415.1 uncultured Trueperaceae bacterium
CCCTTGATCTCCACAAGAACGATGCCATCCCCTCGGTTGCGTTGACGCACTTTCAACACGAAGTCAGGGTAGAAATTTGGTTGACCCGGGATAGGTACAGCCACGCTGTAAGGCCGTCGTACTGGATTTCGGTGCCACCACTCCACGAGGCCTTCCGAGTCTCGCTCAACCTGGCGGACGAACGCTTGCTCCCACCTGTTTAGGTCGTCGGGTACCACTCCGTAACTGGCGCGCGGGTCGCCGGGCAATGCGCTTTGGCTGACGAGGGCCGAGGGGAGGGGCTCTGCGGTTGGGCAAGCCTCCGTATGTCGAGCGACAGCTCGGCTGATGGCTTCCTCAAGCGCTTCAGGGCGTAGTGCTAAGAGCTTCTGAAGCCCGCGATAAACAGCGGTTTCGTCGTTGCCTTCGGGCCACCCATGGCGCTGAAATTCGCGGCGCAGGCCTGCAAGGAGCGCCTCGTGAAGCAACCGCGGATCCAGGGTGCCGTCGCGCTTGACGTTGAATAGGTGCACTTGTGCCACACGGTCGATTTCGCGGTCTGTCAGGGCACCTACTGAGTCTCGGCGCTCGATGAACCGTTGAGAGAAGATCTCCTGCACGCGGAGGCTGAGGCTTACCCTCTCACGCCGTGTTTCGGAAAGTAATGCGGAGAACGGGTAGGCGTTCACCACGTCATCGATCAGGCCTTGTTGGTCAAGACTGACAAGCGCCGTTTCGAGCCGATCGGGCACACCTTCCCGTCGAGGGTAACTGTGAACTTCGGGAGCGTGGACGACAACGGCACTCTCTTCGGAGGTACTAGCTACTTCGGAGCCGTCCTGGGGCGTTCCCGCAAGCCCGAACAGAGCGTCCATCATTGGGGATGCGGGTTGAACCGCCGCACCTGGCGCTGCAGTAGCAGCTACTGCAGCGGATGACCCTTGGGACGGTGGCCTGATGACCTGAACTTGGCCAGAGGCATCGATAGGCGCGACTGCGCCGGTACCGTCAGGGGTGGGAATCACCACGACCGTGGGCTGCAGGTTGAGGTTCTCGCGAATTGCGTTGATGCGGCCGCTGGCCCCAAGAAGGCCTTGCTGGCCTTCCTCATTGGCCAGCACTACGTAACCATGCTCAAGCGCGTCCGGCAGGCCAGAGAGCGCTTGGAGGCGCCTGTCGACCCTCAGGATGCGGCCGATGACTTGCACGCCGAAGTCCACGTCGCGAGCGTTCCGAAGGCTTGCGAGAACGAAAGCGCGGGGAGCGTCGAAGCCCGTTGCGATGGCCATCTTGAAGATGAGGGCTTCAACGTCCTCATCGTGGGCGTCGGCGAGCAGCGACGGGTTCGGCTCGTCCGCCGTGTGCGATCGGATGGCGTCAGGGGCGAGTCCAAACTCCTGAAGCCAGGTTCGCGCCTGCTCGACGCTGTTCTCGCTACTGTCAACCTGGACCAGCAGCAGAGGCGTGAACGGCACTTCTACGCCCTCAAGTAGCGCCTTTACGTTGCGGTTTAGCTTTACTGCCTCGGCGAGGGCGCTCTTCTGGAAGTCGATGAGTTCCTCGTACCGGGTGGTGGCCCGGTCGAACACGCCCAGCATCACTCCGCGCTTGATTAGGCGGGCCGCCACCGCGCTGGCTCGGGAGACGGCCAGGCGCTCGATGCGCTCGAGGCCAAGGGCTTCTTTGAAGCTCTCGATCTGTCGGTCGCGGGGAGTGGCAGTAAGCAGCAGGGTCAAGTCGGGGTCTATCACGTCGCGGTAGACGCCGAACGCCCTCGACCGGGGCTGGAAAGTGTGGTGCGCTTCGTCGACGACCACGCCGATTCGGAACCCACGCTCCCGGACGCCCTCGATGAACTCGGCGAGCGATTCACCCAGCTCGCCCGGCTGATGAACCGTGGTGGACTCGTTGCTGATGAGCGCCCAGGTTGCGACTCGCACCTCGCCTCCGCGAACGGTAGCGGAGATGCGGTCATCACGCAGCGACCGCACCCGGAGCCCCGGGAACTCGCTGCGCACCACGGACTCGGTTTGCTCGATGAGCCCCGTGAACGGTGCGAACCAGAGCCAGGCGACGCGATGCCGCTGGCTGACGCGCTCAGCGATCCGACCAGCCATGAGCGTCTTGCCAGTACCGGTTGGTGCTTCGAGCAGGAGAGTACCCGCCTGGCGCTTGTACTGCTGAGCCCGCTCGGGCTCCCTGAGCTGCTGTAGGCCATCAAGATACGTGCTCAGGTGGCTCGCGCCACTGTCCACGATCGCTTGCTGGAAGGGCTTGAGGATGGTGCTCATGGGAGGAAACGCTCGATGATGCTGTCGGGCACCGCGGCGAAAGTGGCGTGCTCGCTGAACACCCTAGTTTCTATTAGGCCCGGGGTGGGGCTGTAGACCCGCGTGGCCAAGGCGTCAGCGCTCAGAATCCTCTGGAGCTCTAGGAGCGCCTCTTGCGTCACGCTTGGTACGTACAGAACGCGCTGGGCTCCGTCATCGATCGCTTGGACGCATTGGCCCTCCTCGTACGGGCTGAGGCCCAGGTCGTGCATGTGTTGAAGCGCGAGCCACGTCTGCGCCTCTTCTAGCTCGGTGTGCAGGTTCTCGAACGGAATCCTCTTAGTGATGAGGTACCCAAGCTCGCCGCCTGCTCCCTCAATGCTCTTCCGACCGCCCTTGGTCGGCACTTCATAGCCATTGATCACGTTTCGTAAGCGCTTCGAGGCGACATCGCGACAAACGTTCTTATCCGGTTGCTCGGCGGTAGACTCGGTACTACTCACGAGGATGAAGCGCCTATCGCCATCGTCTTCCTGGTTCAGTTCTAGAACCGCTTGGCCGGTCGTACCGCTGCCGGCGAAGAAGTCGAGAACGATGTGGCCCTCTTGGGGACTCGTGCTCTGGGCGATCAGCTCTTTGAGTAAAGACAAGGGCTTGGGGTACGAGAAGTCGTTGGTCCCAAGCACCCGGCGGAGCGCCTTGGTACCCTCCGTGTTGTAACCAGCCGTCAGAAGGGTAACCGCGTCGGCTTCTAGCTCCGCCAGCGCTTCGCGGTCCTCCTTCGATTTCACCGTGGCGGCCGGCTGAATCCAAGTGCTCAACGGCTTGGTAGCGCGTTTGAGTTCACTCCTGAACCGCTTCAGGCGAGGCTTCATGTAACCGATCTTCTTCCCGACCCAGAACTCGACGGGCGGGATGTGGTCGAGAAGTCGCGCCGGTGCCTCACCGCGCTCTACCTGCTGTCGCAGGGTGTCGAGCTCGAGGTAAACCGAGAGATTTGCGGGCGCGAGGCCATCACGGATGGCCTCCATGAGTTCCTGCTCCGTCCCGTAGAAGGCCGGCGTGGGCTCATCTTTCCAGTCAATGCGGTTGTCCTCGATGAGCTCTTCCATCGTCATACTACGGAGCGTCTTACCTTCAGCCCGATCCTTCGTTGCGAAGCGCCACACCGCAGATGGGTCGCATGGATACCAGACGTCGTTATCTGGATTGTGCACCGTATAGAAAGTGTCGGGCCGCTGCTTCATTGTTTTGCCCTGAACGAGATTGTCGCTAGCCCAGTCTCCACGGGGGTCATTATCTGGATTCCTATATCCATCAAACGACTTCTCACTACCGCCGAACATGAAGCCTGGGTTCCCGTAGGCCACGACCCATTCGTGGTCTACGCTCAAGAACCAGTTCTTCTCGTCGTTTGCCCCGCTGCGCGTGCGCCAAACGAACGAGCCGATACGCATCCCAGGAAAGATCTCATCCATCAACATCACGAGTCGAGCCTGCTCGTGCTCGCTAATCGAGACGAAGATTACGCCATCCTCGGCGAGAAGGTCCCGTGCAAGCTCCAGGCGACGCGCCATGAACTCCAGCCACAGACTGTGCCGGTAGCGGTTTTCTTCGTCAACAAAGCGGTCATTGTAGATGAAGTCCTTGCTGCCGGTGTTGTAAGGCGGATCAATGTATATGACCTTCACGCGTCCGCGGTAAGCGATATGCAGGTACCGCAAGACGTCGTAATTGTCGCCCTGAATTAAGAGGTTCTGGTACGGGGCGAAGCCCGTGCTCAGCTCGGGATTCAAGGTGAGCGCTACGAAGTCTGAGTTGATGTCTTGGTCGGGCTCCAAAGCGTCCCGCTCCCAGACCAGGCCCAACTTCTTTTCCCGCCGCTGCTTATCGAGAAGCGCGATGAGCTGATCTTTCGTGAGATGGTCATAGCGCGATGAGACACTGCTCACTGGTTTTTCCTCCAAATACCTTTGTATCGTAGCCGCTCGCACAGGGCCCTTACCGAAGGACCAGCGCCCCACCTGCACACAGATGAATATTGGTTTCTTGGATGTGACGAAGCCTCGCCTTCATGGCCGCGGAAGGTCCGAAAAGCCGTTAAGCCAATGTTGGGTCAACCAGGTCAAGAATCGAGTTGGTATCTACATTAGTTGTCAGCGGTCCGATCGCCGTTGCCGGCCAATTGACGGCTGAGTTCTAGATTGGCTTCTTCGGCTTTCTGAAGTTCGAGTGTAAGCACATGGGTGATGCGGCCATATCTGGCAAGCGCTTCGCGTGCTTCCCTAAGGTCACTTGCCTGGAGCGCTATTCGCTCGTTGGCCTTATCGAGCTTTTCCTGGAGATCCTTCATGGGCTTCGGCATGGCGTCGATTCGGTCGATGCGCTCGCGAAACTCAGCTTGTAGGTCCTTATGCTTGTGGGTCAAGAACCATCGTTTTAGGCCAGCCTCATCAGCAAGCGACTTGATCGTAAGTTTGCCGTCTGACCTGATGGGCTCGCCGTCAATGAGGCGTTGCATCGCTTCGCGGATGTGGAGGCGTTCGGTTTCGTCGTCTGTAGTCGTCTTGCTCATTGGGTGACGGCCTTCTCGGTTGGCGATTTCGTCGCCTCGTGTTGGTCACATAGCTTGTTGAGGGACTCGATTCTTTGCTGGAAGCGTAATCGGAGAGGCTTCGGAGTCACTTTGCTATTCGCCTGATCGCTTAGCTCTGCGATCTCTCTTCGGATCGCGTCGATGTGCTTGTCGGTACGAGCGACATTGCCACAGTTTGGATTGCATCGACTGAGGTCCGGGCTGGTCTTGGTGCTTGTCGTGGGCCGAGCGTTATCCGGGTGGCATAGCGCTTTCGTAGCGTCGTAGCAACAGGCAACGGGTTGGTGACCATCGTCGAAGATTCTTACTCGTGGGTTATTCCGGAGGGCGGTCATTTGCTTGTGAGTAAGCGTTTTGCCAGCGTACTTTTCGCTGAAGTGGTTGACGCCATCGATGTAACGTTTCGCTGCGGGCCCGCTGACCTGCTCCCCACTACTAAGGCGTTCTGCTGCCTCGTCAAGGTTGTCAATAAGGGCGAGCGCATCTTCTACTGGATAAAGTCCGCGGAGGCCGCTTGAAGCCCTAGAGGCGTAGCCATCAACCGTTCCGCTCTTGACGTGGCCATATTGGATGCCAACGGCGATTCGTCCGTGGGGCTGGCGATAAATGAACCATGCTAGGGTTCTGCGCAGGCGGCGCATGTTGACAGGTCCGGCCGGGTCGTCGGGAATCATGTGCTCTGGCCGTGAAGTCCTCACGCAGAAGTCGTTGATCCAGGCGACGAAGTCTTTTATGGCATTACTCAAGCCAGCCGTTGAGTGCGCTTCTTCCGTGATGGTGTGAATGCTCGTCTGGAACAACTTCCTGTCGAATAGGTAACTGCTTTTCGAGAGGCTTTCTACGACTTGAATTGCGTTGGCGACGGGTTGAATGACGATCCATGGGTTCTCACGCTCACGTCCTCCTAGGATGCGGTTCCCGCCGTCGTCAAGCGCCGCCTTGAATTCCTTCCCGGTTATCTTGTACCGAGGTGGGTGCCCCTCGCGATGCGTTATGGGAGCGCAGCAGCCGCGCCGCAGCTCAGAAACCTCCTGCCCCCGCATCCCAGATAGGTATGCCACGACAATTAGGCATGCCGTTGCGAGGAGCTTGGTGTAGAGCGCGGTTTCGTAATAGTCAATTGCGTCCAACCATGGTTCGCTTTCGTAGGCGATTCGACCCTTGATAGGAGACGGCAACGGCGCACCAACGCCGAGTGGAACCCCTTCAAAGTACTCACGGCGAAGGCTCTTCCGTGGAACTCCTAGTTGCGCTGCGATGTACTCCATGGCGATGAAGCGCTTGCCACGGTGGGTTCCGGTTGGCAACGGTGCGCCGAGCGAGTTTAGTTCGGCAGTGTACTCCCGGACTCGTTGTGTGACATTGCCCTGAGCGGCATCGGGTAGCCGCCTCTTGAGTTGCTCCTTGGTTTTGATGGCACGGAGAATGTCGGGCGCGAACTCATCGATAAAGCTCAGAGCCCAGGAGAGGAGAGGTCCCATCGTTTCAGGGTGTATGGGTTCTGCCTTGTTCTCCGGTGTCCAGGTAGATCGTCCAATGATCTCTTCGATGCCGCTGACTTCCCAAGGCGGGATGGGGAGGCGGTCGATTTCAGGTAAGTAGACAGCGCTTAGCCAGAGGCGAGTTACCGAGAAGAGCATGCGTCCGTACGTATCTCGTCCCCAGCCGCGGTTGTTTGCCCAAGCGATGAAGGACTTGAAGTCTGCTGCGCTGACGTCGGCGAAGGACGAGACGTTTCTAAGCGCGAGGTGTTTAAGGAACCACTGGACCTCGTGATTCAACAGGTTAGCGATGGTGACGGGCGAGAGTCTGCTCCGAGTCGCCGTCTTACGGGTCAAGAGTTCGAGCGGGGTCTTCAGATTGATCCAAGTCCAGGCAACACGCTTGAGCGCCAAGGTGAAGGCCGATGGCATGCGATCGAAGTGAATCACCGCAAGGCGGTTAGCCGCTCTATCCGGCTCCAAGACGCTCAGGTCCCATTTATCGTCGGAGAAAGCGGAGACGCCTCCTGTGGCCATTAGGTCAACCGCGACGTTCGTGAAAACCTCGTTCGCCACCTCCGCCTGAGACACCGCATGTACCTGTGAAGTCGCGTGAAGCCCGTCTCTGACTTGGGACTGGGATGCCGAGCCGCGCACGTGTTTCACGCGTCGGTCCTTCGAGAGAGCAATGCTTCAAGAGCACTGATGTCAGCCTCAGTAACCAAGCGCGCGGCCTCCGAGAGTTCTTCGGGTGTGCCGTTCGCGTGTAATAGGTGGCTTAGCCGCTCGTAGTGGTCAGCATAGTCCTCGTCCCACACGCTGGTGGTCACGGCAGACGCCACGTTCTCTAACGCATGCCGCAGTGCGATGAGCCGCGGAATGTGGTCTGGCGTTGCGACGGCATTCTTGCAGGCTAAGCACATCAGGAAAGACGCTCTACAGGGACCGCCACCTGAAAACGGACTGTGATTGAAGTCAGTGCACGCGGAGAGGACCGTATCCAGTTGTCCGTCAACAAGATCTCTTGCCACTGGCAATGTAAAACCGAAACCCTCGGCGAGGCTCTCTGGATTTTTCTTGAGCCGCTCGTACTGCTCCCTCGGCAGAATCCGGATTAGGGCGGTTGCTTGGGCATGTTTTAGAGCTTCCGTCAGGCCGGCTACAATGGTGTTCTCGGAGGCCTCTGCCACGGCGGCTTGTGGCATCGCATAGTTTGTCTCGTGCGTCGCCGTAGAGTTCATGCGGGGATAACCGTTCAGTCCCTGCTCGGTCAGCCGAACCCGTTGCAAGGTAACGCGAAGCGGTTGACCTCTATTGTTTGTAACAATCCGACGAGCGAACCAACTAGCAGATGCCTGAGTTCGGTTGATGCTCTCAACGAAGAGCCGCTGCCCTTTGCGGGGAGCGTGCAGGCGACACACTAGTAGTCGATTCGTTGGCGTTCCCAGTTCACGAAGGGTTTGACGGGCTGGCTCTGTAAGTTCAAGCGCTAGGCGCATCAACCCCGCCGCGCTCCTCTCTGTCCTTCCCACCAGGTTGTCAGATACCTCCTGCTGCGACTTAGGTGCTCGAAGTTTTCGCAGCTTGATGTTCAGGATCGGCATTGGGCCGACCCCGCCGTCTGGCCGCTGATGCTCGATTGTCAACGCATCTATGGTGTCAGGGTTGTAGCCTCTGGCGGCGGTGAACAGAACCATAAAGGCGAACACTTCGGTGGGTTCCAAGAACAAGGCATTGCATGCAGAGTCAGTCAAGCCAGCCCGGTGGAAAGGATTACTTGCGGCCCACGAAGTGTAGCCGTTCGCCCCTCGTGGCAAGTCGCCAGAAAGCGCAAGGATCTCCAGCAAGTTGCCTAGTCGCGACTTCTCTGGACTAAGAGGAGTATCGGATTGCTGGGCCTCCCTGAATTCAGACAGGAGGCGAACGCTTGAACGAATGCGGGTAGTCGCGGCATTGACAACATCCCAGGCAGCTTTCACGATGCGGCGATAGTCGGTGCTGGAGTACTCTTTTACCTGCGTCCTACTCCGAGGCTTACGGTGGCGGCCCTGCAGCGCTTGCCGTACAGGCTCAGGCAAACCAGGCGAGAGTTGGAGAATCACACGTGCCGTGTTGATGGTTCCTGGCCACTTAGACCTGGCCTGTGTTTCTTCCCGCCACTGAATCCAATGCGCGGCTGTTAGGTCCTCGAGTCGGGTCAGGTCAGGGGCGACTACCTGAATCTCGCGAAAGAACCTCGCCAGTCTCTGTGAGTTCTCCTTCAGGGTGTTCCTGCTGGTCCAGCGGCCTCCCGGTTTGGCGCCCTCTGCGAATCCGGTTACCAGCGCCAGCAATAGGTCGCGGGGGCCTTCAAGTCTGCTGAAGTGGTATTGACCTAGGTTCTCGCCGTCCTCACCGATCGCGGTAACGATCAAGTTTTCCGCGTCAAACACGGGCGGCCGCACATACTCCTGCGGGGGCAAGTGCGCATGGGTTCCCACTGTGGCCCTACTCATCTTCGCCGCCATTGGCTGGATGACCTCGAACAACTGTTGGAGCGTCATGAACGAGGCCGGATTCTGCGGCTATGTGACTCAAGAGACCCGCAATCTCATTGGCCTCTTCCGGGGCGCCATTCAGCAAATGGTCCAATTGCAGCCCCTGAACAGGCACGAGGTACTCCGTTCGTGTGGTTTCCGGGTTCTTGTGTCCCAGAAGCTGCGCTACCAGAGTCCACACATCTCCAAATTGATAGAGGTACGCCTTTCGTTCCGATGAGGTCAAGTTCAGGCGCCTATCAAACAGGTGCTGCATAGTCACGAGCATCCGCAAGGCGAACGAGTGGCGCAACATGTGCGGCCGACAAACCAGCGCACCGACGTCAGTCCTTAGCCCTTCTGCTTCGACCCTCTTGTTCGCTAACCGAAAGACCGCTTGCCAAGACGGGTGTTTCATGGGTAATCCGGCATCTGTCAACCACAAAGCCAACGGCTCCGGACCGTCCGCGCCGTCGGTATACAACCGCAAGCGCTCCTCGGGGCCAACCTGATTGAGGCTGACTTCGCCAGTAAGCCCGGAGGGGTCGACGTAGCGGATACGAGTCTTGCCGATAAAGCGAGTAACGATCCGAATCCCGCGAACGCTCTCGTACCTGCCTTCGCCGCGCGCGCGATCTACGGCGAACTGCCGGGTAGACATTACGTAGCCCTCGATCAACGACACCGCCCGCGCAGAAACCCAAAAGTCACGTCCCGCACCGCTCTTGGTAGTTGCACCTGAAAGGCGTCCACGGAGATGCAACTTGTCACCGCTGTTAGTAGGGACCTCATTCAGCAGCAGGGAACTTGCTTCCTGCAGGCGAAGACCGCTTGCCCAAAGGAGCTCGGTGAACGCTAGGTTTCGACCGTCATTGCGTCCCCGCCACGATTCATCGCGGAGTCCTCCAGCGTTGTATCCCCCGAGTCCCACAAGATTCCACTTCCGATACGCTGCCGGGGTCAACCAGTTCACGCGCGACGGTTGCTTGCGCTTTGAGCGCAATGCCGGCACCGCCACTAAGTTACCGTCGCGACCTGTGACTCTATGCAGCCGCACTGGACTAAACTTCACGCTTCCTCGACGTACCTGGAAAGCGTAGAAGAGATTTAGAGCAGCGAGCTCGCGATTGAACTTACTACCGGAAACGCGCCGAGGGTTGTCTGGGTCACGGCGGCGCCAGAACTCGTAGTCCTCAACATCGGCTGTAGCCGCATCCCGCCAGGTCTTCCCGCGGATACGCAAGAAATCAAAGAACACTTTGAGGTCGCGAAGATATGCGAGTTGCGTCCCCTCAGCTCGCTGTTGGAATGAGAGGCTATTACAAAAAGCCGAAACCTCAGGATCGGGCCTGTCTGCTACTCGGACAAGAATCCACTGACCGGGCCGTACTCCAGTTTCATGTTCGCGTTCACGCAAATCGGTCCAAGTCCCCAAGATGGAATCACTTTTCGGGGTAACAAAATCAACTGGCGGAACCTGTAGAAGGCTCCAGTCGGACCCATTTTGGACTCTCATGACTACAACAGCATACCACTACAACACGCTATTTATACAGGGAATGGTGGATTCCCGATAATCACGTCGAACTGCATGTCTCCTCCGAACAGCTCAGCTACCC
>CALCHY010000107.1 GCA_937907415.1 uncultured Trueperaceae bacterium
CGGCCACGTACGCTACCTGCCCGCCGACAATGAACCACTGTCTGACCTCAATGGCCGCATCCTCCTCGAACTTCGTGGTCTGACGCACGCCGTCCGAGAGCTCCTTCTGCACCTTCTCGAACAAACTCCGGAACCTAGCGAAGTCGTGGCATGGCTCACGGTTAGCAATCTCTTCCGCCGCTCGCTTATCTGCGCTTGACCGCACGTGCTTCAACTGCGTGATGCTAGCCGCGCCCTCAAGGCCCTCTAGTTCAGCAAGTAGTGCATCCTCATCCAGATCGCTTGGCATCGGCGCGACGCCCAGCTCGGACTTAAGAAGTCCTTGATGGTCGTGCGCCCTAACCATGCCTGACAACTCGGTGCTGGCGCGAATGCGGTCTAGGCGCACGGCGTACAGGCGCTCGAAGATGTCGAGATGCTCACCGTGGCGTGGCGCGTAGCCGCGCGACTCCACGAAGCGCTGGATCTCCTCGAAACCGGCCACAACGCGTTCTTCGAGTTGGCTTGCGCCGCCCTTCTTGTGCGGTTCAGCGAAATCCGAAAGCTCGCCGCGAATCTGGTCCAGGTCGATGTCACTCATGCTGGTTGGTCGTAATGCCCAAGATCCTTGTACCGCACGAACGCTGCTGCCCCCTCGGCGAGCCGCTTCTCCCACACGTCGGTGCTGGCGATGGACGGTAGACGGCCCCTGTCGTGCTTGAAGCGTACTGCTCGCACAGCTAGGTCCTTCGCCTCATCAGGAGTGATCCTCGTCTTCTTGGCCGCGATGACCGCCGCTACTTGCTTCAGGCTGTCCTCGCTCATGGCCTTCGCCAGTATCAAGTAAGCCTCACCGTACGGGTTAACCCGGTCGATAAGGTCGATGTCCAACTCCCGCACGTCCATCGCGAACCGCCGGATGCCGTCGATGAGCGCCGTGTTCCCTATCGGGTCACCGGAACCACCCTCGCCGCCGTCCACGAGAGTCTTCTTCGCTGACTGTGTGATAGCCAGCGCCGCTACGGCGCGTTGCCGCACCGCCTCCAAGTCCCCATCATCTAGCTCTGGGTACTTCTCCTTCACTATTTTGCCCATCCGGACCTGCGTGATCTCTTCAGGGATGAGGTCGGCGTCGAAGAGGCCGCGCTCGATGGACGTTTTGTCTTGCAAGAACGTCGCGATGACTTCGTTCAAGTCTTCCTCGACAATGCGCTTTGCCTTGTCTGATTTCGGTTCAATCAAACCACTGATCTCTATCTGAACCTGGCCTGTCTGCGGATTGAACCCCACGTTCGTGCCCTTCGGGTCGTATCCGTCCGAACCGTAATCGAAGCCGTCCTCAGGCTCGTTGTCGGGCCGCTTAGGCTTGAACTCGAACCGGGGCGCCAACACCTGTTCCATCAGGAGGCTTGCTGCGATGGCCTTCAGCGTGTCGTTCACCGCTTCCGTCACCGCTGCCTCACTGGCGTCAGGCTCGGCTATCAGGTTCGTGAACCGCGCACTGGTCTTGCCTGGGGCGTCACGCGTCGCCCGGCCGATGATCTGCACTATCTCCGTCAGACTCGACCGGTAACCAACCGTCAGGGCGTGCTCGCACCACACCCAGTCGAAGCCCTCCTTGGCCATACCTAACGCGATGATGATGTCCACATGCTCCCGGTCGAACTTATGCTCCGGGTCCTTCAATGCGGCAGCGACACGGTCACGCTTGTTCGGGTCATCATCCACCAGATCAGCTATCTTCAGCGTCCGTCCATCCGTGCGCTTCACGAGCTGGAAGCCGGTAACCGGGTCGGTGCCGAGCCACTCGCCCAGGCAGTCGATGATGTGCTCAACCTCACGAACCTTGTCCTTCGTGCTCTCCCGTGAATTCACGTTCGGGATATGCACGATCGTCTTCTCAAGCGGGTCCAACACGTTCAAGATGTCGTCCACGTACGAACCCGTGTAGAAGTAGTACCCGATGTCCAGGCGCTTCAAGTACTCGTAGCCGTTCAGCTGCTCGTAGTACGTATAGGTGACGGTGTCGAACCTAGCCTCGTCCTGCGGGTGCAGAACCGCGTCAGCGTCACCCCGGAAGTAAGAGCCCGTCATAGCCACTAGGTGGGCCTTATCGCGCTCCATGAACTGCCCCACGTGCTGCCCCAGCTTGTTATCCGGGTTAGCAGACACGTGATGGAACTCATCAATCGCGATGAGCCGGTCGTCGAACGCCTCCACCCCGAAGCGGTCTACCGCGAAACGGAACGTGGCGTGCGTGCACACCAGCACCTTGTCATCACTGTCCAGGAACGCCCGCACCGAGTCGACCTTCCCGCCGTTCTCAGTACCTGGCGCGTTGCACAAGTTCCAGCGCGGCTCCACCACCCAGTCCGCCCAGAACCCGAACTCCGTCAGCGGCTCCGGGTTGAAACTCGCACCGATGGTCCGCTCAGGCACCACGACGATCCCCTGACGAACACCCTGGTTATGGATCTTATCCAGCGCGATGAACATCAGCGCCCGACTCTTACCCGACGCCGGCGGCGCCTTGATAAGCAAATATTGTTCACCCCGCCGCTCGTAAGCCCGCTCCTGCATCGGCCGCATCCCCAACGAGTTCGTCCTCGTCGAAGAACCATTCCCCGCATAACTAACCGAAACCGACGGCACAGCAGGCCGACCCTGAATCATGCTCTCCCCCTCACCCCAGAACCCTTACCGGGAGCCGCGACCATCTTCGAGTACAACTCGAACAGCTTCTCCAACCGCTCCGTGTCGTTACGGAACCTGCGGCCGATGAAGATGCGTTCCAGCACTTCATCGTTCTGCTCGTGAGCCAACCGTAAGTCATCCGGCATGGTTTCAGGGTCGTACAGCTCCGCGATGGTAGCGGGATAGTGCGCCTCACGCACTAATAGGATTTCCTCCGCGGTCTTAGTCAAATCTCGCTTGTTCTTTTCCGTCAACTCCGGCAACGGGAAGGTATTCCACCCCAAGGTGTTCGAGTACCGGAAGTCCGTCCTAATTTTTCCGCAGACCGTGGCGATCCACACTAGGTGGAGACGGGACGCAATCAACGCCAGGTTCCAGAGCGGTGCATCGAATAGAGCAAAAGCCAGGTTGCTAACAATGGGCCCGACAGGAAGGAATCCAACTGGAAGGTAACCCCTCGACTCCGATGAGACACTAGGGATAATGATAGTTCCAACAGTACGAGCACTGTTCATTTCTCGCATCTGGTGAGGGCGCTCGGCCATAAGCCTTGCGCCCTCATCTCTACTAGCCAATCGCACAGCACGCGTAGCCTCAACACGACCTCGAATGGCTGGAACTTGAAGCGCTTCGTCCAAGAGTTCGTCCTCAAGCCAGAGGCAGTATCGTACATCTCCTCGGATGAATTCGGCCGAACCGTAGAACCTGCGTATGAACCGGTTCTTGCTAACCGTGGTCAACCCTAGTGTGCGGACGTCATCGGAGCTAAGCAGCAAGTTGCCCCCATCCGTAGCTTGGTTGCCCTTCGACATGTAGGCAAGACCTCTCAGGTGCTTGCTCTCACGAGTTACATGAATGTTAGGTCCTGCCACGAGGTACGGATTGATGTTATCCGTCTCCTGCTGAACGAGCTGCCCGCCATCCCCTTCGGAAAACAGTCGTCTCTTCAGCGGCGGTGTCGGCGTAAAACCGACAATTACAACGGTAACCCCAGCATTGTGGCTCGCTAGATTGGCCCACCTGAACGATGTGTGCGCAAATGAGATCTCACTCCCAAGCCCCAGTATGGCGGGCCACAAGAGCGGCACCTGTTGTCCTTGGCAGACGGAGTTGGTCGCCACGAACGCGGCCGCGGCTTTGGTGTGTGTAGCATACTCAGCCGCCTTAAGAAACCAACCGGCAACGTAATCTAGCGAACGCCATTGCCGTACGTAATCCTTGAACACCAGCTCTAGGTCGGCTTTCTGGTCTTTCGACTGCCATGTCGACCCTAAGTATGGCGGGTTCCCGCAAATATACGTCTCGCCCCCTTCGTTCTCGAAGTCGATCTGCGCCTGGTCCGGCTCGGCGTCGAACAGCCCCGTCGACTTAGCCTGAACTTTGGTACCGGTAGGTTGGCAAACGGTCAACCAATCTAGACGAAGTGCGTTCCCGTGCGTAATCCAGTTCTCGGTTGACAACGGCAAGAATTCAGCCATCGCCAACTTGTGCCCCCGGTGCAGCACGTCGCTCTGATACTCAGCTATCACGAGTGCTAGCCGTGCTATCTCGGCTGCGAAGTCCCGCAACTCGATGCCCCTAAAGTTCGTGAGCGGAATCTCCGACCGCCTGTCAGGCTCACCCCGACGCCGATTTACCTCTGCCTCAATGGTGCGCATCTCCTTGTAAGCGATGACCAGGAAGTTACCTGACCCACATGCAGGGTCGAACACCCGAATCCTAGCGATGCGTTTCCTCAGATTGAGCAGGCTACGGGGGTTATCCCCCGCTGCTTCGAGCTTCTCCCTTAAGTCATCCAAGAAGAGCGGGTTCAGCACCTTCAGGATGTTCGGCACGCTCGTGTAATGCATGCCGAGCGAACCGCGCTCCTCGTCCTCCGCCACCGCCTGAATCATCGAACCGAAGATGTCAGGGTTGATCTTCGTCCAGTCCAAGTTGCCGATGTGAAGCAGATATTGCTTCGCGATGCGACTGAAGCGCGGCACGCTCAGGTCGCCAGTGAACAGACCACCGTTCACGTACGGGAGCCCATCTGCCCAGCGGGCCACCCCCGCCGCCTTCCGGTCAGCCTGACGCGTGTTCATGGCCAGGAACAGGGCCTCGATGACTTCGTGCGTGTTCGAGGAGTTCCTGTCGGCCATTTGGTCGACGACGCTCGTGAACTGCCGAGCTTCAGGGAAGATACCTGTGTCCTCAGCGAAGAACGAGAAGATGAGGCGGGCCATGAACTTGTTCATGTCGTGCCGCCGCTCGTTCGTACCCCACTCCGGGTTGTCCTTCAACAACTCTACGTAAAGCCGGTTTAGGCGGCCAGTGGCCTTGATGTCGAACGAACTCTCCCGGATTTCCTTAACCGTCGTGATGCCAGCCAGCGGCAGGAAGAACCCGAAGTGGTCAGCGAAGTCCGCGAAATCGCACACAAGCGTGTCGCCGCTTTGCATGTCCTCCGCTTGGAAATCGACACCGTCGGTAGCCAGCAGGAGCTTGGCCCTAAAGCGCGTTGTGGCCGGACTTCCTCGTACCGCGTCAAGAGCCTTCGGTACGCCGTCCTTAGGCGCTACGAGGATGTGGATGTTGTTCGTCTGCAGCAACCCGCCAACGTCGGATTTATTGGTGGTTCCGTCCCGGAGCCGCTTGATGGTCGTCTCCCGGTTCCCGTACGCCATAAGGAACTCATAGGGGAACTCGCTAGGGTCGAACGGCTTCTCAGCCAGCGCAGAAACAGCTTCTTCGATCTCGACAGCATTCATTCGTAACTCACACGATACCTACTTGTTAGCGACAGGTAGTGCCGAAAGGCGACTGGCGCCCTCCAAAGACCCTGGTATTCCGCCTTGGAGCGTGAGCTTGGCTGTACTCGCTCATTGGCGCGCCGAGCCTGCCTAGGCGAGTTGCCGGGCCACTTGCCATCCCTAACCTGGGTCCAAGCTACACGTCCTACCGTTCACGGACCGCCTTGGCGTCATGTTCAACGCGAACTGACGATTCGGCCTCTCCTGGTGCAGTCGACAGGCTTGCACCAGTGTGCGCTTGGCGCGGCGTGGCTGCCTTCCCATCGGTGATTTAGCCCCTCACTCGTCCGGACGCGCCGCCCCACAACACCCAATCGCGCAGGGTTGTAAGGGTCCCCCCAAGGGGCCCTATGCAAGTCACAGGTCGTTTCGGGAACCCGGAACCGCCGGTCTAGAAAGGAGCCCACCCCCACCCACAATCCACCATCAGACCCCGCCCTAGCTGATCGCCTGGCGTAGTACCGGCTTCGCCGCCGCTACGCGGCAACAACCAAGAACCCAATGGCCTCGCCTCCACGCCAGGAGAGCGGGGCACTTCTCATTTAAGGAGCAACAATGAAGCACAAGGCCGACGCCAAGCAAGCCGCCCTCGACACCCTCCACAAAGGAGTCGCCGACATCATGACCAGCAACGGCTGGAAGAGAGCCCTCAAGTTCCGCCAGCGCTTCCACAACTACAGCTACCTGAACACCCTGCTAATCCTCGCCCAACGACCCAACGCCACCCTCGTCGCCGGATACCGCACCTGGCAGACCAGCAACCGCTTCGTCCGCAAGGGCGAGAAGGGCATCGCCATCCTCGCCCCGCTGCTCGTCCGCGACCCGGACGACCGCGACCAGCTCAACCTCGTCGGCTTCAAGACCGTCTACGTCTTCGACCTCGCCCAG
>CALCHY010000108.1 GCA_937907415.1 uncultured Trueperaceae bacterium
TTTAGAAGATAGAGTTACAACCAAGATGTCTCCGGCGGTTTACCACGTCCCAAGTGCAGTTGAGCCGCGCAGTCGGCACGTTGTTGCGATTCGTGTCGACGCGACGACTTATGAAGATGCCACCGCCAGGATCTTGAGCTGGGTAAGTGCATGTGACCCTGCCTATGTTTGCGTCGCGAACGTGCACATGACGATGGAGGCGTTCGACGATGGGGATTTCCAGCACGTCGTGAACGGTGCTCGACTCGTCGTTCCAGACGGAATGCCGCTGGTATGGGCCCTAAGGAGCCTGGGAGTTCAAGACGCCTCGAGGGTTCGTGGTCCGGACCTTACGCTGCGGATCGCTGCTGCGGCAGCAGATCATGGAGTGCCTATCGCGATTTACGGTGGAAGTCCGGAAGTAGCCGACGCGTTCGCCGTTAGCCTTCAGAGCCGATTCCCCGCTCTCGAGGTGGCCTCCGTGATCTCTCCGCCATTCCGACAACTGTCGGAGTCGGAGGAACTCGAGTTCGCACGTCAGATCAAGGCTTCCGGAGCCCGGATCGTGCTCGTCGGCCTCGGCTGTCCCAAGCAGGAGAAGTGGATGGCACGCAACGTCGAGGCGATAGGAGCTGTGCTGCTTGGCGTCGGGGCTGCATTCGACTTCCACACGGGAAACGTGAAGGAGGCTCCCAAGTGGATGCAAGACAGTGGGCTCGAGTGGCTCTTCCGGCTGTCTCAAGAGCCCACACGGCTCTGGAAGCGGTACGCCAAGCACAACCCCCGCTTCATCGGACGGCTGGCAATGCAATTGGTGAGCGGTCGCGGCAAGAAGGCATCCTAGGCGCATCTCGGCGATGGAGTATAGGCCCTTGAACTCAGCCGCCTAAGCTATCCTCGAAGGATGGCAAAACGCGCACTGATCTCCGGCATCACGGGCCAGGACGGCTCGTACCTCACCGAGCTGTTAATAGGCAAAGACTACGAGGTACACGGCATCATCCGTCGTTCGAGCACCTTCAACACCGATCGTCTCGATCATCTGTACCGTGATCCCCACGATCCGACGGCACGCATGTTCCTACACTACGGTGACTTAACCGACGGCCCTGGGCTGAGAAGGATCGTCGAGGACGTGGCGCCCGATGAGATCTACAATCTCGGTGCTCAGTCGCACGTGGCCGTTAGCTTCATGCAGCCCGAATACACCGCTGATACGGATGGCCTGGGAACCTTGCGCCTACTCGAAGCTGTTCGCGACTACCAGAAGCGGACCGGCCACAAGCCGCGCTACTACCAAGCCGGTACGAGCGAGATGTTCGGCGGCAGCGCCCCGCCGCAGAACGAACAAACGCCCTTCTACCCCAAGAGCCCTTACGCCGCCGCTAAGGTTATGGCGCACCACCTGGTGGTCAACTACCGGGAAGCATATGACTTGCATGCAAGCAACGGTATCCTCTTCAACCACGAGAGCGAACGGCGTGGCGAAACGTTCGTAACCAGGAAGATCACGCGCGCCGCTACGAGGATCAGATTGGGGCTACAGGGAAGACTCTATCTCGGGAATCTCGACTCCAAGCGCGATTGGGGGCATGCCGAGGACTATGTGCGTGCCATGTGGCTCATGCTCCAGCAGGATCGGCCCGCTGACTACGTGATCGCGACTGGCGAGAGTCATAGCGTGCGGGATTTCGTGCAAAAGGTATTCACTCTCTTGGGTCTGGACTGGCAGGAGTTCGTGTCCATCGACCCCCGCTACTTCCGCCCGGCCGAGGTCGACGTCTTGAAGGGCGATGCAACCAAGGCGAGAAAGGTTCTTGGCTGGGAACCCAAGATCGGCCTCGATGAACTCGTGGACCGCATGGTGGCGAGCGACCTAGAGCTCGCCGAGCAGGAACGGACGCTACGGGAGGCAGGCCACCACTTCGCTCTCCGAGGCATCGCCGGTGGCTGACTCCTCACGGACTAGCCCTCGAATCGGCACGATTGACGACCCTGGCTTCGCTTTGACCACGAGCAGTCGGATCTTCCTTGCCGGACACCGAGGCTTGGTGGGCTCCGCGATCATGCGGAGGCTCGAGCGCGATGGATACGAGAACGTGATCACGCGCACATCTAGCGATCTCGATCTCCGGGAGCCGGGAGCCGTGGACGCCTTCTTCGCTGCCGAGCGGCCCGAGGTGGTCATCCTTGCTGCAGCCAAGGTGGGAGGCATCCTCGCCAACTCCAAGTACCCTGCGGATTTCCTATACGACAACCTGGCCATCGCAACCAACGTCATCCATGCGGCGCACGAATTCGGAACAAGGAAGCTCCTCAATCTTGGCTCGTCGTGCATTTACCCGAAGTTCGCGCCTCAGCCCCTGAAGGAGGAATACTTCCTCACCGGAGAACTCGAACCAACGAACCGCGCCTATGCGATCGCCAAGATTGCTGCGATAGAGTTGTGCGACGCTTACCGGACCCAACATGGCGTGGACTTCATCAGTGCCATGCCCACCAATCTCTATGGACCCCACGACAATTTCGACCTCCAGACCAGTCACGTCCTGCCGGGCCTCATGCGGAAGATCCACGAGGCCATGGAAGGAGGCGCTGCCACAGTCACCGTCTGGGGAACGGGCTCCCCGCTCCGGGAATTCCTCCACACCGACGACCTGGCGGACGCCTGCCTCTTCTTGCTCAACAACGTCTCACGGCCAGGACCCATCAACGTAGGCACCGGAACGGACCTGAGCATCCGGGAGCTGGCCGAAATGATCGCCGCCATCGTCGGGTTCGAGGGGCGACTGGTATTCGACACTTCGAAGCCAGACGGGACGCCCAGAAAACTGATGGACGTTAGTGTCTTGGCTGACCTGGGTTGGAGAGCGAGCATCGGCCTTCAAGACGGGCTCGAAGACACCTACAGCTGGTTCAAGGCCAATCGGTCACATGCTCGAGGGGTCAAGTAGGCCTCAGACGTGGAGCGAATCGCGGCTGTAGGGAACGGTTGGCCCACCGCCTCGGAACGAACCGCGCTGCCCAAGCGACCGGTAGCTTCTCTTACGAGTCGGCCCCTCGCGATTCCCGCGGTAGAGTCGCGTTCGGTATGGCGACACGACGGTCAATGAGCGTGCTCCACCGAGGCGCGGCCTTTCTCGCCGGCGTTGGGTTCTCCGCGATCCCGTCCATCGGGCCGTTCTTGGCCATCCTCGCTGTGCTCACCGGCCGCCTCACCATTCAACGCGCCGATGCCTGGTGGTGGGGAGTCGCCATCCTCTTCGGCCTTCCCTACTTGGTCACAGGGCACCCCGTGGAGGCTGGGCTGACGGTCGCACAGGTGCTGGCGATTTGGCTGATCATCCGTTCTGCTACCCAGTTCCGCACCAGCGTGCGAGGCTCTGCCATCCCATCCGATATCGGTGCCGGGCTCCTGGTCGGCTTGGCGCTCACCCTTGCGCTAGGTCTTCGGAACTTGGGTGGCTTCCGTTTCGACGTTGCGCGCACGGTGCTCGATGCCGTCGTATGGAACACTCATCCCGCCATCTTCGGCCACGCCATCCTCGTACTGTCCGCGTTGTTGGCCCTGGTAGTGCCATCACCGCGGTTACGCGTGGTGGCCCTTGCACTCGGGGCCGTGGGGGTCGTGTTCTCCGGCGCGCGTGAGGCCGTCTGGGCGTGGTTGGTGATCGCGATCGGCCTTCGTTTCGCTGGTCGGCGAGGAACCAAGGCCACGCGCGGGGCGGAGTGGGCGTTAATCGGGATTATGGCTCTGTTGGTCAGCGGCATCCCCGCGTGGATAGGACTGGGACGAACAGGTTTCCTTACCGCCCTGATTCCGCCTGGGCACGCTTCCAACTTGTTCCGGGGAACCGAGGTTGCCCAGGGCGACTGGTGGTTCCCTCATGGGGTGGAGTTTGCTGGTCGAGACGTGGTGGTCGATGGTCATCAAGGCGTTGCCTTCGATGTCACGAAGGTCTCACAAGACGCATGGGCGCGCCTCCAACAGGTGGTCACCCTGCAACCCAACGAGACGTACACGTTGAGCGCCCTGCTCAACTCGCCGCCGGGAGCACGGCCTGGCTTCGATGGCTGGGGGCGGTTGCCCGACACCGACGCGACGGAGAACCTCGGCACGGTCTTGGAAGGAACCGTTCACCGAGCGACAGCTACCGGCGCCCTGAGGGTGATTAGTTCGAGCGCTGAGGCGCTCGATGGCAACTGGACCCGCGCCTTCGTCACGTTCCGTTACGAGGGTGACCGCCCTCTAACCTGGTACGTGGGGGTCGTGCCCGACAGATCCAACCTCACTGCTGTGACCTCCTCGTTCGCCGAGCTCCAGTTGGTCCCGTCGTACTCGCTTCTTCCCTATCGGCCGGGCGAGGCCTCGAGAGGCGTGACCGATCTGCGCACGTCCCGCTTCCCAATCTGGCGCGACTCGCTTGAGGCAATCGGATCGCGGCCTCTGTTCGGCTGGGGACCGAACGGCTTTCCCACTGCTATCGCCACCCTGCGCCCGGACGAGATGCTACTGCGGCCGGTGGCGGCCCATGCTCACAACGTCTTCCTCGCCGCCTGGGTGGATCGCGGGCTCGTGGGGTTGTTGGGTTTCATAGGACTGTTCGCATTACTGGCCCTAAGAGCCGTACAGCAGCGCGACCGTGCCATGGTCGTGGTCCTGATCGGTGTGCTAGTCCTGAATTTGTTCGACACTACCCTCCTTTCCGGGGCTATCATCTACCCACTCGCAGCCGTAATCGGCTGGCGCGCCGTGGGCAGGCGCGAGCCTGCAGAGGCTGAGACCGGCGCAGGCAGTGCAGCAGCCGTACGACTTGCGCTCGGCCTGGCCGATGCGATGGCTGGCGCCGTTGCGCTATCGCTTGGCATGTACGTTGTAGCTCACTTCGACTCCAGCGTGTCGCTCGCCAGCGGCTGGCGGACGACTCTCGTATACGCGGTCCTCGCGTGGCCAGCGGTAGCCGCTGCGGCCGGCCTCTACCCCGGTTACGGGCTGCCCTCGCAGAGGAAACTCAGCAGATCGGTGCGGGCTGCGGTGGCGGGGGCGGTAATCGTGGGCTTTCTGGCCCTGGTGGTGCCGGACGTGCTTGAGCTGAGGGCGCCTGTGTTCCTGGTTGCAGTGCCCGCTGTCGCCATATTCGCGCCAGCCTTCCGGAACCTCACGGAAAAGCTTCTACAACGACTGCGGCTTTGGGGCCGGCCAGTGGTAGTGCTGGGCACGGAGCCGGCCGGAGCGCAAGTGACGCGCCATCTTCTATCTCATCCTGGCGTCGGCCTCCACCCCATGGCCGTGTTCGGCCCGCCGACGACCGAGCTGTTCGGCGGGCTGGCAGTGACGGGAGGACTCGACGAGGCTTGGCCGTTCATCGAGCGGCACGGAGTGCGCCACGTCATCATCAGTCCAGGTGCGGCGCCGTTCCTGGCGTTCGACCGCCTCCTGCTGCAACCCGGCAATCGCCTGAAGTACGTGCAGTACCTGCCCGACCTCACCGGTCTGCCCACCAACTCGGTCGTGGCCGCTCCTCTCGGCGCCGCCCTGGCGTTGGAGGCTCGCAATCAGTTGGCCTCCGGCACCAACCGCGCCCTGAAGCAGGCCACGGACTTCGTTGGCGCCACTCTGCTGCTTGCTGTGCTCGGTCTGCCGCTGCTGCTCATCGCCGCCCTCATCCGTTTGGACTCGCGCGGGCCGGCGCTCTACTTCTCGCCCCGCATCGGGCGGTACGGTCGGGAGTTCGGTTGCATCAAGTTCAGAACCATGCACCAGGACGCCGACGAGAGGTTGTCAACCCTTTTGGCCGAGCACCCTGAGCTGCGTGCGGAGTACGAGCACTTCCACAAGCTCGAGAACGACCCTCGCGTCACACGCATCGGGCGGGTCCTCAGGCGCACGTCGCTGGACGAGCTGCCGCAGCTCCTGAATGTGTTCATGGGCCAGATGAGCATCGTGGGCCCCAGGCCTTACATGGTGCGCGAACGCGGCATCATGGGCAACGAGCAGGACCTGATCTTCCTGGCACGGCCCGGGATGACCGGTTACTGGCAGACGGAGGCCCGGAACGACGTCAGCTTCGAGGAGCGCCAGTCCATGGAAGCGCATTACGTGAGGAACTGGTCGCTCTGGTGGGACATCGACATCCTGGTGCGCACGCCTGGCGCCATCCTGGCCAAGGCAGGCAAGTGACGCCGCAACCGCCAAGCCGTACTGACCCCGCCACGGTAAACTACCGCGTGCCCCCATCCGCCCAGCCGAGCGGCGCCCTGCGCGCCCTCGGCATCGTATCGGCCGTCTCCAAGCCGCTCTACTGGTTGTACGAGCGGCGGCTGTTGCGCGCCGTCAAGGACGAAGGGCACCTGCCGCGCCACATCG
>CALCHY010000109.1 GCA_937907415.1 uncultured Trueperaceae bacterium
GGAATGGATCGTAACGCTCGGGCTGTTACGGTCCGTTGCGCTGTTAGTTTGGTGGTCCTTGAGTTGCAGCGCCGCTGCTCAGTGGTCGTGGGATATCTGCTTCATGCGTGCGGCCGCGCGGGCGCGTAGGCCCGGCGGCATGGCGTCCTCGGCGAGGAACTCCCGCACCCTCTCAGGAGTGTAGTACTCGGCTTCGGGGGTGCCGGTGGGCTCCTGGCCGGGTCGATCGGTTTCGTCTTGCGGGTCGGGAAGCTCGTTCATGGGTTCCTCCCGGGACGCTCGCCGGGTTGGAGTCCGGTGCTTAGAGAGAACTGCGGAACGCCCGGGCGTTCCGCAGGTGAATCGCAAACCCGGGATTCATCACGGACTAGGCCGCGAGAGGAGTGGCCTCGGGACTCGGGTAGATGATAGCAGGCGTGATGCGCGGTCTGGAAGGCCGCTGGGCGCCGGTTCAGTAGCCGTGGCCTTATTCCTGGGCCTCGCGCGCGAGTTCGTCAAGGGCGGCTTGGCGTTCCTGGTCGTCGCGCGCCTTGTAGGCGATCAGGGAGCCTCGGTCGATGCGTAGGCGGGCGCCCTCGCCGTGGTGGTCTATGAGCCCTTGCTCGAGGAGGCCCTTCACGTGGGCGGTGGAGGCGTTGAGCGCGTCCGCGGCCTGGCGAAGGGTGAGCTTCTCGACCGGTTCCTCTCTTAGGTTCATGATCTCCAATAGTAAAGGGCGCGGCCCTCGATGTTCGGGCCGCGCCCTTGGCTTACCCGAGGCTCATGCACCGGCCTAGGGCCGGGAGGGGAGGCACTCGGGGCTACGGGGTAAGAGTAGCAGGGCTAGTTGCTGTGTGGCGGCTTGGTCGTGAGGGTTCTGATGGCGTCGGGGCGGATTTCGTACCCGGCGAGGTCTTCGCCGAGGGGGCGGAAGCGGTCGTGGTTGTTGCTGCCCGGGTGGTTGCAGTGCATGCAGCGGCAGCGGATCTCGTGATCAACGGTGACGAGCGCTGTTGCGGCGTGGGCGGGGATTGCCTGGAGGCTACTGGCGATGATGTAGGCGGTCCTCTTGATGCAGTACTCGCATTGGCGCACCACGACGCCTTGGTCGGCCGCCCAGCGCGGGTCGATGTTGAAGAGTTCTAGGGCTTTGCGGGCGACCTCGAGCATCTCGGGTTCGCGTGCGAGGTGCTCAGCGGTGCGCTGCCCAGCTTCTAGCATCTCCACCGCTTCTCGGCGCTCGCGTGCGGCGCGCTGGCTCTCTTCTGCTGCTTGGCGCGCCTGTGCGACGCGTTGTTGGCAGTCGCTGCATAGGTTGCCGTCGGGGCGCTGCCACCAGGTTGTTGGGTGCTTTATGGCGTTGACGGGTCGAAGCCACCAGCGTCTGGAGGCTCCGATGTCAGGGTCGCGGCGCGCGAACGAGATCTGCCCAGCCAAGGCGCCGTCCTTGACGAGGATTAGGGATGCGTCCGCGGGATGGATCGCGTCGAACTCTGGCAGGCGCTGGGTGAGGGTGTTCTTGCAGTTGTGCAGCTCGTGCAGGCTGCACCGCCGCTGGACGCGGACGGCTTTCGGATCCTTGGTCAGTTGTTGGTGAATAGCGACCATGCCGCCTTTCACCCAGGCGCGGGCGGGATCGCAGGTGGCGCCTTCTTCGTGGAGGAAGACGCGGCTGCCGCCGACGAGTTGAACGGTCACCTTTTCTTTGCAGGCGGGGCATTTCAGGACGGTGCCTACGCCTTTCTCGCTTGGTGTCCTGATCTTGTGACCGTCCCAGGCGGCGTGCGTGACGCGTGTCCCCATTTTCTGCCTGGCGGCTTCACGCTGCTGCCGCTCCTCTTGCGCGCGCTTGCGCGCTTCGAGCTCGCGGCGTTGGCGCTCTGCCTCTGCGGCCTGGCGGCGGCAGTCGGCGCACTGCATCTCGCCGAGGCTGCTGCTGATGGCGCGCCAGGGCATGCGGTGCTCGAGCACGGCGCGGGCCTCCACCTCCAGCCAGCGCAGTCCGGAGCGTGCTAGGGCGACGCGCTTCTCCTCGTCAACTTGGTGGCTCTGGTAGACCTCGAGGCCCAGCACCACCGCAGCAGCGAGGGTGGCGGCGGCGTCGAGGCGATAAGGCGGGAACGGGACCTCCACCCCAGCGGCGTCGAATGCTGGTACGCGCAGGGTCACGACCGCGGGGTTATCACCGGCGCACTTGATGGGCGTGTCGTAGGCGGTGCGGTAGCCGGGGCAGGCGACCTGGAGGTGGAAGGCGCGCGTGCCGGCCAGCAGCATCTCCTTGAGGCGATACTTGGCGGCCTCGTGCAGGACGGTCTCGGGATTGCATGCCACCTCGCGATCGGCGTAGTGAGCGAAGTGCGCCACCCGCACGCTCCCGCGCTTGAGGTGCACGAACTCGCCACACGCCAGGCAGCGGTACCCGCGCGTCAACGGCCGTGCCGTCGCCGGGTCCGCCAGCTCGCCCCCAAGCGTGAGGGCGTAAGGGACTCCCCTGTGCTCCCCGCCCATAGCAATGTTCCTTCTTGACCGCAGGATACACGTCCAAGAGCGCTCCTCGAACCTAGAAGGGCGCGCCGGCGCGAGTTTCCGGTGGAGAGTGCTGGCGCGCTGATCCTCATGGGCGCGGACTGCGGGTCGTTCGCTCGCGCTTGCCCGGTATCATGTGGTCGTCCCATGCTGCTGTTCTTTCCGCCGGAGGGTGCTCGTAAGAGCTTCCTGACTTTCCACCACTACATCAAGAACGTCGCCCAGTTCCTCGAGGCGGAGTACGGCCGGGAGCCTTCTGAGCGGTACGGCAACGTCTACGCGGCCACCTCGGAACTAACAAACTCGGTCAGGCGGCGGAGGATCGCCGAGATGGCCACCGTCCGCCGTTACCTGAAAGCGGGCCTCACCAATCTCGTGTGCCTGCAGCGCGAGGCGGACGCAGAAGATTTCTTCGAGGAGAAGAACGCCTGGACGCCTGTCCAAGGGTGGTACGCCGTGCACAGCCTCATGTGCGCGCTCGCGCCTTACCTCTCACCGGGCGAAAGTGTTGACCATGACCGCAGTTGCCGCAACGCCAGACAGATGATCTGCGATAGACGCCTTCTCCCCTACCCATGGTCAGCCTCTATGGGGGGAGGCTTTGCCGACGGGAAGCGGGTTGACACACCTATCAACTTCCGGCGGGATCCAGACCCCGTGAACAACCTCAGCGCGCCGGCGGCTGGGGAATTCGAAGACTTCTACGCGCTTTTCTTGGCGACCACTCTGGAGAAGCGGGCCGAGCGCGTTATGAATGCCATCAGGAGCAAGCCGGAAAGGGGTCGTACTAGACGGAACATCTCGACTCCTAAGAAGGACGATATCTATCGCAGGGCCGGGCCCGCGACGCTGTTCGATGGGCTGTATCGGCTTCGCATCAGGGCCAACTATGGGAACCTGGACACTTTCGTTGAGGGCTGCGAGTCTGCGAGTGAAGCGCAGGAGTTCGCCAGAGCACTGCACGTGGTCACCGACGCCACTGTCGCCTCGCTCGAAAGCGTCCTAGTGGCTTACGCCGGCGCCGAGGCGCTGGAATCGACCCTCAAGGCACTGCGGAGGCGGATGGGCGATGACAACACCATTGCCATAAGGCTGACATTCCACCAGGTCAACTAATCTTGGTTGCTGGCGCTGACCCTGTCATCACGTCAGGCGGGCCATGTCAGGTGAGCTTCAGCGCCACTCTAGCTAGAAGGGAAGCCCAGCCTCCTCCGTAGCCACTGTCTCTGAGGTCTGTTCAACGATGCCGGCCTCCAGTTCGTTGAGGAAGCGGACGGTGGCCGCTACGTTGTTGAGTATGAACAGACTTTCTGCCGAGCTGAGCAGGTCGTTGTCGTGCGCGTAGCTGTGGTTGTTGCGGACATCGTTGAACGCGTCCAGGACTTTGCCGGTCTCTCTCAAGATGGTCGTACTCATCTTTGTCTCGATGTGGCCGCCTTCATGCAACGCCCTTGAGTAGAGCCCAAGGAGAGAATGCAGCACGGTGTCGGGCTTGTATTCGATTCCGTGGCGTTGGCAGAGCCGCCTAACGTACTTGACCATGTAGGTGTGCAACCTATCGAGCGCGGCCTCCGGGCGGCCGTCATCGATGTCTCGACGAATGTGTTCGACGATCTGTTCGAGGTCGCGCCCGTCGCCTCCTTCAATCAGGGCCTCAATGTCGGCTACGGGCTGCTTCTCCATCAGCCGGGCGGCGATTTGGCGTCCACTCTCGATTAGCCGAGGGGCGTTCTCAAGGTCGTCGAACAGGCCTTTCGCGACTCCGTAGTCGATCATGGACTTGATGACCTTCCCCACCGAGTGGTCCGGATCGAGCTTTAGGAACGCCCGCATTCGCCTACCCTTCGACCCGCCTTCCTGAAAGTAGCGTTCATTATCGATGTCGATGCGGTGGCGTTCAAAGAAACTAGAGAAGGTCCAGTTTGAGAAGTCCAGAACGTACCCGCCGCTCATCTTGAAGAGCTGTACCAAGGTCTCTTCTTCTGCCCAGTCAATTTCAGCCATGCCCCACATGTTATTGCGAGCCTGAACTCCAGCCTGACCGGAGGAGGGTGCCAACCATCCGCTTATCCGGGAAAGGCGTGCATTCTACAGAGGCCCGGAGTCGCAATAACGTTGGTTTATGACACAGTTTGATTCGGCGGCGCGGTCCGATCCGCCCGTGCGCTCGCGTCGCTAGGAGCCGGCGCCCTCGTACTTCGCGAGGCCGCGGCGCCAGACGAGCAGGCCCACGGCGAAGACGAGGACGCCGACCGGCAGGGTCAGCCAGCCCAGCGCCGCGTACTCGGGGCGCAGCGCGCCCGCGGCGGGCAGGAAGGCGATGAAGGCGTAGGGCAGCACGAAGGTGAGCAG
>CALCHY010000110.1 GCA_937907415.1 uncultured Trueperaceae bacterium
CGCGGGTCGTTGACCCGTCAGCCTCCCGCCGGAAATGTTGGTGCCGGACGGGAGGTTTTTTCGTGGCGGGGGTAGCTTGTGGCTACTTGAACTGGCGCCTTGCTTACTACGAAAGCAGAAGGGAGCACCCGGCAGTATGCGCTCCTACTGTGAGTCGGTTCGCCTCCGAGCGCGCTTCTTAGGTAGTCGGTCGGCTTGACGAGTAGGAAGGTAGCCGACAACGTTCGACCCCGGACCTCCTTACGCGTTCCCGATTCCTTACGCACATGGCACAACGAGCTGACCTCACTGGAGACTCGCTGGCGGCTCATTTAGGGTATCCGGGAGCCCAGCCCCTCACAGCTGCTCGAGCGGTTCGCGAGAAGAGGCTGTCCCTTTCACGCAGGCGCCTCGCCTCCTCTTGGCTCGCCAAGCACACAAAAAACATGCTTCGATCGAGGATTCTCAGGTCACGTAGAGCGCCTTCCCGATCCTCGTGTGCATGAGTCACGGAACTAACCGTCTTCAAAGCGCATTATGCCCTAATGGAAAGGAGGAAGCGTTAGCGTTCCGCATACTCAGGTAATTTGGAAAGCGTGTCACTTGCATGTGAAGGCAATTCTCGAGTGGTATTGGACGTAAGTGTGCCGATTGCCAGGTTTTCGAGATACATGTCGGTGAGTACTTCCCGCAGGCTCTGGAGGGAAGAGAGTTGAACGAGGTGGCGGAGTCGGTTGTATGTGGGCGCGGCGCGATCTACTGCGGACCTCGAGCGTTTCGCAGGGTTCCTTGCCATTGGCCCCGGCTTATTAGCGGTGCGTACTTTAAAGCGCGGACCCGAGGGTTCGACGGTGCCGGGGACGTCGCTGGTTCTACTTCGGAAGTTGTTGCATCGCCACTACAGCCTACGAGTCGAGTCTTCAGTCGAATCGCCGTTGCTTCCAATGCCTCCTACTCGGGGCGCAGGCGTGCGGTGCAAGAGCGAACGTGAGGTCGCTGAGGGTCGCGCTTTCCAAGCAATACACCGTGAAGGATTGGACGGAAGAACTATGAATTCCTTTTCCTGGTTTAAACGCCTTTGTATCGCTGTACTGCTTGGCGCTACCGCGCTAGGCACGACGGCCCTGGCTCAGAACACCGCACCTGCCGACGTCTTGGTGCCGAACTATTCAGAGGTAACGGATGCCCGCCTGCTAACGCCTGAACCCCAGAACTGGCTAATCTACAAGGGCAACTATAGCCAGCACGCTTACAGTCCGCTAGATCAGATAACTCCGGATAACGTTTCAAACCTCGTGCCAGTTTGGACCTATTCTACTGGCGTAACTGGGGCCCATGAAGGCGCTCCGATCGTCAACGACGGCATCATGTTCGCTACGGGCGCATACACTACGCTCTTCGTCATGGATGCCGCGACTGGCAAACTACTCTGGTCGTATGCGAGGGATTTGCCGCAAGACGTATACCCCATGGTTTGCTGCGGGTTGGACAATCGCGGCGTTGCACTGTACGGCAATAACGTCTACATCACGACTCTAGACGCCCACCTCCTCGCATTTGACGTGTCAACCGGGAAGATGCTGTGGGACGAGACCGTTGCCGACTACACCAAAGGCTACGCGATGACCATGGCGCCATTGGCCGTCAAAGGCAAGATAATGGTTGGCGTTGCCGGTGGCGAGTATGGTGTTCGCGGCTTTGTCCAGGCTTTTGATGCCAATACTGGCGACAGCGTCTGGCAGTCCTTCACCACGGCCGCCCCTGATCAGCCCGGCGGCAACACATGGCCCGGCGACACCTACGAAAACGGTGCAGCAGCGCCGTGGGTAACTGGTAGTTACGACCCAGAGACGAACATGACGTACTGGGGCACCTCGAACGGTGGTCCGTGGATGGGCCAAGTTCGACCAGGCGACAACCTCTACGTTGCATCGGTAGTAGGGATGGACGCCGATACTGGCGAGATCAAGTCCTTCTATCAATACTCACCGAATGAAACCTGGGACTACGACGAGACCTCTGACCAGACCCTGGTAAACATCACCCGCGACGGTAAGGAAATCAAGGGCCTAATCCACGCCGGGCGCAACGGGCAGTTCTACTTGCTCGACCGCGCGAACACCATTCCCAGCGTCGTGGTTGACGGCCAGGTAGTCTCACCAAGCGCCTCTACCCCTACCGACACGAGTGTTGGTGCTACCGCGCCTGACCGCCTTGGTTTCATTTACGGCGAAACGTACATGAAGGCCCAGCCACAAACCATCACAGGCTTTGACGCCGAGGGCCGCCCAGTCATTCCAGAAGATCACCGCCCGGGCATCAACAAGACCGTAACCGTTTGCCCGAACACGACGGGTGGCGACAACTGGACGGGCCTGAGCTTCAGTCCAGATACGGGCTACGCGTACATCCCGACGCAAGAATCGTGCAAGACCATCTCGGGCGTGCAGGTTGTCTACCAGCCGGGCCAGCGCTACATCGGCGCCAAGAACCAGCTCCTCCTTCCGGACGGAATCACTGACTACGGCGCCTTGCAGGCCATTGACGTCGCAACAGGCAAAGTAGCCTGGCGCGTGGATCAGAAGCTGCCCGTTGTTTCGCCGCCACTTTCGACTCACGGCGGCCTAGTGTTCATCGGGGATGCTGCTAGCCGCGAGTTCAGGGCCTATGACGCGAAATCCGGTAAGGAAGTCTGGCACTTCACGACCAACTCTTCGGTAGTTGGTGTGCCGACAAGCTTCGAGGTAGACGGCGTTCAGTACATCGCGGTCGAGTCTAGCGGCGGGAACACCATGACCAACGTCCTAGCTCAGACTGCCAAACTCGCGAACGTCCCGTTCTCCCCACCGGCGCAGGGCGGCGTCATCTGGGTCTTCGCGCTCAAAGATCAGGTGGCTGCAGCCCAGGCCGCCGGCCAGTAGCAGAGCGCAACTACCTTGGACAGGTAGCGAACTAGAAGTCGAAGCTAGACAGCGATCACTCGCACGCGGGCCGGCCGCTGAGGCCGGCCCGCCAACGTTCCAACCACAGCAATAGGAGGGCGTTAGCCAACGATGGAAGAGCCACGGACACTCTTGAACTTCGCTGCCGCAGTCCTTGCATTCGCATGTATGTCACTGAGCCCTGGCAAGGCGCAGCGTGTACCGACTTGGGAGCTAATCGTTTGTGCCGCACAAGACAATCTTCCGTACTCGAACAGTCAGGAGCAGGGTTTCGAGAATGAGATCATCACCCTCATTTCTCAAGACCTAGACGCCACGCTGACTTATGTATGGCTGCCAAAAATCGAGGTCGCGAGCCAGAACCAGATTCTCCTCGAAGAAGGTAGATGCGACTTGTTCCTAGACGTCGGAGATAACTCTGATGATTTCCTGACGACCATCCCCTATTTTCAGACAACCTACTACTTCGTATATCGCGAGGATGCTGCTTTTGACATCTCTTCATTCGACGATGAGGCACTTGCCTCGCTGCGCATTGGGGTGATAACGGCAAGTCCGCCAGATGAAGCCCTTGGAATCCGCAATCTGGCAAAGAACGTGCGTCACTATTACCCTGGGCCCGCCAGCGCAGAAGAACAGCAAATCAAGGACGTCGTGAGTGGAAAACTGGACGTAGCTGTGATCTTTGGACCGTCAGCAGGGAAACTGGCGCTAGAGCGGCCAGACCTCAAAGTCGTTCCAGTCGCTCCCGAAGTTGACTTGTCCGGGCTCCTCATGGTGTACCAGACCGCAATGGGGCTAAGGCTTGCGGATACCGACCTGCGTGACCTCTTGAACAACTCCCTAGCGCGAACATGGGACGAGATCCAGTCGGTTCTTGAGTCCTACAACATCCCGGTACTTCCACTCCCCAAACCGATAATCAGTGTTGGAGGATGACTATGTGGGACTCGAAGATCTCACGGCGCCGCTTCTTGGCGCTGTCTGGAACCGCCTTAGCTGGCACGCTATTGGGGCAAGCAGTCGGGCGCTCCCGTGCAGCCCCAGCCGTTACCACAAATGGAATGCTCCATATCGGCCTTGTTCTGCCAACCACTGGAGACCGCACCCTAGGGGCCTTTGGAAACAGCGCGATCCTGGGCTCCGCAGCCAATCGCGGCGCCATTTTGGCCGGGGACGAGATTCTTGGCCAAGTGGGACCCTCTGGCCGCCAGTTCAAGGCACTGATCTCCTCTGCGCCAGATACTGACTCGATGCTGCGTGCCGCTCGACGAATGACCAGAGAAGAAGGAGCCTACGCCATCATCGGCGGATTCACCACCGACGATGCTCAAGCACTCAGTTCACTTGCCGTCGAAGATGATTTCATTTTTCTGAATATCGGCGCCCAAAGCGACTCATTGCGTGGATCGGACTGTAGTCGGAACACCTTCCACCTGTCGGACAGCGTTACAGCGTGCCTTGACGCCATGATCACGTTAGGGACGCAGTCACCCGCTAAGCGCTGGTACTTCGTTTACTCGGACGAGCCAGGACAGCAAGCGAAGATGACAACCGCGGCGGAACTACTTCACGATCACCGAGACGTCTCGATCGCAGGCAGCGTGAAGGTCGCCCAGAACGTACCCTTCTACTCAGCTGCATTCACCGAGATTGCTCGGGTAGATCCTGAACTCGTGATCCTACTCCTAACACCGAACGAGCAACTCACGTTTCTTGCGCAGTACGGGGCCTCGGGGCTCACAGCGAGGACCATGTGCTTCCCGTCGCCCGTTGCGCAGTCTCGGCAGTTCTATGCGGCCTACCTGGCCAACTTGCCAGAAATCAGTTCGGCTCAACACATAGCCACATGGGATGCGACTCTCGAGAACGAAACTGCTGTGAACCTGAACTCGAGATATCTCGAGCGCTTCGGCCTGGCCATGGACCCCCTCGCTTGGGCCGCGTACGCGGGAGTCAAGGTCATGGCCGAGGCCGCCGTCAAGGCGGACTCAACAGAAAGTACGGATCTGATTGACTATTTGGAAGACGAAGGCGTGCAGTTCGACGTCGGCAAGGCCGCGGAGACTTCGTTCCGCCCGTGGGACCACCAGATGCGCCAGCCCCTATACCTGGTGCGAACCCAGAGAGACTTCAAGGATCGAACGACTCTCCGGGACCTAGCCAAAGTTGAGCGCCAGTTTCCGCAAAGCGATGGCGCGTCCCCTGTCTCAGCCCAACAGCTCGACATGCTGGGAGTCAATGCTGCGGATTCTGTGTGTAACATGCATACTCCCCAGGCATCTGGTGAACTTTAGGCCCGATCGAGCGGAGACCACCATGGGGCACAGCGGCGGATGCCGTGACTTCCCAAGTGCAAAGGCGCCATCGATGGCAAGTCCTTGAGGACCAGCGAACTGGACCCTCAAGGACGAATGGTGAACTAGCACCATGCCAATAGGCCGTCGGGGTACTTAGTCCGAAACGACCTACCGCCGCCCGCCTAGACTCCGCAGCCGACTCTTGTCCGGAAGCCGGCTGCCACTGTCGGCACCGAGGCCACGCTCGCGTCCGTGACTAGCGGCAACTGAGGCAACGGGCGTGGCGCTGGACTATCGGGCGTCTGTTGAGCATGGT
>CALCHY010000111.1 GCA_937907415.1 uncultured Trueperaceae bacterium
TGCACGTCTAACTCCTCGAAGGCGGACTCTCCTACGTCGGCGATGTAGAGGTCGCCCGTCTCGCGGTCGAATGAGAAGCGCCACGGGTTGCGCAGGCCGTAGGCCCAGATCTCTGGCTCGGCACCTGGCGTGTTCACGAACGGGTTCGTGTCCGGCACCTCGTAAGGGCTAGCGCCGGAGACGTCTAGCCGCAAGATCTTGCCCCGCAGGTTGGAAAGGTCGGTGGCGGCTGCCCCTCCCTCAGCGCCGTCGCCACTGGCGATGTAGAGGAAGCCGTCCGGACCGAACGCCAACTCGCCACCGTTATGGAACGACGTTGGGCGCGGGATCTCGAGGATGACTGCTTCCGACGTGGCGTCCGCCACGTCTGGCGCGCCCGGCGCTACCAGGTACGAAGCGATGATCGTGGTGCCGTCCAGATCCGTGTAATTGACGTAGAAGCGGCCGTTGTCAGCGTAATTGGGGTCGAAGGCCAGCCCGAGCAAGCCGCGCTCGCCGCCCGTGGATACGCGCTCGGAGAGGTCGAGGAACGGCGTCGTGAGGAGCTGGCCACCGCGCACGACGCGGATGGTGCCGCCCTTCTCGGCCACGAACAGGCGATCGTCGCCCGCGTTGGCGATGGTGGTTGGCTGCAGCAAGCCGCTGACGACCCGGTTCAGCTTGAGTTGCCCGCCAGGCGGCGGAGGCGGGCTGTCTGGCGGGCTGCACGAAGCCAACAGTGCAGCAATTGCAAGCGCGAGCGCGGCGAAACGTGTAGTTAGTAGAGGTGGCGCCTTGCGCCGGCGGCGTGACATGCGTTCCAGGATGCCACGCGCCGGCCCCCGGCAGTGAGTGCGCCGCACAACTGCCCCAGAGTGTGACGTGCCCTCCCTACTCGCTGACGGTGAAGGTCAGGAATCCCTCGACGACGTGCGTGTCCACAGAGACGATGCGCCACATGACCACGTATGTGCCAGCGCCAAGCGCAGCCTCCGGGGTGAGTTGCACGGTCTTGGTCCTACCACTACTTGGGTCGAGGGTGCTGACTACGGCGCGTTCGTCCGGCGCTTGCGACTCCATCACTTCGTCGACGAGGAGTTGAGCTAGGCCCTCGAGCTTGGCCGCGTAATCCGTGTCGCTAGGGTCAAGGTCGTTCGCGAGTCGGTAAAGCTTGAAGGTGGAGAAGCCAGCCTCCAGCTCCTCGGTGAAGCTGAGGGTGATGGCGGCTGGCGCAGCAGCCAGCACGCTGCCGTCTGCGGGGTCGGACGAGTCGAGCGCGGCGTGCGCTAGTGCGTTTCCGAACAAGCCGACGACGAGCAGGACGGCGAGTGCGCTGATGCGGTTGGGCATGTGAGTCTCCTAGCGTGACGATGAAATAGTCGTGTTGCGTCCGCCACAACAAGCTTGAGTATAGGACGCCCTTGCGAACGGCACT
>CALCHY010000112.1 GCA_937907415.1 uncultured Trueperaceae bacterium
TCGGCGCCTGGTGTCTCACGATCAACCTGAGCGGGAGATTACCAGTAAACTTGAGCTACTTTGACTCAACTCCCTTACGCCACACTCGCCCCCACTGACGGGCGCGCCCCAAGAGCCGCATCCCAGTTCACCGCTTGCCGCGGTCAAGAATAGGAGACCAGCATGGCAGAGGTCACTAACAGAACCGATTTCACTACCCCGATTCCCGTCTGCCCGGTGCGCGGCTCCGTGCTCTTCCCGACGATGGTCATGCCGATCGACGCCGGTCGGCCCGTCAGCATCCGCGCCATCAACGCGGCGCTCGACCGCGACCGCACGATCGTCATCGTCAGCCAGAAGGACCGCGACGTAGAAGAACCAACGGCCGCCGACCTCTACAACGTCGGCACCGTGTGCAACATCATGCGCATGAAGAAGAACCCAGACGGCAGCATCCAGATGCTGGTGCGGGCCTTCGCGCGCGTCAAGGTGCTCCAGTACGTGGGCGCCGACGTCATCGAGGCGCTCGTCGAGCCCATCGAGGTGCCCGCGGGTGACGCCGTGGAGCTCGAGGCCGCCTTCCGCGAACTCAAGGAGAAGTTCCGCGAACTGATCGACAACGGCAGCCGCGCCGTGCAGAACGAGGTCGCGCAGTTCGTCATGAACCTCGAAGACCCAGGCCAGTTCGCCGACTACGTGGCCTACCACCTCGACTTCAAGCTGGCGGACAAGCAGGCCGTGCTCGAGGCCCAAACGGTGACCGCGCGCATCAAGCACGTGCTGCTCCTGATCGACACCGAGATCGAACTGCAGGAGACCCAGCGCCGCCTGCAACGCGAGGTCAAGGAAGAGATCGACCGCAACCAGCGCGAGTACTTCCTACGCGAGCAGATCAAGGCGCTGCAGAAGGAGCTCTCCGGTTCCGACGAGGACGAGGACGAAGTCGAGGCGTTCAAAGAGAAGCTCCTGGCCCTCGAGTTGCCAGAAGCCGTGCTCAAGGAAGCGCAGCGCGAGCTGAACCGCCTCAGCCGCATGCACCCAGACTCGGCAGAGGCCTCCGTCATCCGCACCTACCTAACCACCATCGTCGAGTTGCCGTGGAACACCCGCACCGAGGACCGCCTCGACATGGTCAAGGCCGCCACCATCCTCGACGAGGATCACTACGGCCTCGAGAAGGTCAAGGACAGGGTCCTCGAGTACCTCGCCGTGCGCAAGCTCAAGAGCGAGCGCGCAGCGAAGGGTGAGCTCGACGCCTTCGAGGTCAACAAGGGCCCCATCCTCCTCTTCGTCGGCCCCCCTGGCGTAGGCAAGACCTCCATCGCGCAGTCGATCGCCAAGGCGCTTGGTCGCGAGTACGTGCGCATCAGCTTGGGCGGCGCGCGCGACGAGTCAGACATCAGGGGCCACCGCCGCACCTACATCGGCTCGATGCCCGGCCGCATCATCCAAGGCATCCGCCAGGCAGGCGCCAAGAACCCCGTCTTCCTCCTCGACGAGGTAGACAAGCTAGGCGCCTCCTACCAGGGCGACCCGTCGTCCGCCCTGCTCGAGGTGCTCGACCCCGCCCAGAACTCCAACTTCGTCGACCACTACCTCGGCGTGCCCTTCGACCTCTCCGAGGTCCTCTTCATCGCCACGGCCAACTACGCCCAGCAGATTCCTGAAGCGCTGTTCGACCGCATGGAGGCCATCGAGTTCTCCAGCTACATCGAGCAGGAGAAGCTCGAGATAGCCAAGCGTTACCTCGTGCCGCGGCAGCTCATAGAGAACGGCCTCAAGCCGAACCAGGTCAGCTACACGGACGGCGCCCTCTCCCGCGTGATCACGTCGTACACGCGTGAGGCCGGGGTGCGTAACCTCGAGCGCCTCATCGGCACCCTCGCACGCAAGGCGGCAAGGCGCATCGCGGATGGCGACGCCAAGCGCATCCGCCTAACGGAGCGCAGCCTCGAGCAGTTCATCGGGGCGCAGCGCTTCACACCGGAAGCCGAGGCGGAGGACAACCTCGTCGGCGTGGCTACAGGCATGTACTACACGCCCGTCGGCGGCGACATCCTGTTCGTCGAAACGTCGGTGACCCCCGGCAAGGGCGGTCTCGTGCTGACCGGTCAGCTGGGCGACGTCATGAAGGAGTCCGCCCGCGCCGCCCTCACGTACGCCAAGAGCAACGCGGCGCGTTTCGGCATCAAGCAGGCGCTGCTAGACGACTCCGAGATCCACATCCACGTCCCGGCAGGCGGCACGCCGAAGGAAGGCCCAAGCGCAGGCGTCGCCCTCGCCACCTCGCTCATCAGCGCCCTCACGGGCGTGCCGGTGCGCAAGGACGTCTCCATGACCGGCGAGATCACGCTGCGTGGCCGCGTGCTGCCCATCGGCGGGCTGAAGGAGAAGATCCTCGGCGCCAAGCGCGCTGGCATCAAGCACATCGTCTTCCCAGCCCAGAACGAGGCCGACATGAAGGACATCGGGGCGCACCTCACGAAGTCGCTCACCATGCACCCAGTCGCCGATCTCGACCAAGTGTTGGACGTGGCGCTCGTCGGCGGCCTGGCCGCGCTCGAGGCGCACTTGGCGGCAGCCAACGGCGGCTCAGGCAACGACGAGAAGCCAGGCAAGCCGAAGCGCAAGCGCAGCGCCGCCGCCACTAGCGGGGTGCGCGCCTGACGTAAGCACAGGGAGTTCGGGCGGCGGCGCCTGCGGTATCGTCGCCGCATGTCACGCCCCCTTCCCCTCATAGCCGGTAACTGGAAGATGCACCGGCTCCCCTCAGAAGCCGCGTCCTGGACGCGGGAACTGCTCGCCCGCCTGGACCGCTCCCCGGTCACGGCGGGCGAGCTCGCGTTGATGGTGCCCTTCACCCACCTCCAGGCCATGACGAACCTCGCGTTCGGCAGCGCCTTGGCCTTGGGGGCCCAGGACGTAAGCGCCCACTCCGAGGGCGCATACACGGGCGAGGTATCGGCCGCCATGCTCGCCGACCTGGGAGTGCGCTACGTGGTCGTCGGCCACTCCGAGCGCCGCGCGTACCACGCCGAGGACGACGCGCTCGTGAACGCCAAAGCCGGCCGCGCGCTGGAGCACGGACTCGTGCCGATCGTGTGCGTCGGCGAGAAGCAAGCCGAGCGCGACTCTGGCGCGGCTGAGGACGTCGTGCTTGCGCAACTCTCGCGTGCGCTGCTCGGCCTCGACCTGCCAAACGCCGCGTCGCTGGTGGTGGCGTACGAGCCGGTGTGGGCCATCGGCACTGGCAGGACCGCCACGGCCGCGGACGCCGCCGCCATGGGCAGCGCCATGCGCCGCGAACTACAGCGCCTCTACCCGCAGGTGGCCGCAGACATGCGCCTCCTGTACGGCGGCAGCATGAAGCCAGGCAACGCCCGCGAACTCCTCGCGCAAACCGACGTCAACGGCGGCCTGATCGGCGGCGCCAGCCTCGAACTAGACGATTACCTCGCCATCGCGGAGGCAGCAGCATGAACGCAGCAGCAGAGGTTCAGACGCGCCTAGAGAAGTTGCGCCAGAGCGTAAACCGCCTCGACGCGAGCGCACTACTCGTCACCAACCCAGCCAACGTCCGCTACCTCTCACGCTTCTCCTCCCCGGACGACGGGGCGGTACTCGTGACCGCGACCGGCGCCACCCTCCTGACGGACGCGCGTTACAAGGCGCAAGCGGCCGAAGAGGCCGTCATAGACGTGGACATCGTGGCTGGCATCGACGACGCCGTGCTTACGCGCCTTGACGGCGCCCACCTGGCGGTGGAGGGCGAGAACATGACGGTGGCGCGGTACCGCGCGCTCGCCAAGCGCCTCGGCTACGACCCCGTGGTCCTCGACGGCGCGTTCTCTGACCTGCGCGTGGTGAAGTCGGCTTCCGAGATCGACGCGCTGCGCCGCGCCGCGCACGTCACCGACCTGGCGTTCGCGGAGGCCCTGAAGATGATGGCGCCCGGCGTTACCGAGATGGAAGTGGCGCTCTCCCTCGAGAGCGCCATGCGCCTCAACGGCGCCGAGGGCGCATCGTTCACCACCATCGTCGCCAGCGGGCCGCGTGGAGCGATGCCGCACGGCGTTGCCTCACAGAAGCCGCTAGCTAGCGGGGAGCTCGTCACCCTCGACTTCGGCGCCGTCGTCGATGGCTACCACGCCGACATGACGCGCACCGTGGCGATCGGCCAGGTAGGTGCGGAGGAGCGCCGACTGTACGAGGCCGTCCTCGAGGCGCAAGTCGCCTCACTCGCGGCCGTCGGGCCGGGCATAACCGGCCGCGAAGTCGACCAGGTCGCACGCGAGGTGCTTGCCAAACACGGGTTGGAGAAGAACTTCACCCACTCGCTAGGGCACGGCACCGGCCTCGTGATCCACGAGGAACCCCGCCTGAGCCAGAAGAGCGACACGCTGCTGCGGCCAGGCATGATCGTGACGATCGAGCCAGGCGTTTACCTGCCCGGCTTCACGGGCCTGCGCATCGAGGACTTGGCGCTAGTCACGGCGGACGGGCACGAAGTCCTGTCGAAGAGCCCGAAGGAGTTCATGGCCCTCTAGCCTGTGACGAGGTCGCGCACGGCAGCCAAGGTGCTAGCTACGGTGGCGACGGCGGGCGCCTCACAGTAGACGCGCAGCAGCGGCTCGGTGCCGCTGGCGCGCACTAGCACCCAGGCGTCGTCCGCCAAGTTCAACTTGGTGCCGTCGAGACGCTCGACGCTCGTCACCTGGCGCCCTGCCAGCCGCGCCGGTGGGTCGTCGAGCACGGCGGCGGCGTGGGCGAGGGCCTCCGCGCCGCCAAGGCGCAGGTCGAGACGGTCGTACGCGTGGCGCCACTGTGCCTCGTCTTCTAGGGCCGCGAAACGCTCAGCTAACGGCACGCCCGTTGCTGCCACTCCCTCTGCCAAGAGGAGGGCGTTGGCGAGCCCGTCGCGCTCGAAGAGGTGCTCGCTCACCCCTATGCCGCCGGACTCCTCGCCCCCGATGAGGACGCCCCCTTGCAGCATGGCGTCGACCACGTACTTGAAGCCGACCTTCGTCTCGATCACCTGCATCCCGCGGCCCCGAGCCAGGCGCTCCACGAGCCGGCTGACGGTGAACGTCTTCACGACACTGCCGCGGCCACCGCGGCGCGCTAGGTCGTCGAGGAGCACGGCGAAGATCTGATGCGAGTTGAAGTACTCCCCGCCAGGCAAGACCACGCCGAGGCGATCGGCGTCGCCGTCCGTAGCCACGGCGAAGCTGACGCCCTCGGCGTTGGCCCCGCGCATGCAGGCGAGGGTGGGAGCCAAGTTGGCCGAGATCGGCTCTGGGTTGACGCCGTAGAAGAGGGGGTCGGGGCGACCCCGTAGTTCTGTCAGGCGGTCGGCCATGCCGCGCCCTTCGAAGTACGCAGCCAGCCAGCCGGCGCCCGCACCGCCCATGGCGTCATGCAAGAGCCGCACACCCGAGCGCCTCAGCAGCTCGACGTCCACCAGCGCGTCGAGGGCCGCGTAGTAGTCGGCCCGCACGTCGAAGGTCTGCGCGGCGCCGGGTTGGCCACGCAAGGCCGTCTCGGGCCGCACGTAAGCAGCGCGCCGCGCGACGTCTCGGTAGGTGGCGTCCGAGGCGCCGCCACCGTAACTCCCCTTGAGCTTGAAGCCGGAATACTCGGCTGGATTGTGAGAGGCGGTGATCATCACCCCGCCGTCTGCACCGTAGTGCTTTACGGCGAACGAGAGCGCCGGCGTGGGTAGGTAGTCGGCGCTGACGCTGGCGCTAATGCCGTTGCCCGCGAGCACTTCAGCGACCAGCAGCGCGAAGCGCCTGCCCATGAAGCGCGTGTCGTACCCGATGAGCACGTTGTCGAGGCCGTGGCTAGCGAGGTGCTCAGCGTAAGCCTGCGCCACGCGCCCGAGGTTGCTGGTCGTGAAGTCGTCGGCGATGACGGCACGCCACCCGTCAGTGCCGAACGTCAACTCGTCTAATCGCGACTCTGCCACTGCTTAGCCCTCCACCCCGGCCTGCGCCACCGCGCAGGGCACCGCTCGCGTGCCTGACGCAATGTAACACCCACTGGTCGCCAGCCAACCGCTGCCATTAGACTTGCCACGTGAGCATCGTCATCAAGTACGGCGGCAACGCCATGACCGACCAAGCAACGCGCCGCGCCGTGGCCGCTGGCCTCCACGACCTCGGGGCGAGCGGCGTGCCGCCCGTAGTCGTACACGGCGGCGGCCCGTTCATCCAGGCCGCCCTCGACGAGGCCGGGCTCGAGCACAGCTTCGTGCGCGGGCTCCGCGTTACCAGTCACGCGGCCATGCTCGTCGTCGAGCGCGTGCTGACCATGCTCGGCAAGGAGTTGGCGCAAGAGATCGGCGGCGCGGTCGGCATCACGGCACGCGACGCCAACAGCCTGAGCGCCGAGGTGCGCGACCCCGACCTTGGCCTCGTCGGCCGCGTGACCGGCGTCGACCTACGCGCCATAAACGCCCTGCGAGCTGGCGGCCTCGTGCCCGTGCTCGCCTGCATCGCGGCTGGCGGTCATGGCACCATGCTCAACGTCAACGGCGACGAGGCGGCTGGCGCCGTGGCGGGCGCACTAGGAGAGGGCGTCGTCTTCCTCACGAACGTCCCTGGCGTGCTCGACGACCCCAACGACCCGGCTACGCTCCTACCTGACCTCACGCGCGTTCAAGTCGAGGAACGCATCCGTGACGGGCGCATCTCTGGCGGCATGATCCCCAAGGTCGAATCGGCGCTGACGGCGCTAACGATGGGCGCCCCGTTCGCGGTGATTGCCGACGGCCGCGACGCGCACGGCGTGAAACTAGCCCTCGCGGGCGGCGGTACCCGGCTGAGCGCGGATTAGGGTGTAGGCCCCCGCACGAGGTCGCGCGCTTTGAGAGTTCCGTAAGAGTTGCCCGCGTACCTTGACGTCACAGGCCGCACGAGCAGGCCTAGCACCACCGCAGCGTAGCCTCACCGCCCCTAGGAGTCCGGGATGAACGAAGACATCACCTCCCTCTCAACGTCCAATCTGAAGCGCGAAGCTCGTCTCCTCGAAATCAGGGTCATCCACAACACCAGCACAGCGATCGAAACGGAGCGGTACTGCCTCATCCAGCTAGAACTCGGCGGTCGCATGGCGAACGACCTAGTGCTAGACCCGCGCGACTGATCAGCTAGGCACCCGCCCCCTCCCCCGCAACGGCCCGGCGGGTGCCGGCCCTTCAGTTTGGCGGCACGCATAGCCCCGGACAATCGACTTCGGGAGCGCCACGGTGAAAGCCGTGTGCGATTGCAGATTATTTCCTGTCCGCGCTCGCGCAACTTCTGGTAGATTTAGCGGCGATGCGACCACAAGGCTTCGTTCGTACCCTTCTCGCAGTGGTCGCCCTTGGGACCGCAGCTGCTTCCGCCAAGACGATAACGGTGCAACCGGGCGATAGCCT
>CALCHY010000113.1 GCA_937907415.1 uncultured Trueperaceae bacterium
GACCCCTCGCGTGTGAAGCGAGTGCTCTCCCGCTGAGCTAACCGCCCATTCTGCCAGCCCTAATGCCAGCGTTACGAAGTCTAGCGTTTGGGCGGGGGGAGCGTCAACGCGCGTCACCTTAGTCCCGGCAAAGCTCGAGTGAGCGGCACCCCCGGCGGCTACCACGCAACCCGAACAGCAGACGCACGGGTAGGCCAACCAATTATGCTGGTCCGATGAAAATCCCCCAGCTCCAACTCGTGGCACTTGCAATCGTCGGTCTCATCTCAGTCGCTGCGTGTGCACCTCCGGCACCAGGGCCTGCCCCAGCCCTCTCACCCGCAGGGCCACACGAAGCTAGGGTGGGTACCTCGGTCGAGTTCGAGGCGCAGAACTTCAACGGCGCGGTCGAGTGGGCGGTGGACGGCGTGCCGGGCGGGGCGCTCGGCATCGGCAGCATTGCGGACGGTCTGTACGTCGCACCACCACGCATCCCGTCCGAGGGTGCGGTGGTCGTAAGCGCCACTAACGCGGTCAATTCACGCGAAACGGCTAGCGCTACGGTGACCATCACCGCGGCGGGAACGGTGTACGTTCTCGACGAGTCCATCTACGTGTACGGAGCGCTCGACACCGTAGACGGTGACGTTGCGCCCGATCGCACCTTCACTCTCGGAGGGCCTGCGAACGAGCCCATCGCCATGGCGGGGGCTCCGGCCCTTGACCTGGCGTTCATCTCCACCGCGTGGGGCACATCTCGCATCGTGCGGGTGAACGGCCTCTCTATGGCAACCGGTGAGGTGACCGGGACGGACTTCTCCACGCTTACCTACGACAGCCCGACGGGCTTGGCCTACGATCGGCAGCGTGACGTCCTTTACGCGCTGGTTGAAGGCGCATTGATCGCCTACCACGGGGCATCTACGGCCCCTGCGGGCACGGAACCGGCGCGCGTGATCACGGGTCCGAGCATCGCCGCATTGTTCACGGCCGATGGTCGGCTCGCTCTGGACGCGGAAAACGACCGCATCTTCTTCAGCGACGTCAATGGTCTGACCCTGGGTACCTATGACGACGCCTCACTTCTGGCGGGCGAGGTAGCGCCTGACCGGACGATCGCGCTTGACGCACCCATCTCCTTCTTCTGGGGTTTGGATTACGACGCTTCGCGAGACGAGCTCTACGTCGGGGACCAGAAGCCAGGCACGGGCGTCTACGTGGTCACCAACGCGTCTGCAGCCGATGGTCTGGTCACTCCCTCGAGGAGCCTCGGGGGCCCGACAAACCCTATGCAGGGTCCCTCGCAAATCGTCTACGACGTCAACAACGACAGGTTGGTCGTCATCGATGCCGATGCCGACGACGTCAAGGTCTACGACAACGCCTCGACCCTGGACGGCGACGTGCCACCAACACGCGTGATCGGCGGCGCACTGCTGCCCATCGATTACCCGTACGGTGGCTTCATCGACCTCGGCCAGTAACTGGGGCGTGACGCCCACGGCTGGCCCTGGGGCTAATCGCTTCCCCAGGGCCAGCTACAACAACAGCAACTCAAGAATCGCCGTGGCCCACGACACTATCGCCACCACGACGACCCCGGTGACCATGCCAACCGTCATGCTGCCAGGAATGGACACGCAGCCGAGGATGACGACGTACTCGGTGCCCCCACCGCACCTGTTGGCGGGCGCGCGGCCGTAGCGGTAATGCGTGCCGTCCTTGATGTAACCGGTGGTCTTCGCTGTGTTCGGGTCGACCACGTAACGCGGGCCGCCCGAGCTGGCGTTCGTGTAGTTCCTTCCGTACGTGAACCCGATCCGCAAGCCAGGCTCGACCACCGAGAGGGTGGCGCCGGAACTCGGGTCGATCGACCAGAACGCGCCGGTCGAGCCGGGTGCGCCGACGCTTACCGCCACGGCGCCGGAGCGCAGCGCGGTGCGCAACTCGGCCGCGGCGGGTGGCACGGCGTTGGCGTCCCCCGGCCGCAGCACCTGCAATTGCGATTCCATGCGGAGGCTAACGCTGTCGACGACTGCCGAGACCGGGTCGACGGCGCGGGACCGGGCGAGGGTCAGCTCCGTCTCGAGCGCGCCCTGCAGCACGCCGTACCACAGCCGCTGCCGCGCTTGCTCGCTGGCGGAGGCGCCCACGAACGCCACCCCGTCCAACGCCAGGTCGATGACCGACGCCGTGCCGTTCTCCACCCCAGCCACGGGCATGAGTGACACGAGGTAGGCCCGCGGCCCGTCGACGAACGCCCGCATGCCGGGCCGCGACATGCCGTCTACGATCACGCGCTCCGACGCCAAGACCGCGGACTGATCGGCTACCGCCAGCGGGAACAGGAGATCCTGCATGGGGTAGTCCGTGACGGCGTCCTCGCCCCTCAGGTCGTTACCGGCGAAGTTCGCGGCAATCGCCCGGCCGATCGCCTGCTCGCGCGGGTTCATGCCGCCGGTGGAGACGAGCACGTGGTGGAGGGAGGCCAGCGGGGCCGGCACGCCTTCGGCGGGCAGGTCCAAGAGCGTCTCGGCCATGACCGCGCCGACTTCGCGCAGGGCAGGGTCCACGCGGTCGAACAGGACTCGCATGCTGGATCGCTCGGCGCCGCCCGGCGCACGCCCCACCAGTTCGACGGTCACCCGCGTGAGTATCGGCCCGCCTCCACCGAAGAAGCCGCCGAACGAGTCGTTGTCGCCTGCACCGAGCGGGAAGGTGGCGCCAGTGACGACCTCGCCGTCCACCATCAGCGCGGGCTGCCAACCCACGTCACCGAGGGCACCCAGTATCGCCCCGCCAAGGCCCTGCGCCTCCGGTTGGAAGTACAGCCAGATCTCGCTACCGGCAGCGTCTGCCGCCGGTAGCGATCGCTCGAGCGCAACGTTCTCCTGCAGCGCCCCATCCGCCAGCGTCTCGACCAGCACGCGCACGACGACCTGGTGCCGTGCTTCCGCAGGCACCTCGTCCAGGGTGGAAGTGACAGCTGTGAGGGTCGCTCCCGGCGCGGCGTCCGGCAACGTCGGGTCGAGGTCTAGCCAGGTGTCGTCTATCTGCTCGACCTGCACCCACGCGTGAGAGCGGACTGCTTCGCGAGCATCGGCGGAGACAAGCCCTGCGCCCAGCGTTTGAAGCACGCCGGACTCGCCAAGCGCGGCCGTCAGCAACGCATGATCTCGCCACGCCCTAGTGACCAACGCAGTCGTCGCCGCGCTTCCGCTAGTAGCGGGCTCCAGGGGTTGAGGCGCGCCCAGCGCGGCCGCCTCCACGACCGCGGACGCGGCAGCATCGTCCAACTCGCCGAACGCGAGCCGCGTGCGGTACCCGTGGTGGTCGATCAGCGCCTGCAACAGAAGAGCGCGGTCCCGAGCGTTGCCAGCGCGAGCGGCCAGCGCCCCGGCCGGGCCGCGCAGCACGCCTGGGTACGGGTCGAACGAAATGTGGTCGCGGACGAACGTGAAAGCCGCTTCTGGCTCCACGCCAAGCGCCGCGGCCAACGCTTCGACTTCCCACAGCTCCGCGGGCAGCTGGTCGGCTTGCGCCAGGGCGGCGTTCTCTACTGCGACGAGGTCCCAACCGTCGGCCGGGCGCTCCGGTGCGCCAGCCGGGACGAGGGCGGCGTGCGCTGCTAGGTCGGCCTCGGCGGGGAGGGTGAGTGGAACACCCTCAGCTGCCGCCAACCACACGGTGCAAGCGAGCGTCGCCACGACCAACGCGCGGACCCTGAAGCTACCGTCACGACCACGAAGACGAGCATCCATGTGCTGATCACCTCGCAAGTGTCACCGAATCAGGCTTCTACGATGCGGGCATTCTAGGGCATGCGCTAGCGCGCGCATGAGTCGAAACCGCTAGCCGGGCTGCGAACCCTCGAGGCGCTATTAACCTGGACATCGAGGTGGGACTTTAGCCCCTGACGCTCACCCGCCCTGCGGGAGCAAGGTTGAGTGGTGCAGTCGCCCACATCAGGCATGCCAACCCC
>CALCHY010000114.1 GCA_937907415.1 uncultured Trueperaceae bacterium
GCTCATGCTCTGGAGCCGAGATCGCGCCGGCACCATCCAGGCCGCCGTTTCCCACGAGACAGCCTTGCAGGCCTATGAACTGAGCGACGTCATGCCCGCCAGCATCCACCTCACCGTCCCCAAAGGCTTCAGGAAGCAACCGCCCGCCGGCGTCAAGCTGCACCGCCAGGACCTGCCGGCGTCCGACGTGACCGCGCGCGACGGGTACCGCATCACGACTCCCCTGCGCACCCTGCTCGACGCCGCCGCCTCCAGCCTGAGCGCCGAACACCTGGCGACCGCGGTGCAAGACGCCCTCGACCAGGGCCTGGTTCGCAAGCGGCTGCTGGAAGCAGCGATCGAGCACTCCCCCGATAACGTCAAGGCCCGATTCGCCAGCATCGGGCTGCCATGATCTACCGCACCGCCAGCGACTTCCGCCGGGCGCTCGAAGACCGCCTCGCCCACCAGGCACGAGTCGAGCAAGCGATCGATCCCAACAGGCTGCGCGTAAACGTAGCGTTCGAACGCTTCCTCGCCAGGCTCTTCCACGACGACACGAAGCGATGGGTTCTCAAAGGCGGCTACGCGCTGGAACTGCGCTACCCCGGCCGCGCCCGCGCCACCCGCGACCTGGACCTGAACGTACCGCCGCCCCCGTACTCCGACCTGCTCGACGAGCTGCAGGCGGCCGCCGAACGAGCCCTCGGGGACCACTTCGAGTACAAGGTCAGCGCCCCCGCTTCGAGAGGTGCACTTGCCGGGCCGCCCGAAGGCGGCCACAGGTTCAGCGTCGAAGCGATACTCGCAGGCCGACGGTTCGCGACGTTCCCGCTAGACGTAGGCCAGGGAGACGTCACGGTCCGTGAACCCGACCACATCGAGGGACGCATCGACCTTACCTTCGCCGGCATCGTCACCCCCAGCTTCGCCGTCTACCCGGTGGAAGATCACTTCGCGGAGAAACTGCACGCCTACACCGCGCCGCACGCGGTCCGCACCCGCGTGAAGGACCTCGTAGATATGGTGCTGCTGATCGACCAGGGTCTTGAGCCCAGCCCACTTCTCCACGAAAGCATCGCGGCGACCTTCGAACGGTACGCACGACACCCGCTACCACCAGCGCTGCCCCCGCCACCCGCCGAGTGGCAAGAGACGTTCCCCCCGCTAGCCCGCGAGGTCGGGCTAGCCGGTACCAGCCCGATTGAAGCTCATGCCTTCGTTGAAGAGCTCTTGGCGGGCCTCATTCAGCGCCCACGCCTCCGGCAGTGAGACCTAACCATTTGGCCACCGCCCGTTAGGGGAACCCGCGTATGGCTCGGGCCTCAAGGCCAAGAAGACTAGCGAGAAGCAACCACACACTCACGCGCCAGGGTCTCAGCCGAGAGCGCGCCGGACGCAATACGCCTGCATATTGTAATCATTGCGCCAATCCAGTTCGCACGCGTTCACCAGGCGGCCCCACGTGCTCGCGGGCACGGTCGGGGGGCGGTTGCGAATGAACGCCAGCCCTTCAACCTGCTGCCGCTGGCAGTACGCCTGCATAGAGTAGTCCGTCGACCAGTCCAGAGAGCAGCCTCGAGCAATCACCGCCGCCTCCTGCGACGTCACGGTGACCAAAGGAGAGGACGGCCCTCGCGAGACCGCCGCGTACCCCTCCAGTTGCTGCCTCAGGCAGTACGCCTGCATGCTGTAATCATCCGGCCAGTCAGTGACGCACCGCCCACTAGCGACCCGGTAGGCATCCACAGGAACGCCTCCGTTACGAGCGTTCAGCTGCTGCACCTCCAGCAGGCCCTCGCGCTGCATGCGTTCGCAATACGCTCGCATCTGCGGATCCCCCGGCCATTCAGCAGCACACTTCGCCCGTATCGTCGCCTCAGAGCCCTGCGCGCACGCCAACGAGCCAAGCAACACGACAATCAGTACCCCCACACGCTTGAACATAAAGACCACAGTAGCGCGCGCCCCAGTGCGCCTCACTCCAGCCAGCCAGACGCGCAGACAAATGCATCCCGGCCGGTCATGCAAGGAAGCCCGCATGCGGCTTGTCGCCCCAAATGGAAGAGCACATGCCGTCTTATGCCCGCGGGAACCTATGTGCGAACCCGCGCGGTCTGACCTGCGTCACTACCAACGCCGTCATCACCAGATCCCGCCTATAAGTGGGCACCGGGACGACTCTCGGGTCCTGAAGGGCCGTCACTTCAGCCCGCGACGAGGGCGCATGGAGACCGCTCCTCAACAACACGAACGGATGTATCGCTTCCGCCAATCACGTAAGAACACCGTTAGGCACCTGCGCTAACCTAGCCAGGGCTACGCATGGACATGCTCTAACTCTCCACTTGATTGGCAGTGTAGACACTCTCTAGGGCACAACGCTCGAAGATACAGACGAATCCTCGTCGACAGGGGGCCTCAATAATGAAGCGAGTCCAGATCGTAATTCTTGCCTGCTTGTTTTCGGTGCCTGTAGCTAGCGCTCAGGAATCCGGAGCCACAGTTGCACGAGGGCCAGGCGGCAGCATTCAAACGGAGCTCGGTTACGGAATCGTGCTCAACAAAGATTCGACCCTAGAGCGGGAGTGGATAGTGATCAACGATGCTGCGTTGCCAGTGCAGTTTGCGGGAAACGCCGTCGGGCTCACAACTGTCTACAGCAGCAACGACCGCGCCTATCGCTACATGGCCGACTTCAATGTGCGCGTTGTGGAGCCAATCTCGGCACTAGAGATTCGCTTCATTGCGTTTGACATCTGGGGAAATCACGTCCGCAACTATGTGATTACCGAGATTGCTGATTTTGAGCCCGGACAAAGAGAAATCAGTGCAACCTGGAGAGCTCTATCTGAGAATGAGGTGGCGGAGTTCTACGCATCCATTGCCTACATTTCGCGCGTCAGAACAAGCAATGGCCAAGTCATAGAAGCAAATCAAGAGCCCGCTCTTATCGAGGCGCAAAGAT
>CALCHY010000115.1 GCA_937907415.1 uncultured Trueperaceae bacterium
CTCAGAACGTCTCAACTAGGCTGAACCAGTGCAATCCCTTGACGCGCACTGCTAGGGTTTCATACACTCCCAGATGCGCCTTGGGCAGCCGTGGTGGCCCATCGTCTAATGGCAGGACAGCGGATTCTGGTTCCGCCGGTCTAGGTTCGAGTCCTAGTGGGCCAGCCAAACGCACCACACCACACCGGCAAGGCACTCCGGCGAGGCAGCACGGCGCGACTGTAGTAGTTAGAGCAGCACCAGACGTTGGCCCATCGTCTAACGGCAGGACACCCGGTTTTGGTCCGGTCGGTCGGAGTTCGAATCTCTGTGGGCCAGCCAAGACGCCTCCCTTGCGGGAGGCGTTCTTATTGCTAACGCGGCCCTTCGTAGTCGTAGAAGCCGCCCCCAGACTTCCTCCCGAGCCGGCCCGCCTCGACGAGCTTGCGCAACGTCTGCGGCGCCAGGAAGCGGTCGCCTAACGCGCCACGCATGCTTTCTGCGATCAGCAGCATGGTGTCTAGGCCGATGTAGTCTGCCAGCTCGAGCGGCCCCATCGGATGGTTCAGGCCGAGCTTGACGGCCGTATCGATGTCTGGCTTGGTGGCGACCCCCTCCTCTAGCATGCGCATGCTCTCGAGAAGCAACGCCGCCAGCGCCCGGGTCGTGACGAAGCCTGCCCTGTCCTCGACGACGACGGTCGTCTTCCCGCAGCTGCTCGCTAGCGAGAGGGTCGCCGCGAGGGTCGCGTCCGACGTCTGCACTGCCCGCACGACCTCGACGAGCACCATGCGCTCTGGCGGGTTGAACCAGTGCATGCCCACGACTTGAGAGGCGCGCAGCGTGGCGCCAGCGATGGCGGTGACGGAGAGTTCGCTCGTGTTGCTTGCCAGCACCGCGTGGGCCGGCGCTAGCTCGTGGAGGCGCGCGAACAGTTCGCGCTTGAGCTCGAGTACTTCGGGCACGGCCTCGATCACGAAGCTTGCGGCCGCCACCGCCTCCGCGAGGTCGGTGGTGAGCGTCAAGCGGCCAGCGGCGACCGCCTCGGCCGCGCGCCTGTGCGCCCGTTCGCGCGCTCTCATGAGCGCGTCGCCGCGCGTGTCGTATAGCGCAACGTGGTGGCCGGCCAGCAACAGACTCGTTGCTATGCCGCCACCCATCGTGCCTGCGCCAACCACCGTTACGTTCTGGGGCAGGGTGGCGTCTGCGTTCAGTTCGGTGTTCGAGGTCGTCATCTCGTGGTGCTCCCATCCGGAGCGCTCGCTCCGCTACTAGAAACGTTGTTCGCCGCAAGCGGGGCGTAGAGGTCGTAACGCACGGTTCTGCCGCGCAAGCTGCCACTCGGCGCCAGCTTCCCGAGCGGCTCCCCTCTTAGCGGGCGCTTGACGACTACGCGGCGCGAGGCATGGGCGCGCGCGGCAGCAAGCAACGTGGCGTCTTCCGCCTGCGCGGCGGCGGGGTCTCTCTGCTGCTCGAGGCGCAACGTGTTCATGCCCTTACCCGTCAGGCCTCGCCCCGACTTACTTGGGAACATCGGGTCTAGGTAGACGATGGCGGTACTCGCCTGCATGGACGCGAGGTAGTCACGGGCGTCTCCCTCGACGAGCGTCACGCGCCCGGCTGCTGCGGCGGCCGTGGCGCCGAGTTCGCCGGCGAGCGCGCGGCTTAGGGCGTCCTCCAGGAGTACGGCCAACAGCGGCTCGCGCTCGATCATGACGACGCGGTGCCCTAACGCCGCCAGATGGAAGCCGTCGGCACCCAGCCCGGCGGTCGCGTCCACCACGCCCGGCGGCCCACCAGGTTGGCCGGTAAGCAGCGCGCGCGCGAGTAGGTCGCGGCCAGGTAGCAGCGGGCTGGTCAGCTTGGCGGTCGCGGCGGTGACGCGCACGGCGCCGGCTGAGCGGATGGCCAGACCAGCGGAGGAAACCTCCAGGGCCGCTGCGCTTGGGTCGGCCTGGCCGGCGTCGGCGGCGATGAACTCGAGGCCGAGGCGCTCCGCCAGCGTGGCCGCTCGCGCCGCGGCGGGCACGTCAAGTGCCACCACCCTCGACACCACGCCCCTCGTCTGGCCAACCAAGGCACTCATACGCTCGATGCTACCGCTCCGTGGTCCAGCGCTGGCTGGCGTCTGGTTAGCCGCTCAGCGCCGGTCGAGACGGCGCGTGTGACGCTCACCAGCATCCAACCCCCCGTCACTTCGTGCTACGATTCATCGGACGCAAGGCGCTTCTGGCTACGAAATCAAGAAGGCGTTGCCATCTCACCTTGGATGCTTTCGGAAACCGTCCGGAACACCTAAGCATCAACGGTCGAGCGCGGCCACTGCCCGGGCCAGCCTAGCGGCTGGAAAGGTCGAGCGCCAAGGAGGTCGGAATGAACAACAAGGAACTAGCCCAACGCCGCCAGGCTGCGGTAACGCCAGCCGCACAGAGCGTGCACCCCATCTACCCCGTTCGCGGCAAGGGCAGCTACGTGTGGGACGCGGACGGCAAGAAGTTCCTCGACTTCTCCGCCGGCATCGCCGTCATGAACCTCGGACACTCGCACCCCAAGGTGCTCGAGGCCGTCAAGCGCTCCGTGGACGAGTTCCAGCACCTGTGCTTCGCCGTCGGCATGCACCCTTCGTACATCGAGCTGGCGGAGCGCCTCAACGCCATCGCGCCCGGTCCAACGCCGAAGAAGACGTTCCTCGTCAACTCGGGCGCAGAAGCCGTCGAGAACACCGTCAAGATCGCGCGGGCGTACACCAAGCGCGCTGGCATCGTGGCGTTCACCCACGCGTTCCACGGCCGCACCTACATGGCCATGTCGCTGACGAACAAGGCCGACCCGTACAAGACGGGCTTCGTTCTGCGCGCCGCCGAGATCTACCGCGCCGAGTACCCGTACCACTTCCGCAACCCCTGGGGCGCGCGGACCGTGGAGGAGACCGGCGAAGCGGCGTTGAAGGCGCTCAGGAACCAAGTCAAGTACACCATCGGCGAGAGCGAAGTGGCTGCCTTCCTCCTGGAGCCAGTAGTTGGCGAAGGCGGCTTCATCCCCGCGCCAAGCAACTTCCTCGCTGGCCTGCGCGAGTACGCCGACAAGATCGGCGCACTCTGGATCGACGACGAGGTCCAAACTGGCCTCGGCCGCACGGGCAGGACCTGGGCCGTCGATCACTACGGCCTAGAACCGGACCTCGTGGCCACCGCCAAGGGCCTGGGCTCCGGCTTCCCCATCGCGGCCGCCATCGGCAAGGCCCACATCATGGACGCTCTCAAACCCGGCATGCTCGGCACCACCTTCGGCGGCAACCCGACTAGCTGCGCGGCCGCCATAGCTACCCTCGACGTCATGCAACAAGAGGACATCGCTGGCAACGCCGCCCGCCTCGGAGAAATCGCTCATGCGCGCCTGACCGCCCTCAAGCAGCGCCACCACGGCATCGGTGAAGTGCGCGGGCTCGGCATCATGCTCGGCATCGAGTTCGTTGGCGCCGACGGCATCAGCCCGGACGGAGCGACCGTCGACGCGCTCGTTGCGGAAGCGCGCAACCAGGGCCTCATCCTCCTCTCCACCGGCACGTACGGCAACGTCATCCGCCTACTGCCGCCACTCACGATGAGCGAGGACGAACTGGTCGCAGGCCTCGAGATCATCGAATCCGCGCTCGAGAAGGTCTCTGGCAAACTGCCGGTCAACGCCTGAGCGGAACATGAACTGACGAGGCGCGCGGCCCCGATGTTGGGGCCGCGCGCCTCGCTCGCTAACGCCAGTCGCTTAAGGCTCGCGACCCTGCTTGATGGGAACGCCGACGAGGTTGCCCCACTCGGTCCACGAGCCGTCGTAGTTGCGCACCCGCGGGTAACCGAGGAGGTAGCGCAGCACGAACCACGTGTGGCTCGAGCGTTCCGCGATGCGGCAGTACGTCACGATATCCTGGTGGCGTCCGACCCCGGCCTCACCGTAAACGGCGGCCAGCTCCGCCACGCTCTTGAAAGTGCCGTCGGCGTTCGCCGCCTTGGACCACGGCACGTTGGTGGCGCCAGGGATGTGGCCGCCGCGCTGCGCCCCCTCCTGCGGGTAGTCAGGCATGTGCAGCTTCTCGCCCGTGTACTCGGCCTCCGAGCGTACGTCCACCAGCGCACCCTTGCCTTGCGCCACGCTTAGCAGGTGCTGTATCACCTCTGGCGCGAACGCCCTGATGGTGGCATCGCGGTACTTAACTTCGTACTCGCCCTTGGCAACGGTCGGCACGGTCGTTTCGAGGGCGCGGCCCTCGGCGACCCATTTCTGCCGCCCGCCGTTCATGAGCCGCACGTCCGCGTGACCGTTGTACTTGAAGAACCAGAAAGCGTAAGCCGCCCACCAGTTCGACTTGTCGCCGTACAGCACGACGGTCGTGTCATTGCTGACACCCTTGTCCGCCATCAAAGACGCGAAGCCTTCTGGCCCGATGAAGTCGCGAACGTCTAGGCGCTGCAGCTCAGTCAACCAGTCGAGTTTGAGGGCGCCTGGCACGTGGCCCTGGTCGTAAAGTAGAACGTCCTCGTCCACCTCGAAGATGCGGATGTTGGAGCCTTGCGGGTGGGCGTCCACCCACTCGGTGCTGACGAGCACCTCGGGGTGAGCGTAGTTACCGGAGCCAGCTTTACTCATTCAATCCTCCGTTCCCCACATGCTAACCGCACGCCACCCGCGGGCCGCCGCCGCGCGACGACTTTCCGGCCCGTGACCGGCGCTATACTCGCGTGATGCCCTCAGTCCGGCTTGCTCCTTCCATCCTCTCGGCCGACTTCGCGCGCCTAGGCGAGGCCGTCGCCGCCATCGCAGCCGCGGGCGCTGACCTAGTGCACGTCGACGTGATGGACGGGCACTTCGTTCCGAACATCTCCATCGGGCCGGCAGTCGTCGCCGCCGTCAAGCGCTCCTGCGACTTGCCCCTCGACGTCCACCTCATGATCTCGCAGCCGGAGCGTTACGTTCCCGACTTCGTCGACGCTGGCGCAGACTGGGTAACGGTTCACGCGGAGGCCAGCGTTCACCTCCACCGCCTCCTCACGCAGATCCGCGAGTCAGGCGCCAAGGTCGGGCTCGCCCTCAACCCGCTCACGCCACTTGCGGTCCTAGAAGCGGCCTTGCCTTACCTCGACCAGGCCCTCGTGATGAGCGTCAACCCGGGCTTCGGCGGGCAGTCGTTCATCCCTGCTTCGGTCGCTAGGGTCGAGGCCGTCAAGCGCATGCGTGACCGCATCAATCCCAACTGCCAGATCGAGGTAGACGGCGGAGTGAACGTCAAGACCGCGCCGCTCCTCGCTGCCGCGGGAGCGGACGTGCTCGTGGCGGGCAGCGCGGTGTTCGGCGGGCACGGCACGGTAGGCGAGAACATCGCGGCTCTGCGAGCGGCAGCGAACCAACTAGATCAACCCGCGGCCACGCCGAGGGGTTAAGGGCCAGGCGGGGCCTCAGGCGGCGACGTGAAAGCGGCCAAGGGACCGGAAACGCCGGTAGCGCGCCTCGAGTAGCTGTTCTGGCGTCAGGGGCGTTAGCTGCGCTAGTTCCTCGACCAGCGCGACCTTGACTAGTTCCATGGCGGCCTCGCGGTGATTGTGCGCGGCGCCAAGCGGCTCGTCTATCACGCGGTCGACGACGCCGAGCGTGACGAGGTCGCGGGCCGTCAAGCGCAGCGCCTCCGCGGCCTTCTCCGCCTCGCCCGCGTCGCGCCACAGGATGGCGGCGCAAGACTCCGGGCTGATGACGGAGTAGATGGCGTTCTCCAAGATGAGCACGCGGTTGGCAACGCCGATCGCCAACGCGCCGCCAGAGCCACCCTCGCCGATCACCACGCTGATGGCCGGCACCGTCAGGCGGCTCATGCGCCTGATGCTCTCGGCGATGACCCACGCCTGGCCCTGCTCCTCCGCGGCCAGACCGGGGTACGCGCCCGGAGTGTCGATGAGGGCGACGACCGGCAGGCGGAACTTGTCCGCCAAGTCGAACATGCGCATGGCTTTGCGGTAGCCACTAGGGTGGCTCATGCCGAAGTTGCGGTAGATGTTCTCTTTCGTGTCGCGGCCCTTCTGCTGGGCGATGACGGCCACGCTTACGTCGCCGAGCCGCGCTAGGCCAGTGACGATGGCGGGGTCGTCGCCGAGCGTGCGGTCGCCATGCAGCTCGGTGAAGCCATCGAAGGTGTGCTGCAGGTAGTCGAGCCCCGTCGGCCTGCCTGGAGCTCGCGCTACTTGCACGCGCTGCCAGCGCGTTAGGCTCGCGTACGTCTCGCGCTTCAGGGTATCAAGGCGCCCTTGCAGCGCCTCGATTTCGCTGCCAAGGTCGAGCTCCTGCTCAGTGGCGTACGCCCGCATATCGCGGATCTTGGCTTCTAGGTCGTCTATCGGCTTCTCAAACGGCAGCGGCACGCGCCACCCCCTCGATATGCGCAGGTAAACCGCTCGTCAAGAGCTTCAGTACCTCGACCACGCGCTCCTTGAGGGCGCGGCGGTCGACCACGTCGTCGACCATGCCCTTCTGCAACAGGAACTCGGCTCGTTGAAAGCCGTCAGGCAAGTCCTGCCTGATCGTCTGCTGGATGACGCGCGGGCCAGCGAACGAGATGAGAGCGCCTGGCTCCGCGAAGATGATATCGCCGAGGGTCGCGAACGACGCCGTAACGCCGCCCGTCGTTGGATCGGTCAACACGCTGACGTACGGAAGGCGCCTCTTCGCCAAGACCTCGAGGGCAACCGTCGTCTTGGCCATCTGCATGAGTGACAGTGCGCCCTCCTGCATCCGCGCACCACCGGAAGCCGTGATGGCAACCAGCGCCCGTCCCTCATCCGCGGCGCGCTCGGCGGCGCGAGCTATCTCCTCGCCGACGACAGAGCCCATCGAACCGGCCATGAAGAAGAAGTCCATGATCACTAGCGCGACCGGCTGCCCGCCCATGCGCGCAGCGCCAGTGACGATAGCGTCTGGGCGCCCCTGCTTCTGTTGCGCCTTCTGCAGGCGCTCGGCGTACGGTTGGGCGTCGTTGAACTCGAGCGGGTCCTCAGGTTCGATGCCGCCAGACCACTGCTCGAACGTCCCGCTGTCGGCTAGCAGCGCGATGCGCGCCTCGACCGGCATGCGGTAATGGTGCCCGCATTCCGGGCAGATGTAGGTGTTGGCTACGAGGTCTTTGCGGTAGATCTGGGCGTTACAGCTCTCGCACTTCAGCCACAATCCGGCTGGGCTGTTGTCGTCCTCGTTCTTGGTGGGGCGGTTCCGGCGGAACCAACGCTCAAGCGCCATCGCCACTCCCACAGTACTCGTGGCGCGCAGCTAGCGTGATTGAACAATACGTCACGCCGCATGATAGCAGCCGCGCGCGCGTCTCCTGCCGCGACGCACTGCCCAATGGCGCACCGGATCGCCCCATCATGCGAGGCGCGACCGCGAGAGTGCGAAGCACGGGAGCGAGTGGCGCACGGCGCTTACGGCTCCAAGGCCATGCTCGCGGCCTCATCGCTCGTGGCCGCAGAGCGCTGTTCGGCGCCTTCGGACGATGCGTTGGTATGCGGCCCGCTCGGCGGCTGGCTCGTCATGTCGCTCCTGCCCGTGAAGATCGCGCCGTCCTCGATGTCCAACGCCGCCGCCCTGACATCGCCGACGAGCTCTCCTCCACGCCAGATCTCGACCTTACCGCTGGCCTCGAGGAGGCCGACGGTGACTCTGCCGATGATCTTCACCTCGTCAGCTACCAGGGTGTCGCAAGCGACCACGCCGGACTCTGCGACCTCGAGAACGCCCTTGACGCTCACGTCACCATTGACCGTTCCGTGGACGCGCACGCGGCCAGTTGCCGTCACCTTGCCCTCGATGATGGTGTCGCGGTGGACGTATGTGAACGGCTCCTGCGCCGGCGTTGGCTTGACTCTCTTGAACATCCGACCTCCCTTATCTCGAGGACCTGTCGTGGGCGCAGTTGAGGGCACCCCTGGTGCGTCGTATCCTACGGGAATGGAAAGCGCCAAGGTCGTCCTCGTCACCAACGTCGGAATGGGCTACGGCCGCGCCGTAGCGCTGGCGTACGGGCGCTCCAAGTACCACGTCGTCTGCGCCGACCGCGACGTGGAACTCGCCTCCAAGACCGCGGCAGAGATCGAGGAGCTCGGCGGTCAGGCCATCCCCATCCAGACCGACATGACCACGCAGATGGACGTGCTCGGCGCGTATCACAAGGTCATGGAGATCTTCGGAGCGCTTGGTGGAGTAGTGCACCTTGCCTCGCAAGTTAGCACTACGCCGTTCGAAGACCTCGGCGAAGGCGAGTTCTTCGAGCTCATGGCCGAGAACGTCCGCTCCACCTACCTCGCGCTCAAGGTCGCCGCCCGCCTCCTGCCTGGCGGCTGGGTAGTGGTCGTCGCGCCGCCAACGCTAGGTTCCGTGCAGATGAGCGCCGTGCAAGGCGCCATCAAAGAGATGGTGCTCGGCTTCCGCGACCGCTTCGCCCACCCACGCGTGAACCTCGTCCTGCCGTCGCGCGCGCCTTCCGACCCGCGCCACGACCAGACCCTCGTTCGCGCCGTGCGCTTCCTCGGCTCGCCTGAAGCAACTGGCTTAAGCGGGCAAGTGTTCGACGTCGAGTTGCCGCAACCGCCGCGCCTGACGGAGAACCTCCTGCCTGAGGTGCGCGCTGCGCTCGACTCCTCCGTGCGCCAGTCCGAGCACGACCACTGGAGCGCGTGGCTAGATGAGGACGAGGCGGAAGACGCCGCCGCCATGCTCGCCGCCCCCGGCGTCCGCTGGCCCAACCGCGCGAACCACGAGCACGCGGCCGCCGACTTGGCCGAGAGCTACGGCGAGGAGCAAGAAGCCGCGCAGGACGCCGAATACGACCTGGAGTACGAGTCTGACGACTGGGCTGACGACCTCGGCCTGCCAGAAGGGCCCGCGCTGCGCCACCTCGTCGCAGAGGAGGGCGACGCGCCCTCCGAGTCGCACTCGTACGCCTCTGGCGTCGAGCCCGCCATAGACCTGTACGGCGACCTGCGGCGCCTAGTCGGCCCAGCGCAAGACGACGACGCCCCAGTGCAAGGCGACGACAACGCGGCTTGGCCCTTCAGCCCGCGCCGCATCCACTAGGCAGCCATGCGGTGCCCTTACTGCTCGGCCGACGACACCCGCGTGATCAACTCGCGGCCGTCGGACGAGAGTGCCGCCATCAGGCGGCGACGCGAGTGCGTGGCGTGCTCGCGCCGCTTCACCACTTACGAGCGGGCGCAGTTCGAGGCCCTGATGGTGCGTAAACGCTCCGGCCGCGTCGAGGCGTTCAACCCGGACAAGCTCCTAGCGAAACTGCGCATCGCCTGCAACAAGCGTCCGGTCGGCGAGAAGCAGTTGCGCGAGTTCGCGTACTCGTTCGAGGACGAGACCGGCACGCCTGAGATAGCCAGCGAGGAGATCGGGCGCCGCGTCCTGCAGTTCCTGCAGGAGTCCGACAGCGTGGCTTACATCCGCTTCTTGAGCGTGTACGGCGACTTCGAGTCCGTCGGGCGTTTCATCGAGGAGATCCAACAGTTGGAGGACAAGGGCGGAGCCAAGAACTAACTGCGCCGAGCCGCGCGGCGCGTCAGTTCAGGCGTCCCACGCCACCGTCGAACCGTTCTGGCCCTTGGTGACTACCAGCCTGGCAGGCAGCCGCTCGCTCAAGTCGGTGACGTGAGTTATGACGCCAACCATGCGCCCCTCGTCCGTTAGCGCCTCGAGCACGTTGGTGACGCTGTCGAGCGTCTCACGATCGAGGGTGCCGAAGCCCTCGTCGAGGAACAGCGCACCCAACGAGGCGTTGCCTGCCAAGGTGTCGGACAGCGCGAGAGCCAACGCGAGGCTGGCGACGAAGCTCTCACCGCCAGATAACGTCCTCGCGCTGCGCAGCTCTCCCCCGGCCCACGCGTCGGCCACCAGGTAGTCGCCGTCGAGCAGGTGCAAGTCGTAGCGTCCGTCCGTGACGTGCCTGAGGGTGGCCGAGGCGCGTCGCGCCAGGCGCTGTTGCACGTGGGTCATGAGGTAGTCCTGGAAGCGGTCACTGCGCAGGTCGAGCGCCAGCTGACGGTGCAGTTCGAACTTGGCCCTAGCCGCAGCGAGTTCTAGCGCCAGTGAGGCCTTACGTTCTAGCCGCTCCCGCGCCGTTGCCAACCGGCTCTGGACGGTGCCGAGGTCGGCGGCCAGCGCCGTGCGCCTTGCGCGCGCAGCGTTCAGCTCGTCGAGCAGTCCCTTGGCGACGGCCTCTGCTCCGGCCCCGGTTGGGTCCGGCAGCGCCGGTTGGTGCAACAGTTCCGCTCGCGCCTCGACCTCACCGCGCTCCACGGCGGTGCGCTCCTGAAGGTGGTCGTCCACGAGCGCGCTTAGCGCCAGCATGTGCTCCTGGTCGCGCACGGCGGCCTGCGCAGCACGCAGCTCGGAGAAGCCGCTCGCCTCAAGGGCGGTGGCGAGCGCCGCCGCGGCCGCGTCCGCCTCGCTTCGCGCCACCTGGGCGCGCGCCTCGGCGTCCGTCAACTGGTCGGCCGCGCGTTCCGCCTTGCGCTCGGCCGCGCCTCGAGCGTCGCTCGCCGCTTCGAGTTGCGCGCGCAGGGCCGCCAGTTCCTCACGGAGACGCTCGAGCGCCTGCCGCGGGTCGAGCGTGGCGGCCTGGCCGCTACTCGTTGGCCCGCCGATGATTACGCCTGCAACCAACAGCTCGTCGTTCACTGCCCTGGCGTGCCGTTGCACGGCGGCGCGACGCGCGGCGGCGACGAGCGCAGGCGCCTCGCCGAGGTCGATGGTGGCAGCGTCGCCGTCCACCGCCTCGGCAAGCTGCTCGCGGAGGGCGGTGGCCGCCACCTCATGCGCTGCCGTGGCGGCCACTGCGGCGTCGCGGGCCTCGCTGGTTGCGCTAACCGCGGCCGTCAGTTTGGCGCTCGCGGCGGCCAACGAGCTGTTGACCCTCGAGTACTCCGCGCGAGCTGCCTCTAGGTCCTCGCTCGCCTTACGCGCGGCGGCGTCCGCCACCGCAAGCGCCGGCTCGCCGCTCGCGGGGAGCGCGGAAACGCGGTTCCCGCAGACCGGGCAATCGTCGCCGACGTGCACATGCGCGCGTACCGCAGCGGCGGCGTCGGCCATGACGGCAGCCTCGCGCTCCGCCGTCAAGCGCTGCGCCTCGTCCTTGAGTCGCAGCCCTATTGCGGTGCGCTCAGCTAGCTCGAGCTTGAGGGTGGCGACCGCAGCACTGGCCGCGGCTTCCGCCGCCGCAGCCGCGGCGACGCGGGCCGCTGCGCCCTCGGCCATGGACTCCAGCCTCGCTAGGTGCGGGAGCTGGCCCTCCACCAACTGCAGAAGCGTCCACTCTTCCTCTACCAACATGCGCCCCGTACCGACCTCGGCCAGGTCGGTCAGGTCTCCGCCGATGCGCTGCAACGTGGCCAGCGCGGGGGCGAGCGCCTGCCAGGCCGCCTGCTCACCCTCGAGGCGCGGAAGGCGCTCGTCATGGGCGTTCTGGGCGACCAGCAGTCCTGCACGCGCTACCGTCGCGGCCTCGGCCAGGGTCGTCGCGGCGGACTGCGCGGCTTCAAGTGCGAGTGCGGCACTTTTGGCGCGGTCCGCGCCACGTTCATGGGCAGCGATGGCCGGCACCAATGCCTGCGCGGTGCGTGCGGCAGCTAGTTCCTTCTCAACGGCGGCGATGCGCGTGGACGCGGCCGCCAGCGCCTCGCGCCGCCGCCCGAGCGCCGCCAGCACGCCCTCGAGCCGCGCCCGTTCACGCGCCACGCCGAGCCGCGCGTCTAGGGCGTTGGTTTCGAGCTCCAGCGCGGCTGCCTCTCCCTTGACGGTCGCAGCGTGGCTCTCGAGCGCACGGATGGCCTCGGCGCTTACGTCCTCGTAGTCCTCAGTGAGGCGCCTCTCGAGGCCGTTCGCCACGCCCTCGGCTTCACGGCTCAGCTTGCTCGCCAGTTCACGGACGCGCTCGACGCGGTCGAGGCCGAGGAGCGCAACGAGCAACTTGCGTCTCTCGCCTGCATCACCCCGCAGGAACTCATCGAAGGCGCCCTGAGGTAACAGGACGGCGCGCGTGAAGCCGTTGTAATCGAGGCCTACGATCTCCTCGATGGCACGGTTCGCGGCGCGCACGCTCTCGCTCGCCTGCCACTGCCGCCAACTCGCTGCGCCGTCTTGGCCCGCCACCGCCTCCTCCACGCGCACCTCCGTAGTCACCCCACCGGCCTTGCGCTGGGCCACGCGCGTTACCCTGAAAACCCCCCTTGCAGCGCGGAACTTCAACTGCACGAACATGCTCGGCGCACCAGGGCTAAGCAGCGACTCGAGCCCGCGACCTCCGAGTCTGGCCGTCTGGCCGTAAAGCGCGTAGGTGATGGCGTCCAACAACGTCGACTTCCCGGCGCCAGTCGGGCCGGTCACGGCGAACAGGCCGCTGTCGGAGCCTTCCCACTCAACCAGCGCGCGTTGGCGGTAGCAGGTGAACGCCTCGAGCTCGAGCGCTAGCGGGGTCACGAGGCCACCTCCTCGTGCAACTCCTCGAAGAGCTTGATCAGGTCTTCCTGACCGTCCACGCCGCGCTCGCTGCGGAGGTAGTCGCGGTACGAGTCGACGAGCGAGAGCGCTTGAGGGTCGGACGCCTCGCCGAAGTCGTCTGGCTCGCCAGGCAACTGCTGCTCCACCGCGAGGAGGTTAGGCATCTCGGCCTGTAAACGCTCTTTGAGCCCGGGGCGGGGGCGCTCGAGCCGCAACACGAGCTTCAGCCAGCCTGGGAACCCCGCCAGCTCACTTACGCGGCGTTCGAGCTCATCCTCGGCGACCACTACGCGCTTGAGTTGCCGTCCGGCACTCAGCCCATGCAGGCGGTATTGGGCTTGACGCCCGGCGGTCATCTCGGCGATCACGACGCTGCGCGGCTCGCCCGCCTCGCCGAAGTCGAGTTGCAGGAGGCTGCCTGGGTAACGCGCCTTGTTCTCGGCGAGGCCCATGACGGCCTGCGGCTTGTGGATGTGACCGAGCGCAGCGTAACTGACGCCGTCCGGAACGATCGAAGCGGGCACCGTGTAGGCGTTGGTGCTGTGGAACACGTACTCCGAGTTCGCGAGGGTGGCGCCCTCGAACGTCGTGTGCATCAACAGGAGGTTCACGCTGCTGGCGTCCATGCCGCCCGTGAGGTTGTCGACGAGCTTGCGCATGACGCCGCGGTAGTGGTCGTGCTGCTCACCCGGCGCCTTCTCCAACAGGTCGCCTGCCGCCAGCATGCGCCGCTCGGATAGGAACGGCAGCGCGGCTATCCGCACGTGCTCGCCGCCCGCGTACAGGTCGAATGCCCCGCCAGCGCCCGCTGGGCGGAAGTTGCCGACCACGTGGACACCAGCGAGCTTGAGGAGGTTGCCGACCGCGTCTAGGCGTTGCGGCGAGTCGTGATTGCCAGCTATGACGACACTAGGGATGCCAGCCTGCGCGATCTCGAGGAAGAAGTCGTAGACGGCGTCCTCGGCGGCGGCGCTCGGGTTGCGGTTGTCGTAGACGTCGCCCGCAACCACCACCAGGTCGACTGCCTCGGCCTTGGCCAGCTCCGCCACTTCGTTAAGCGCTTCGCGGATCTCGCTGGTGCGGTCGACGCCGTGCAGGTTGCGGCCAGCGTGCCAGTCGGCCGTGTGTAGCAGCTTCATGACCGTCAGTGTAAGCGCGGTGCGCGACAGCAAGCGCCGCCCGGAATGCGCCGCGCCATCAGTGGGCTACAGGAGCAGCCCGCTCGCTTCGTCGTCGCTCACACGCGCGTCGCGCTCCTGCGCCCGCGTCGCCCACGCCGGGAACGGGAACGTGATGAGCACCGGCGTCGGCACGTCCGGTTGGTGGAGGACCATCGTGCCTGGCGCGAGGATGGTCGTGCGCGAGCGCGTTGAGGCCGGCATGTAGCGGTACTCAGGCCGCTCCGCCTCGGCGGCGTCGAGGCGACCGGCGACGCGCACGGCGGCGTTGGCAACGATGCGCCTCTCAACCTCGCTTGCGGTCTGCTGCGCGCCGATGAGGATGACCCCGAGGCTGCGGCCACGCTCCGCGATGTCGAGCAGGACCTCCTTGATGGGGCTGGAGCCCTCGGCCGGCGCGTACTTGTTCAGCTCGTCGAGCACGACGAAGAGCTTGCCGCGGTGCCCGCGCTCCTTGGCCCCGAACAGCCCGCGCAGCGTTACGCCGACGACGAACATCTGCGCGAGGGGCGCCAGTTGGTGGATGTCCACGACGTGGACCTGTTCTTGGGAGCCGAGGATGTCGAGGCGCGCGCCCTCGACCGCCTTGGCGCCGAGGTCGCCGCGCACGAGACGAGCGAGGTGCTTCTGGGCGCCGCGTAAACGGCGGATGAACGCCTCGCGCGTGCCGCGCGGCTGCCTGGCAGTCCAGGCAGGGTCGCCGCCGCGGTCGCTGCCGCGGTCAGCGTCGTCGTCACCGCCGCCCTCTTCCAGGAGTTTGTACTGCAGGTAGTCGACGAGCGCGGCGAAGCTAGTGAGCTTGTGGCCTCCCCCGCTCGTGAAGGCCCCGAGGTCCTCCCACGAGATGCCCTCCTCCTCGTCGATGCGGCGTGCGGCCCCTGCGGCTCGCGCCCTGGCGCTGTCTACCGCCGCCGGCGGCTGGTAGTCGGGAACTTCGAGCGCGGCCCCGAAGCCGCGCTGCCTGCGCGCCAACTGGTAGAGGCGCTCCTCGACGTGCTGCAGGAGGAACTCGAGCTGCGACATGCTGCTTACGTCCGCGAACGCGAAGCCGAGCATGCGTTCGGCGCAGAACTCATGCACCGTCCAGACGAACGGCGCCACGCCGTCACGCTGCTGCACGTCCGCCACTAGCCTGTCGCCGGGCGTGTCCTGCGGGGGCGCGTGCAGCGCGCAGCTCTCGAACGGCCCGGCGTGCAGGCCGAGGGTCTGGTAACGATCCTGCGAGGCGCCGTTCCGGCTCATCCAGGCGGCCTCCTCCGCCTCGAGCCGGCGGTTGGGTTGGTCGATGAAGAGCAGGTCCTCACCCTTGACGTTGAACACGAGCGCCCTCGCGGAGCCAGGATCGGCGAGGAGCGGCTGGCCTTGCCTGCCAGCGAGGTCGTGGAAGAGCGAGTAGAGCAGGAAGAGCGCGTAGCTGGTCTTGGTGGCCACGCCTGAGATGCCCGAGATGTTCACGTGCGCGCCGCGGGTGCCGTCGACGAAGTCCAGGTTCAGGTACGCAGGTGCGCCGCTGCGCAGGAGGCCGGCGCCCAACCTGGCGGTCATGCCGTCCACGTACAACGCCTTCTCCAGCGCCTCACCCGTGGCTTCCATGACGGCGTCGCCTGGGGCAGGCGGTAGGAACTCCTCTGGCTCGAGGCGCGTGACGAGGACGTGCGCCGCGTAGCTCTCCTCTGCCGGCATCAGCCCGTCCGCCACGAGGTTCGTGTCGCCTTCGAACTGCAGTCCCTCGTGGCGCCTGCGCACCTGATCGACGACGCCGTAGAACGTCACCTCGCGCTCGCCACCCGTCGGGTCAGCGGTGCGCACCATGACGACGTCGTCAAGGCGCACCTTATGGCCTGGCTGCACGAGGAACCAGAAGGCGACGGGCGTGGCGTCCTCAGTGCCTAGCACGCGCCCGAGTGGTCCAGTTGCTGACGTCATGACTCTCCAGTCCCTTCAGCCAGCGCCACCTCTATGCGCCTGCGCAGCAGCGCCGCGTTCCCTAGCCGCCTCCTCAAATTCTCCTCGAGGGCGCGCACGGGCAAGAGTTGCTGCGGCGCGCGCGCGTCCTGATGAGCGCGCGTGGCGAAACGCGGGAGGTAGCTGGCGCTCCAATCTGCCACTTGCCGCGCCGCGCCTAGCGTCGCGCTCGGCTCCTCACCAGCATGCGCCTGCAGGCGCACGGCGCCCGCCAGCGAGTGGAGCCACGGCCGCGGGTCGCGGAGTCGCAAGTACCACTCGAAGCGGGCGTGAGGTCCTGACCCTACGACGTAGATGGGTGAGCGTTCACCCTCCTCGAGGGCGCGCACGGCCGCGAACGCCGCGGGCGGCAGGCGCTGCTGCTGCAGGCTCTTGAGGTAACCGACGACGCGTTCGTCTGCTCCGAGGAGCGGCCGCGGGCCGTCGCAGACGAGCAACGCGCCGCCAGCCACCTGCTCAGCCGCCGCGTCATGCGCCAAGGTCCGCCGCAGCCTCGTCGCCATCCGGCTCTCGGCCTCGCGCATGAGCCGCTGCAGCTCGTCGACGGGCGCCTGCTGGTCGTCGCCCTTGGCCGCCACCATGCGGTAAACGAGCGCTTGAGCGCCCGCCATGCTGCGCACCTCGAGGTCAGGTTCCTTCAAGCGGTCGGTCGCGATGGCGCACCAGCGCTCCACGACCGGCTCGATCGCCGCGCGCGCAACGGTACCGCCAGCTGGGCTGCACTCGACGGCGCCAACGGCGCAACTCCCGAGCGCGGCGAACGTCTGTCCGTCGCTGTCGTCTAGCAGCCCGCGCGCCTCGATCCTGCGCACCCCGTCCAAGAACAGGACCTTCGAGATGGCGGCAGGTGCGGTGGGGCGCAGCCCACGCCAGGCGTCGAGCGGCACCTCTATCTCTACGGCCCTGCTGTCCAGCGTGTTGGCGGCAGTCTCGCCCTCGCCCTGCTCCTGACCGGTGTCCTGCCATGAGCCGCCGTAGCCGACGCCCCACGGTTCGAGGCGCAGCCGCCTCCGCGCCTCCACTAGCGCGGCTGCAGGCGCAGCGTGCCGATCGCGCCCTTCTCGGCCGCGGCGCGGTCGACGCGCATCGGCAGCATGGTGCCTTGCTGCCAGCGCTCGAGGTAATCGCGGTAGCGGCGGGAGATGAGGTTGCCAGATTGGCCGGTGCCGTGGATGAACCACCCACCGCCGCTTGCCAGGTCGTAAACGCTGCGGTAGCCGGGGCCGTGCGTCTGCTCGAAGGAGCCGAACTTCAGTCCGAAGCCTGCCGCGTTGACGCTGAAGCCGTCGCCGCCATTGCCGACCTTCAAGTTGGCGAGCGAGCTAAGCACTGGGATGCCGCCAAGCACGTCATGGTCGTGCACGGCCTGGTGCGCCTTGCCCCAGCTCCACTTCGTGGAATCGGCCCCGAAGGCCCCGACCAACTCGTTCCAGGCAGCGTCGAGCGCGAGCGCCGCCATCTGCTCGCACGACTCGATGCCGGTCGTGGTTAGGTCGTCGCACCAGTCTGGCTTGCCCGCCAAGATGGCGCGCGTGAGTTCTGGACGCAAGTTGAAGAAGTTGGAGGCGACGCTGCCGAGGTCGTCGCGGTAGAGCGAGTAAGCGAACTGGCGGTACCACGCCGCGAACGCGAGTGGCGCGCGGCCCTCCGCCGTCATGTTGCCGTCGAAGCCAACGAGCAGCGCTTGCAGCTTCTTGGCGCCATCGCTTGCCGCTGGAGCGTTCTGCGCGAGGGGCACGAACTCGCGTGCCATCAACGACACTTGATCGAGCTGTGTGGCGACCGAGTAGTCGACCGTGGCGAGCGCCTGCGCGTCGAGCAGGTCATTGATGCGCTCGGCGCGGTACGGCGCGGTCCAGTCTGACGTCAGGTAGTGAGGGTAGTCGTCCGGCACCATGCGTTGGTTGGCAGTAACGATGCGCCCGCTAGCCGGTTGCAGCACGTGCGGCAACTCGTCGAACGGCACCATGCCTAGCCAGTCGCCCTCGCCCGTCCAACCGCGCGTTGGCACAGCGCCCGTGCCAGAGGCCCTGATCGGCACGAACGCCGGGGCGTAGTACGCCACCACCCCGTCCACGTCGGCGTACACGATGTTCTGCATCGGTGCAACGAAGAGCTCGAGAGCCGATCGGAACTCGCCGTAACTCGTGGCCGTGTTCATGCCAAGGACGGCCTCGATGGTTCTGTCACCCGGCTCGAGCGCCGTCCAGGCGAACGCAAGCACGGTGTCCTTCCCGCCGAGCGGCCCCGCGGCCGCCTCCTGCGAGCGCGAGTCGACGTCGGAGATGACCGGGCCGTGGCGTGTGCTCCTGACTTGCAGCACGACGTCGGCCTCGCCCTTCACCTTGATCGTCTCCTGGCGCACGGTGAACGCCTCTGAGCCGGTCGGCGTCAGATAACGCCCGGCGTCCGCTGGGTCGAGCCGCTCGAGGTAGAGGTCCTGCACGTCGGCGCCGTTGTTGGTGAAACCCCACGCGTGATGGTCGGTGCGGCCGAGGAGAACGGCTGGCGTGCCAGGCAACGAGGCGCCGATAACGTTGACGCCCGGGGCGACGAGGTGCGCGAAGTACCACAGCGACGGCGCCTGCAGGCTGAGGTGCGGGTCGTTGGCGAGGAGCGGGTAGCCGCTAGCGGTCTTGTCACCAGCCAACACCCAGTTGTTCGAACCGTAACCGTCAGGTTTAGGCGGCCCGGCCAGGGCTAGGAGGCCAGTTACGTCTAGGTCCTCGAGGTAGTCGGCGATGCCTGGCGGCACGATCACCGTGCTCGCATCGTCATAGCCAGGCCACAACTCCTTGATCATGCCCTCGACGTCGCCGCTTCCTAGCTGCTTGACGAGTTGGGCGCGGAGCAGCTCGTCACTCCAGTTGTCGCCGAGGTCCCACGCCATCATCTTGGCCCACACGAGGACGTCTACCGCCTCGAACTCATCAGGCTCGAAGCCAAGGAGGAGGAACTCGACGGGCAGGGCGCCCCTGCGCTGCGCCAAGTAGGCGTTGATGCCTGCAACGTACGCGTCGATCAGGTCTCGAGCGGTGCCAGACAGCGCCTCGAGGCCGCTCTCAGCCGCTTGCTTGACCCCGAGCGTACGGATGAACTTGTCAGTACCTAGCGTGGCCGAGCCGATGACCTCAGAGAGCCTGCCGCTGCCGACGCGGCGCTGGAACTCCATCTGCCACAAGCGGTCCTGGGCGTGGACGAAGCCGAGCCCGAAGACGGCGTCCGCGTGGCTGGCTGCGTAGATATGCGGGATGGCGTCGGCGTCACGCACGATCTCGATCTCGCCACTAGGGCCGGATACGGTTATCTCGCCAGAGACCTTCGGCAGGGAGGAGCGCAGGTAGATGAAGCCAGCGCCCACCACGACGACGATGAGTAGTAGTAAGACGATGACGATCCGACCAAGAGTTCTCACTTGCTCACCCCTCGAGTAGCTAGTTGGTGCTCCGTTGCAGTGCGGTTGAACAGTGCCTCACATCTTAGCGGAGGCGCTCGACGCGCGGACTGACATACACTGGCCTGTACACGGCACAACGCGGCGTGCTAGAGTCCCCTTTGGCATCAAGTTTTGTCGCCCCGATCAGACCGACAAAGCATTCGCTAGGACGTGACTACCTTGAAGACTTACTTTCCAACCGAGCTCGACCACGACTGGGTCGTCATTGACGCCGCCGGCCAGCGGGTCGGACGGCTCGCTACTCAGATCGCTTCCGTGTTGAAGGGCAAGCACAAGCCCACTTACACGCCTAACCAGCCAGGCGGTGACTTCGTCATCGTCATCAACGCCGAGAAGGTGCAGTTCACCGGCCGTAAGCTCGACCAGAAGGTCTACCGCCGCTACACCGGATACCAAGGCGGCCTTCGGGAGACCACCGCGCGCGAGATGCTCGACAAGCACCCCGTCCGCGTTCTGGAGCACGCCGTCTGGGGCATGTTGCCCAAGACCCGCATGGGGCGCCGTCTCATCCGTCGCCTCAAGGTGTACGCCGGCGAGGCGCACCCGCACGTCGCCCAGCAGCCCAAGAAGTTGGAGTTGGCTTGATGGATCAGTTCTACGGTACCGGCCGCCGCAAGGAAGCCGTCGCCCGCGTGTTCCTGCGCCCAGGCAACGGCCGCATCTCGGTCAACGGCCGTGAGTTCCAGGAGTACTTCCGCGGCATCCTGGCGGGCGTGCAGGCCCTTGAACCACTGAAGGACACGAACACCGCCGGTCGCTACGATGCGTACATCACCGTCAAGGGCGGCGGGCCAAGCGGCCAGGCTGACGCCATCAAACTAGGTGTCGCTCGTGCGCTCCTCAAAGTCGACCCGAACTACCGCCCCGTGCTCAAGGACAAGGGCCACCTCACGCGCGACGCGCGTATCGTCGAGCGCAAGCTTTACGGCCTCAAGAAGGCACGGCGCGCGCCGCAGTACAGCAAGCGCTAAGTATTCGAACGTCGGGCCACCCCTGACGAAGGCAAGGTTGAACTACAGGCGAGGCGCTCCACTAAGGCGCCTCGCTTCTTCTTACCAGTGCGTGGCCCCTATGCGCCGTAACGCACTTAGGAGGCCACCCACGTGAGCGTCATCCAAGCAGCGGTATTGGGCATCGTCCAGGGGCTCACCGAGTTCCTGCCGGTCTCGAGCTCGGGTCACCTCGTGCTGGCCCACTATTTCCTCGGTTGGGGCGAGAACCTCGGCCTCTGGGTCGACATCGCCACCAACACGGGCACGCTCCTCGCCGTGCTCATCTACCTGCGGCGCGACGTCGCCTCCGCGCTAGGCGGCTTCGTGCGCGGACTGGGCTCCGCGGACGCCAGGCGCGAGCCAGGTTGGCGCCTCGCCATCCTCGTCCTCGTTGGCTCCATCCCGACCGCCATCCTCGCGCTGCTGTTCAAGCCGCTCTTCGAGCATTTCAACGCGCCGCTGCCCGTTGCCATCGGCTTGGCGGTCACGGGCTTCATCCTCTGGTTCGCCCCGCGGCAGGGCGGAAAGCACGAGGTGCGCGAGGTGACTTACAAGGACGCCCTCGTCGGCGGTCTCGTGCAGGGCCTCGCCGTTGTCCCGGGCATCTCACGCAGCGGGTCGACCATCTCAGCGCTCCTGTGGCGCGGCGTTGACAAGGACCTAGCGCCCCGCCTCTCGTTCCTCCTCTACCTCGTCGTTTCATTCGGCGTCGCCATCTTAGGAGCGAGCGACGTGCTGGCAGCAGACGTCGAGGTCCTCCCGCTCGTCGTCATGGTCGCGACTTCGTTCGTAGTCGGTTACTTGGCCTTGATGGTCGTGTTCGCGGTCCTGCGTCGCGGGCAGTTCCGTATCTTCTCGCCTTACTTGTGGGCGGTTTCCGCCTTCACGCTCGTCTACCTCGCCGTCACCCGCTGAGCCGCGAGCGGCCACCGGAAAACGCGCCGGGGACGCTGGGCGCGACGTTTCACGCACTGCAAGCCGGGCTATGATGCCGGCATAGGAGGCGCCTCCATGGAAGTCGTCACCAGGATCGCACCCTCACCGACGGGGGACCCGCACGTCGGCACGGCCTACATCGGGCTTTTCAACTACGCGTTCGCCAAGCGTTACGGTGGGCGCTTCATATTCCGGCTGGAAGACACTGACCGCCAGCGGTTCCAGGCTGGCGCAGAGGCGCGCATACTCGAGATGTTCACGTGGCTAGGCATCACGCCGGACGAGAGCCCCGAACTCGGAGGGCCGAACGGCCCGTACCGCCAGAGCGAACGCCTGGACATCTACCACCAGCACGTGGACAAACTCCTCGAGTCAGGCCACGCTTACCGCGCGTTCGAGACCTCTGAGGAGCTTGACGCCATGCGCACCGAGCAGAAGCGCCACGCGCAACCTCTCGGCTACGACGGCCGCGGCCGCACCATGCCCGCCGCGGAACAGGCGCGGCGCCACGCCGCTGGCGAGGCCAACGTCGTGCGCCTCATCACGCCAGACGACGGGTCAACGACGTTCGTCGACCGGCTGCGCGGCGACGTGACCATCCCCAACTCCGAGATCCGCGACCCCGTGCTCATGAAGAGCGACGGCTACCCCACCTACCACATGGCCAACGTCGTCGACGACCACCTGATGGGTGTCACCCACGTGATCCGCGCCGAGGAGTGGGTCACTAGCACGCCCATCCACGTCCTCCTCTACCAGGCGTTCGGGTGGACCCTGCCTGAGTTCATCCACATGCCGCTCCTGCGCAACCCGGACCACAGCAAGGTCAGCAAGCGCAAGCTCGACACGTCGGTCGACTCCTACCGCCAACAGGGTTACTTGGCAGAGGCGCTCCTCAACTTCCTCGCCAACATGGGTTGGAGCATGCCGGACGGCCGCGAGTACTTCAGCGTGGCAGACATGATCAAGGAGTTCGACATCGACCGCGTTTCGCTTGGCGGCCCCGTGTTCGACCTCAAGAAACTTCGCAACGTCAACGCCAAGTACCTGCGCGACTTCCTCAGCCTCGAAGAGGTAGCGCGCCGCCTTGCCCCGCTCTTGGAGGGCGAGGGTTACGACGTGCAGGACGAGGATTACCTCCTCGACATCGTGGACATCCTGCGTCCACGCGCCGAGACCCTAAGTGAGATCGTCGAGCAAGCCGGGTACTTCTTCGCCACCACGTTGCGTTACGACGAGCCGGCCCGCAAGCAGCTCGCCGCCGGGCAGTCGTTCCTGCAGGACGTCGAGCGCGAGCTGTCGATCCTCGAGTTCTTCGATTACGACGGTGTGGACGACATGCTACGCGACTACGTTCAGGCGCAGGCGGTGCCGATGGGCAAGGTGCTCATGCCCTTGCGCGCGGCGCTTACCGGCACGACGAACGCTCCTGGCGTCACCGACCTGATCGTCACGCTCGGCAAACGCGAGTCGCTTAGGCGCATCGGCCAGGCCCTCACGTTCATCGACGCTGGATTGCCTGACGACGACCCGCAACGCCTCATCGACGAGGAGAAGGCGCGCAAGGCTGCCGCGGCAGCTGCCGCCAAGAGCCGCGTCAAGAGCCACGGCGCGCCGGCCGTTCGCGCCGCCGAAGGCGAAGGAAGCAGATGAGTTGGTTCGATCGCCTACGTAGCGGCCTTAACCGCACACGTGCAGCCACGTTCGGTGGCGGCCAGGGCACCGCCTGGGAGATGGACTGGGAGGACCTCGAGGTGGCGCTGATCAGCGCCGACGTAGGCGGCAAACTGGCCGCGCAGGTCGTCGCCGAGGCCAAGAAGGAGCGCGAGCGCGGCACCCCGTTCCGCGAAGCGCTCGAAGTGGCGCTCCTCGACCAACTAGAGCCGGACCGCATGCGCCAGAAGCTGCGCCGCGTCGGGTTCACGCTCGACGTCACTCGCAACGTCGTCGAGCCGGCAGGCAAGGTCGTCATGGTCGTCGGCGTGAACGGCGTCGGCAAGACGACGACGATCGCCAAGCTCGGCAACTACTACCGCTCGCATGGGCGCAGCGTGATGTTCGCGGCAGGCGACACCTTCCGCGCGGCAGGCAGCGCCCAGTTGGCCGTGTGGGGTGAGCGTCTCGGCATCCCGACCGTCACCGGCCCGGACGGCGCTGACCCCGGCGCCGTAGCGTTCGACGCCGCCCAGCAACGCAAGGCGCGCGGCAGCGACCTGCTCCTGGTAGACACAGCCGGCCGCCTGCACACCAAGCACAACCTCATGGAAGAGCTGAAGAAGGTCAAGCGCGTCATCGCCAAAGCGGACGAGCGCGAACCGCGGGACACCTGGCTCGTGCTCGACGCCGTGACGGGCCAGAACGGGCTCGAGCAGGCGCGCAAGTTCCACGACGCCGTCACGCTTACGGGCGTCATCGTCACTAAGCTGGACGGCACCGCGAAGGGCGGCATACTGCTGCCGATCACGCGCGAGCTCGGCATACCCATCAAGTTCATCGGCGTCGGCGAAGCTCAAGACGACCTCCAGCCGTACGACGCGGCGGCGTTCGTGCGCGCCCTCCTCGACATGCCGCCGGTCGCCGCATGATGGGCCTGCAGTGACGGGCGGCCCGATATTGGTGCTCAGCGCCACTCAAGGTGAGGTGGCGCCCCTCGAGACCGCCCTCACGGACTTCGGGCACCTCGCCCATGACGGCGGCCCTAGCCACGGGGCGGCGCGCTGGTGGGAGCGGCGCAAGGGCCGCCTCGACGGCATGGAGATCGTGCTGGCGACTACCGGCGTTGGCAAGGTCAACGCGGCGGCGGCAACTGCGCTCGCCCTCAGCGCCGTGCGCCCGCGTTACCTCGTCCTCGTCGGCATCGGCGGCGCCTACCCTGGCGCTGGGCTCGAGATCGGCGACGTCGCGCTGGCGAACAGCGAGACGCAGGTAGACAGCGGTGTAGGGTACGGGCCCGCGTGGGAGGGCTTGGACGCCATCGGCTTCCCGCTCCTCGAAACCGACCCACCGAGCTACAACCGGCTGTGGTTCGACCAGCGCTTCGTCACGCGCCTCGGGCATGAGCTCGGCGTGGCGGTGGCGCCGTTCGCCACCAGCGACTCCGTAACGGCTGACGATGCGCACGCCAAGTGGCTCGCTCGGCGCCACGGCGTTGCCATCGAGTCGATGGAGGGTGGCGCCGTAGCGCAAGTCGCCCTAGCGTTCGGCGTACCGCTCGTGCAACTCCGCGGCGTGAGCAACGCCGTAGGCGTGCGCGATAAGACGCAGTGGCACGTCAAGACGGCGGTCACCAACGCCTGCGCGGTAGCTAAGCGCGCACTGCCCCTGTTGGCGGCTGCCTGATGGATTTCCTCGCAGCCGTGCCAGTGTGGGTCTACTTCGTCGTCATCCTCATCACTTACGTCGTCGTGCACATCCTCACCTTCGACCCACAGCGCCTCCTGCCAGAGCGGCGCGCCTTCTTCGGGCGCATGTCTTCGGCCGTGCTACTCCTCCTTGCGCTCGTCTTCTTCCAGCGCGAGGAGCCGCTCACGCTGCTTGTGGCGTTGGCGCTCGCCGGCGCGGGCGGCTATCTTAGTGGCCGGTCTACCCTGCCGCCGAAGCAAGCGAAAGCCAAGGGCAGAAGTAACAATGACCGTAGCTGACGGTATAATCCCGGCATGGGACTAGTCACCGGCCTCGAGATACTCGCAGCCGCCCGCGCAGGTGGTTACGGCGTTGGCGCATTCAACACGAACGACCTGGAGATCACGCAAGCCATCATCGAGGCGGCAGAGGAGCTCAGGAGCCCCGTCATCGTGTCGCTATCCGAAGGGGCCCTCAAGTTCGGTGGTCCGGGCCTCGTCGAGATCGTGAAGTTCCTTGGCGGCGGCGCGAGCGTGCCCGTCGCCATTCACCTTGACCACGGCTCGAGCTACGCGTCGTGCCTGCGCGCCATCCGCTTGGGTTTCACCTCCGTGATGATCGACATGTCGCACTCCGACGAGGACGTGAACGTGGCGGAGACACGGCGGGTAGTCGAGGCGGCGCACGCCGTCGGCGTTACGGTCGAGGCCGAGATCGGGCGGCTTGGCGGCATCGAGGAACACGTGAACGTCAGCGCGGAAGACGCCACCCTCACGCACCCAGACGAGGCCGAGCGTTTCATGGCCGAGAGCGGCGCAGACTACCTCGCCGTCGCCATCGGTACTTCGCACGGGGCGTTCAAGGGCAAGGGGCGGCCGTTCATCGACCACGCCCGCATCAGGGCCATCGCTGAGCTAGTCAAGCAACCGCTCGTCATGCACGGTGCCTCCGGAGTGCCAGCCGCTTTAGTCGCGCGCTTCAGGGCCACGGGCGGCGTGATGGCCGACGCTTCCGGTATCCACGAGGACGACGTGCGACAGGCCGTCACCGAGGGGATCGCCAAGATCAACACGGACACCGACTTGCGGCTCGCGTTCACGACCCGCGTGCGCGAGGTCCTCGGCGCCAAGGCCGAAGAGTTCGATCCACGCAAGATCCTCGGGCCGGCGCGCGAAGAGATGAAGGCCGTTGTGGCCGAACGCATGCGCGTCTTCGGGTCGGCAGGCAAAGCTAGCTAACAGTTGTGGCGATGCGCGCCGTGGCACGCCGCGGCCTCAACCCTTGGCGCCCTCGTCGTCACGCGCTGGCGCCACGACCACCGTCCGGTGGTGCGCGAAGTTGACCGCCCCTGGCGCCCCACCCTTTGGGCGCCAGACGTTCTTGCGTTCCGTGTAGTCGACCGCCACGCGGTCCTCGCGCCGCGCCTCGGAATGACCAGCCGCCAGGCGGGCGGCGAAGAGCACCGTGTCGAACGGCACGTCCTTCCCGCCAGAACGCACCACAACGTGTGAACCGCGGTAACCCTGCGCGTGCAGCCACAGATCGCGGCTACGAGCGACCTGGAACGTGACCTTGTCGTTGTCGCGGGCGTTGCGGCCCACGACGACCTCGAAGCCGTGAGGGCCCTTGAACCTGATGCCCGGTACGGCAGCGCGCGCGCCTGCCTTCTCTGACTCCTTGGTTGCGGCCTGCAGCCGGGCGGCAACGGCTGTGGCTGGCAGCTCAGCCACACCTGCCAGGTCGCTCTCCGCGGCGGCAACGGCGGCCGTGAGTTCTGGCACTAGGTCGGTCGCGCGCTTCGCCCTGGCCACGCGCCTGCGTGCTTGGTCGTAACGCGCGGCCGCGTTGCCTGCTGCGTCTAGCCGCGGGTCCAACACCACGTCGACTGGTGCGCCATCGAAACCGACCAGCGTCACGCGCGCAGCGCCGCTAGGCACGCTAGCCGCGCTGGCCAACAGCAGGTCGGCGCTGGCGCGCAGGTCGTCGACCCCGGCGGTGGCCGTCACGGCCGCGCGCGCGTCGGCGAGTTTGCGCCGCGCCAACGCTAGTTCCTTCTCGAGTACGCGCGTCAGCTGGTCGCGGGCGTGCGCCTGGCGTTCGTCACGCGCGGCGCTCATGGGATCGGCCTTTCCGCCCCAGCGCTCCATGAACGCGGCGGGGCGCGCGGCGAACTCCGCCACGAGCTTCGTTGCTGCCGTCAAGGCGTCACCAGCGAGGGGCACGCTAGTGTCGGCTCCCTCTGCTGCTAGCGCCGCGGCCAACGCCACAGCAGCTTCGGGCCCGACGCCGTCGATCACGCTCGCTACCTGGCCGATGCGCTTGCCGGCCAACGTCGCCGCGATGTCGGAGGCAGTCGCCAGGACGGGATCGAGCTTGCTGTATGGCGGTGGCGGGCGATAGGCGATGCCGACGCGCAGCTCGCGGTAGCGGTTGCGCTCGGCCAGCACTTGGCGTTCGACTCCGATGATGTGGCCGTCCTCCACCAGGACGAGGTTGGCGTTACGGCCGGTGAGCTCAACGACGAGCTCGACGCCTGGCACAGGCACGAAGCCCTTCGAGGGCCCGAACGTGAGGGTGAACACGCGGTCGCGCGCCGCCTGCTCGACCGCCACTAGCGGACCGACTGCCCGGGCAGCTAGCTGTTGCTGCAGCGGTGTGCGGGGCCGGCTCTGCTCGGGTGCCCCTTCGCGCATGGCGACGAACGGCCGCGGCGGCCGACTGCCGAGCCACAACGACCCACCACCGGCGAGGGGCAGCACCGCCGTGCGGTCGTCAGGGAAACGCCACGCGAGGCGCTCGGCCGGCAGGAGCGGCCTAAGCGCGCGCAACTGCTCGGCGATGAGTAGTCCTTCCATCAGCCGTTAGCCTCCGCAACCATCTTTGGTCAGTTGAGCACGCGCTCGAAGCCACCCAACAGGCCCTTGGCGTCATCGACGTACTGCTTGAGGGGCAGGTACCACTCGCTGCCGACGTCGGTGTGCTCGAGGGCCGCTCGCGCATGCACCAGCACGCGGGCAGCGTACTCCTCGCCCATCTGCGAGTAGACGTCCGCGAGCATCTGCTGCGCCGCCACCCAGAACGGATCGCCCGTCTGGCTGGCGCTCAGCGCCTGCTCGTACCAGGCGGCGGCGTCCTCGAGGCGGTAATACTCGAAAGCCACGCTGCCCAAGGTGATGCAGGCGGGTGCCGTGGCCCCCAACTCGAGCGCCTCCTGGGCGAGGGCGTGGGCGGAGTCGAGTTCACCGCGGCGCAACCGCACGTCCGCGAGGTCAGCAAGAGCGTCGCCGCGGTGCGAGTATGACGGGTCAGTCACGACCTCGCCGAGGAGGGCCTCGGCTTCCGTCAGGCGGTCGCACTCGATGAGGGCGTACGCCGCCTCGTGCTGGGTGAAGGCGCGGTGCTCGGCAGGCACGCTCGCTAACGCCTTATCGAACGCCGTGGTCGCCTCCGCAGAGCGCCCGGCCGCCGTTAGCGCCTGCGCCGTTGCGAACGCAACGCTGTAAGTCGGGCCGCCCAACTCGTCGTCGATCAGGGCTGCCTCTCGCAGGTACTCGAGGGCGAGATTGGGGTTGTCGAGGTCGAGATGCGCGCGGCCCTGGAGGTAGCGGTGCACGGCCCGCTCCTGTGGCGGCATGAGTTCGTCGTCGATGGCGGCGAGCTGCTCGAGGGCCTCTTCCGTTCTGAAGAGCTCGACGAGCGCGCCGGCTAGGCTGAGCCGCTCGGCGTCACGCTCGAGTTCTGGCGCCTGCGCTACTGAGGCCGTGAACGCGGCGGCGGCCTCTTCCCACTCGCCGAGCACTTCGCTGCACTGACCTATTAGCGACCAGCGCCGCCACTCGAGGTACGCGGGTAGCACGGCGTCGTCTAGCGCGCTGAGCCGCCGCGCGGCGCTCTTGGCCGCGTCCACGGCGAAGAGCGCGGCGGCCGCATGGTAGGAGGCCGTCGCGTCGAACTGTGGAGCGCCTTCCAGCTCGGATGGCCTTTCTGGCACCTCGCGCAGGCCGCGCTTGACGTCGCTGAGGGGCGCGCCGCGGTAGGCGGCGAACTCCCAGAAGAGCGCGCGGTAGAGGGGCCGCGATGCGAGTTTCGGATCGGCGCCGACGGCGTTGCGCAGTGCGGGTTGGCCGTTCTCGAGGCCCTCGTCGCCGTAGAGCGCATAGACGGCAGCCAGCTGCAGCCACGCGAGCCCGTTTACGGCCTTGTCGGGGCCGCGTTTGACTGCGTTCTCGAGGACCGCGAAGGCGACGTCATACTGCCCCTTGGCGAGCGCCTCCTGAGCAGAACTAAGGTCTGGCGCGCGTTGACGCCTGAAAAGCATGCGCAAGGCTACCACGAGCTACCGTCCTGGACGCGAACGTTGCCACATCTGCGCGGCGATGGCCGCGCTCAGAGGAGCTCGACCACCGTCATGCCCACGCCAGCCGCGACCGGCGGGTAGGCGCGGTGGAAGGTCTCGTCGAGGAGGCGCGCCGCGTGCTGGCGCATGAAGCCGAGCACGGATAGCGCTTGGGTCTCATGGCAGGCCATGGCCGAGAGCTTCGTTACGAGCTCCGCGCCGGCGGCTGCCGTGTGGGTCGGCGCCAGGTAACGCGCGTGCATCTCGCTCTCTTCTAGGAAGCCGGGACGCTGCGGACCGACGAACGGCGTGGCGCTCGCGAAGTAGTAGAGGCGCTCTGGCTTGGTGCTGGCCTTGGCGAAGGCCTCGAGCACGATGGCGTTCGTGAAGCAGTGGTCAGGGTGTCCGTTAGCCCCGTTGGGCGGGAAGGTTAGCACCGCGCGTGGGCGAGTGCGGTCGAAGGCGTCAAGCACCGCGGCAAGCACCGCGGCGTGGTCGGCCGCAACGAGGCCTGGATGCTCCGGCATGCCCCGGTTGGCGTCCGGCACGTAATCTTGGTAGTCGAGGATCGTGATGTCCTGCACGCCAAGCGTGGCCAGCGCGGCACGCAGTTCGCCCTCGCGCCTGTCAGCCAAGCCGGCGCGGGTGGTGAGGCCAAGCGTCAATCCGGCGGCTCCACGCGTGAGGGTGAGAGTGGCGGCCTTGCCACGCGCCGCGGTGCGCGCCAACATCGCGCCCGAACCGAACACCTCGTCATCTGGGTGAGGCACCACTAGCAGTAGGTCGGTCAAGAAGTCGGAGGTCATCTCGCCAGCCTACCGTCAGGCGCCGTACTTGTGGGCGCAGAAGGGCCTTGTAAGCCGAGGCGTAACGGTTCATCATTCAGGTTGGGATCCCTGGCCACGTTAGGCCACTGCCGATCTTTAGAAGGGAGCGCCACGGGTGCTCGATCAATCGCCCCGCTCTAGCGGGTCGCTCACGCGTGTTCTCAAGTTCTTACCGAAGGCCTCTGATTATCGCCCCAAGTACTTCCGCGTCGACGTTCTCGCCGGCGTAACGGTCGCGTTCGTCGCGCTGCCGCTGGCGCTTGGTTTCGGCGTCACCGCCGG
>CALCHY010000116.1 GCA_937907415.1 uncultured Trueperaceae bacterium
GGTTGCGGCTTCTGCCTTGAGGGCGCGCATGGTCTTGGCGAGGGTGCCGTAGTCCGTTCTCATGCCGTTCTGGTGCGCCCTTTGGGGCGCTTACTTTTTCTGGGTGCAGCTCGGGAGCGCGCCGTGACGGGGGAGCGGCCCACGCATCCTGGGCTGGTTGGGCGCTGAGTCGTTCTGCCTTACTGCCCGCGTGCTCGCGCAGCGTGCTTTCTTCCGGTAAGCAGAAGAGCGGCCCAGGACTCCTGGGCCGCTCTTGGATCAGTAGATGGAGATGTTGCCTGTAAGTACGTTGTGAGGGGCGTTTGCTACCCTCGCGGCATGAGGCTTTTGCTGGTGCTGGTGCTTTTCCTGGTGGGTGTGGGGTGGGCGCAGCGCGTGCCAGTCACAGTGTTTGATTTAGCGCCCGAGGTGCGGCTTCCCTACGGAACTGAGCGTCTGCTCCTTGACACGTGCGAGGACCGTGAGGATGCCGTGGTCCGGTGCTATGGGATGCGCGGCAGCATGAACAGCGTCGTGAACCTAATGACGCTTGAGCTTGAGATAGCGGGATATCAACTGGTAATCGAACGCCCTGAGGTGCAGGACGGGCGCGCGGTGCTTACGCAGGCGTGGGCGTTCCCGAACAACGAGACTTTGATAGTGATCTACCTTGACGCGCCAGACGAGGTGCGGGTGATCACGGGTTTGCATCCTGATCCCGGCTAATGCGCCCGCCTAAGTGACCCCACGGTTGGGTCAGTAGCTGATGTTGAGCATGTGGCGTCGTTCGAGGTCGGGGATAAGGTCGTCGAGGCTGGTGCTGGTGTGTTCCGCGAGCTCGTGTAGGGCTTCTTCGATCTCTTCTAGGAGCATGGCGTGTTCGGTGCTGTTGGCGGGGAGCTGGTCGTAGGTTTCCTGGCGTTCGATGATGCGTTTCTCGAGTTCCCGTGTGCGCTCGTTCTTGCTCATGCCTCCGCGGTTGCCCTTGGGGCTTTCTCGACTACCTGAGTAGTGCTGGGAGGTGTTTCTGGCATACGGCCGCTGGGTGCGCGTCCTACCGTGGTGTCGTGAGCGATTTGTCCAAGACCACATACGTGGTATCGATGCTGACTCCCGATGCCTTGGATAGCGCGAAGAGCCTATTGGAACTTGCCGAGCTCGCGGGTGATGAGGTGCAGTTGTCGTCTGCGGCGTCGTCTGCGGTTGTAGCTGCCGTCGCGCACCTGGCGCGGGCGACAGACGTGGCCTTGCTGAATGCCCTGGCGAATCGGGAAGCGATGGATGGCGGAAGCACTCCGCTGCGCTCGTTAGAGCGACGGTTTCCGGTCAGCTTGCGGGGCCGAATGCAGCAGTTGACGGTTGAGGTTTTAGGGAAGGAAGTCGAGTTCGACAAGCAGCGCCCTATGGCCGGACTATTGACGCGCGCGATCAAGTTGCGGAACAAGCTCATTCACCATGGTGGATTCGTTCGAGTGGGCACCGGCCTGGAACTTGGCGCTAGGTCTGTAGACGGAAAGGTGCTGCTGATATTCGAGAATCCTCGCTTTGAGTGGCGCGAGGTGAGCTTGGAGTATGCGCGTGAGGTTGTGGAGGCAGTGGAGGAGTTTCTTGAGCACGTGCTTGTGGAGCCGCAGGAGGGCGCGCCCCTAGACCGGAGGTTCTTCTCCCCTGTGAAGGCGCGGAAGTCTGCGGCTGGCCGGCCACAGAGTCACCCAGCGAATCGCCACTAGATAGGGCGCCCGCTCCAACCTACGCCCTTGCCCTTGGGCTTGCGTCAGGGGCCGCAGGAGCGCTTTGGGGGCTTAGGGCTAGCCCGTGGCCGCTGGGGTCTCGCCGAGGCGTTCTAACCACCTCTGGGGCAGCCAGTAGAAGTGCCGCCGGTTCGCGTTGAGGTACTCAATCGTGGCCTTCTGGCGGGGGAAGCGGTCGTGCCACTCGCCGATGTCGGGGTCGCAGGCGCTGCATTGTGGGTTGCGTTCTTCGGG
>CALCHY010000117.1 GCA_937907415.1 uncultured Trueperaceae bacterium
GGCCCACTGAGGCTGGAGCGGGAACCCGGTCCCGCCCGGTAGGTTCTCGTTGCCTCATCGGTTCGCGCCTTCGCCCGACGGAGCGCTGGCGGGCGGTAGATCACGGCAGCCCGATCCCGGCGAACCGCGCCTTGACGCTATCGGGGGATCCCTCGAGCGCTGCTTCCAGCAGCCGCTTACGCACCAGGCCTTTTTCAAGCGCGTCCTGCACCGCAGTTGCCAGGTGTTCGGCGCTCAGGGGAGAAGCGGCGGCGTCGAGCAGGGTGCGCAGGGGCGTGGTGATGCGGTACCCGTCGCGCTCGGTCACGTCGGACGCCGCAAGGTCCTGGCGGTGCAGCTCGACGCCGGCGGGCGGTCGTTTGCGGAAGCCCTTGGGGACGCTCAGGTGGATGCTGGCGGGCATGACGTCGCTCAGCTCGTAGGCCTGCAAGGCGGTCTCGTGGGACAGGGCGGCCTGGACGCGGCCGGCGCGGTCGCGGCTCCACAGCATGAGCCGCACGTAGTGCTCGCCCTCGGTGCGGGGGAAGCGCTCGAGGCGGTAGAGGCCGTGGCCCTCGCGCCGCCAGTTGCCGACCTTCTGGTGGTAGTGCTGCGATGCGCGGCTGTAGCCGGCCTCACGGGCCTGGGAGGCGGTGAAGTAGCCCGCTTGCCGCTCCGCGACGGCATAGAGCCTGGAGCGCGCGTTGGGCGAGGCGGTCACTAACGCCAGTCTACGTAAATGTCAAAGTCTCTTTTACCGTTGTGCAACGGGCTTACGGACCATGATGAATCTGTGGCGGCTAGACAACGACCGTTTATGACACAAGGCACCCGGTAGAGAGATCCGGACCGTAGCATCTCGGAAAGGTTTGCACTCTGCGGGCGGAACTCCAAATTGCTATCGGTCATCAGTAAGAAGCGCGGTACGATTTGTCAAATGGCTGACGCAAATAAACGGCTAGTGGTGCGAGCCCGGGCTCTTGCCAAACTGGAAGAGCTGTTTCGCGCCCCGGGGATATGCTGCGCTATTCACTACTCCTGCGAGAGCTTCCGCGACAATCCGGAAGGAAGCTCACGAAGAGTCACGTCCATCGCTATCAAGAACCTCGAGACGGGAACCGCCGACTCGTTCTCGATACATCAGTTCGCCGAGATCAAAGGCGTCGTTGCTAAGGATATCGAGACCCAATATGACGCCCTAGAGAAGTCGATGCTAGATGCGTTCTACGAGACCATGCAACAGAAGCAGGGCTTCAAGTGGCTCCACTGGAACATGCGGGACTCAAATTACGGCTTCCCAGCGATCGCTCACAGGTATAAGGTCCTCAAAGGCACCCCCGTAGAGATCCAGCCCGAGCGACAGATTGACCTTTCTGCGCTTCTGCAAGACATCTACGGGCCCAATTACATTGGACACCAGCGCCTAGAGCAACTAGCTAAGTACAACGAGATGACGATGCTCGGTTTTCTCACCGGCAAAGAGGAAGCGCAAGCCTTCGTCGACAAGCAGTACGTCCTGCTCCACCAATCCACGTTGCGCAAGGTAAGCCTCATCGCTACGATCGCTGAAAGGCAGTGGCAGGGAGGGCTGAAGACGCAAGCAAAACCGATCGATGTCTACGGGTCTCGGCTCAGAGCCGTTGTCGATTCGGTCACCAACAGCCCGTGGTTCAAGATTGGGGGCTTTGTGGGCCTGCTACTGAGCGTAGGCCGGTTTATCGCTTGGCTGATCGGTCAGGTTTTGACCACGCCATCGGGCGCTGTGTGAACACCAGAGACCAGAACGACTCGGATCCCCTTACGCGTAGCCGACACACCATCCGGCCGCCTTCGGAAACGAAAACGTGTGTGGCCACTGTATTGTCGCTCATGGCTACGTCAATGCATTCCGATCAGCTTCGTCGCGTCAAACCCTATCGACAGCGCCGCGGAGCGTTTACGGGGGGTAGTGCGCATGAGGAGCAATGAGTTACGGAGTTCTGCTGTCGCCTCGTTAGGCTCCTTCAAGAGCTCTAAGGATGCGCTAGACGCAATCACCCAGCAAGTTGATCACCTACGAGACAACCCCGGAACGCTCGCCGGACTATCAACCGGATTCAGGAGCCTAGATAAGGTGACGGGCGGTTTCGCTCCTGGAAGCCTAACTGTCGTCGCAAGCAGGCCTGCAATGGGCAAGACCTCCCTCCTGACAACAATGGCCGCTCACGCTGCTTTACGCGAGGCCGTAGGCGTGGCGATGTTCACGCTCGAGTCACCCGCGCCGGACCTTATGCGCCGCTTCTTGAGCTCCGAGGCGCGCGTCGCCCTGGACCGCCTTCGCGACGCTACTGAACTTTCGGGCCGGGAAATCCAGAGGATAGCGGACACCAAAGCGCGGTACTCGAACGCCGCACTGTGGATTCACAGCAGCCCCACCCTGTCGATCGGCGAACTGCAAGACCGGGCCCGTGCCTTGGCCGCAGGAGAAGAGCTCGGGCTCATAATGGTTGATTACCTGCAACTCATGTCCGACGACAAGGCAGAGAGCCGGCACGAGGACGTGGCTCGAAGCGTCCGTGGCCTAAAGCAGCTCGCCCTTGAACTAAACGTTCCCGTGGTGGCCGCCTCCCAAGTCCAGCGAAACGTAGAGTCACGACTGAACAAACGCCCCATGCTCGGGGACCTCCGCGAGTCCGGAGCAATCGAGGAAGTCGCCGACGTAATCATCTTCATCTACCGGGACGAGTACTACGACCCCCACTCGGAACACCTCGGCATAGCTGAACTACACGTCGCGAAGCAACGCCACGGAGACGTCGCCTACGAGAAAGTCCAATTCCACAATGCCCACGTTCGCTTCAACGAACTCGCCCGCCCCGAAGACGTTAGGACCTAGATCACCCAAGAGGGGATGCGTCTAACTCTAGCCATTCGTCCCACCACTCTGATGGCCTTCGCTCCAGCCATCTCTTACAGGCCTTTCCTGCGTCAGGCGAAACGCGCAGGCCTAGTCGCATTAGGCTCCTGAACCACTAGGCTGCACGCGCCTTCAAACCTCTTGGAGCGCCATCAGCGACACGACACCTAGCTGCTTTTCAGTCCTCCGCGGCGTCCTCCAAAGCACGTACGGAACGTTCCATCACGCGAAGCACTTCCTCTTCGCGATCCAAGAGCTGCTTGATTCGCAAACGCGAGCCGTCCTCGTTCCGCGCCGCCCATTGCCATGGGTCCTTGCTCTTCATAACCACGAAGCCGCCGAACAACTCAGCGAGCCCCTCGAGGTAAGCCATCCCAATCGGCTCCCCATTCGGCCCTTTCACGTTCGCCGCGCCCCTATTGTCAAAGGTGCCGTTGGTACGAAAGCTTCCGAAGTTCATGTCCACACCCGCGCGTTCGAAGCGCAGGATCACCGTGCCGGTGCCGAAGCCAACGTTAAGCCCTAGGTCGGTGGCGCGATCAAGAAAGGCCTTCAGTCGGGCCGCCACCTCCGCGTCCGCCTCCTCCGCCTGCGCCAATTGCTCGAGGAACACCTGAAGGCTCACAGTGCGCCGCCGCGGCTTAGATGCAGGCGAAGCCTCAGATCTCGGGGGCTCTCGCGAGGCATCAGGCGCCCGCACGGCCACCCGGCCCTCTTCGAGGCGCACCACCGAGCGCTCCACCTCGAGCGTCTTCAAAAGTACGCTCGGCTGCACCAACACCCCCGACCCCGGCAAATCGAACAACGCCATCTGTACCAGGCTGAAAGTAAAGTTCAGGTACGCGTGCTCCTGCAGGTACGCCGCAACCCCCTCCATGCGCTCCCGGATGCCGTCTCCCACGATCAGCAACAGGAAGCGGCCCAACCTCATGTTGCGGTTGACGTCATCAACGAACCCCACCTCGTCAAGCTCCTCCACGCGCTCGCGCATATGCTCGACCAAGTCGAAGGCGGGCTCGTTACGCGCGCGGGCGATCGCCGCCTGCAACTCCGTGAAGCCAAGCCGGCTGGTGTCGTTGGCGTACTCCAGCAGCTGACCGATGACGCTGCGGCGCGCCTCCTCGTTTTTCCATAGCTTGCACTCCACCAACGTCAAGAGCCCGTTCCCGTTGGCGAACAGAAGATCAAGGCGTCCACTCTCGAGGCGCACCTCGCGCGCCAAAGGCACCAGCGGAGCGAAGAACGCCTCGATGCGCTCCACGGGCAGCACCTCCGGGTGCGCGAAGAGGAACTCCTGCAGCTTGTCCTCCGACCACGCGCTCAGCGCCGGCCGCAATTCCCTCACTACCCCCTGCTCATCCACCAACACGGGCGCCGAGTTCCGCTTAGACACTTACACTCCCAACCGGCTCACGAGGAGCACCTACAACAGGGCTCGAAGTACCTGAATGGATCACGTTACCGCGCCGTGAGTTCAGCCCTTGGTGCGAATCCAAGGCGCGCTTAGGCCGGTCGACGGGAACGTGCTGGTCTCTCCCCAAGCGCCTGCGCGCCCGCAGGCGCTGCTATGCTCACTTCGTAGCCCCGAGTGACTCCCCTCCCGGCCCAAGGCCGGTGCATGAGCCTCGGGTAAGCCGATGGTCTGGCCCGCACTCTGCGGGCCAGATTCCTATCGAGGCCCAGGAGAGGAACCACCATGAGCACGAAGACCGCGCGCCTCACACCCGCTCAGCAGGAACTCCTCCAAGCCGCCGCTACCCAGCACGGCGTCAGCCTGAAGGGTTCATCACCACCGCCGCCCTCGCGCGCGCCCAGGCGGTGATCACGCCGGTCACCGATCTGCCCACCAGCCCCCAGCTGCCCGAGCAGCTCACGCTCCACCTGGCCGCCGACCTGCTCAACGTCTCCCCGGCCTACGTGAAAGGCCTCCTTGAGAAAGGGGGCATCGCCCACCGCGGCGAGGGCGTCCGCCTGCGCATCAACCGCGACGCGCTGCTCGCCTACAAGGCGCGCGACGACCAAGAACGCCAGGCGGCCCTCGAAGAACTAACGCGCGAAGCCCAGGAACAAGACCACGGCTATTAGCCCTGGGGACCCACCCCCGCAGCGCGCTGGCCACGCTCGCTTGCTATCATCACGTGGAGTCCCGAGGCTACTCCTCTCCCGGCCTGGTCCGGTGATGAACCCCGGGTTTAGCATCACCTGCGGCCCGTCCGGACGGGCCGCAGTTCTCTCTCCAAGCACCGACGCCGCCAGCGGCCCGGCCAGCGCCCCGGGAGGAACCCATGAACGACTTTTCCGACCCCGACCCGCAAGACGAAGCTGACCAAGCCGGCCAAGAGCCCTTCAGCAGACCCAAGTCCGAGATCTACACCGACGAACGCATCCAGGAGTTCCTGAGCGAAGACGCCCCGCCAATTGAGCCGGAGATCTACACCGTCGACCGCGACTTCCAAGCCAGCCAGCAAGGGACGGAAGAACGCCTGGCGCCCGTGCATCCCGGAGAAATACTTCTGGAGGAATTCCTGGAGCCTCTCGATCTCACCGCCGCGGACCTGGCCGAACGCCTACGCATGCCGGCCGAGAGCGTCGAATCACTAGCGCGCAGCGAGCAGCCCATCACCGCCGACGACGCCTTGCGCTTGGCGCGCTACTTCAACACCACGCCCCACTTCTGGCTGAACCTGCAAGCACAACACGACCTCGAAGTCACGCGTGCACGAATCAGCCACGAGCTGGCAGCCATCACGCCCCACGTAGGCAACAGCGACGCCTAAGCCCTCACCAGCGCTGCCTGCTATCCTTCACGTGGAGTCCCGGGGGATATCCGCTCCCGGCCTTGAGCCGGTGATTAACCTCGGGTAACGAACCTCGCAAGAGGAGTGGCCCGCCATGACTTCGGTCCGCGGGCCACGACCATTCCACGCGGACCCGAACCGAATCCGCTCCTATAGCGCCACTACCCCATAACCGCCTAGAGTGATGAGGATGCCGCAGCGGAAACCAAGTGAACAAGGAGCCACGACCTGGCGTGACGTGCGCGCCAAGGCCGTCACGGAAGGCCGCCTGAACGAGGAGGCAGTGGCGGCGCACACCCGGCGAATGCGTGCCGCCACCAACGGCTATGCCCTCGCCGAGCGCCGGCAGGCCGCCGGCCTCACCCGAGCCGAGCTACTTGCTCGGGAGTCCAGCCGCGCGCCTCGATAGCGTCCTGGATCCGGCCCGCCAGGCGCGCCTTCATTAGACGCACTTCCGGATCGGGGAGACCCAGGTCGGCGAAGATGTTGCCGCTGCCCTCGGTGATGTCCATATCCTCAGCTCGCTTCACGTCGCGCCTCACCCTTCCGGCGCCAGGCGCAGCCGGAGACGGAACGCAGCCCGCCGTGGGGGAACGACGGGCCGCACGCATCAAAGTACCAACGAATCAAGCTGCCTAACAGCCCTACACCCTTCACCGAACTCCGCCGCCACCAAGCGCCTGAACTCCTCCAGCGGCACTAGGCAACCCGCTGGCGCCGGCAGCGGCAGGCGCTCCAGCAGCTCCTCGAGCGCCTCGAGCTCGTCCGGCAACAACCAGGCAACGATGGCGTGAGCGATGATCAGATCCTCTAGTGACATGCCACACGCTAGTCCAGCGCCCGCTATCCGACTCCATTTGTTTGGCACAAGCCTATTGCTAGTAGGTGTGAGCCCAGACGGACGAGGCCGCGAGGATGTGTTCCACGAGCCCGAGAACCACCTATGCCTCCCCCAGTTGCTGCTGCGTGTCACCGTCCAGGAACCGGTGGGGCTTGGCCAGCCACAGCTCTACTCTCAACTCATCTTAGGGAAGTCACCTTAGGCCCGCGCATGTATAGGTATTCGGACCAGGCCATCCGCCATGAATATTCAGAAGCCCCCTATGCATCGAGCGCAAGAATCTGGCGGCGCATATTTTGCATTTAACTCCTCGCTAAAGAACCACTACACACTTTACGCTTAGGTAGCCCTGCGAACAACAATTGACCGACACCACGCAAGACACTCTGATACCAAGTAAGGGAAGTGTAAGCGCCCCTGTGCAGAGTCGTGGCACAATCCCGTCCCTGAGCCAATACTACTGATACTAAGTCTTCAGGGGCATCAACAGTCTGAATTCGCTTGGCATCAATCCGCACGAATGCAGTTGAAGAACGCCGACAGACATGATCTCAATTGATGCCCTGCCCGTCGCGCTTCTCGCAGCTCGTCGGAACAAACTGCATAAACATGCGTCCACTTACATCGCTCGACTAAGACAACACGTCGCCGCCAATTGAGTGGCCTAAAGTAATGCCTCCGCCAACGCTATTGGCCCCCGTCAA
>CALCHY010000118.1 GCA_937907415.1 uncultured Trueperaceae bacterium
AGAGCTCGTGGGACTGGCGTGCGTGGTTTGCTGAGCAGACGGATGTGGTGGAGTAGGGTCGGCGGGGACGCTGGCGACCCCCAAAACTAACCGCTGAATACGACCAAGAACGGCGCCAGGGGACGCGTGAACTACAAGCCGTTCATTGGACAGAGGTGCTCACCCCGCCCCTACGCCAACGAGCGGGTCACCCGCGTTGATAGCCATGCTGCTGACCGAGAAGAGAACCGTCCCAGCGACCGGGCTAGCGGGAGCCTGAACCTGTACCCCCAACAAGTCGGTGATCACCCCGATCTGCTGCCCTTCGGTCACCTTGTCGCCCGCACGCACGGCCGGGTACCAGCACCCTGTTGCGTCTGCGCGAGACCAGGCCAACTGCCGAACTACCGTCGAGGGGACACTCGTTTCTGGAGCGCTTTCGATCATTCCGAGGTGGCGCATGCCTCGTAGCGTCGAATCTACGAGCTTGGCGACTACCTCTTCTGGCCATAGGCCCTGACCGCCCGCCTCGGCTAGAACAGCCGTTACGCCGCGGCCGTGAGCTGCCGCCGTCGTGGTGCCAACTCCGGCGGTCGCAATTGTGAAGTCGAGGCCGAACGCCTGAGCTAACGCACTCGCCTTCTCATCGCCCTCCTGGTGCACTATGAACGGCACGAGGGCCTCAACCAAGTCGCCGCCGTGTAAGTCGACATACGCATCGGCCGCAGAGAACAACTGGGTCACTACCCAATGCGCCAATCGTTCGCTGGCGCTGCCTGCAACATTGCCTGGGAACACGCGGTTGAGGTTCTTGCCGTCGAGCGGGTTGATGTAGATGCTGCGTGCGTAATAGGCCGCCGTGTTCACAATCGGCACTACGACCAGCGTGCCGCTCAGGCCGTCGGTTGGTGTTCGGCTCAAGCGCTGGGCGGCCGCAATCGAAGCGTATTCGGCGCCGTGAATGCCGGCCGTAACAACGAGAGTCGGCCCAGGGAGGGCCCCGCGAACGATGGTGCAAGGCACCGCCGGCGCCTCACCCGGGAGAACGTCAAGGGGGCCACTCCACCTCTCGTTCGGCCCAACATCCGGAAGCGAGGCCCTCACGGTCAGCCCTGGTCCAGGGGACGGATGAGAACCTCATTTATGCTCACTCGGCGCGGCTGAGTGACCACGAAACGAATGGCGTTCGCGATGTCCTCGCTTTCGAGAGCTTCCATCTTGGCGATGTTGCCTTCGTAGAGTGTGCGGGTTGGCTCATGCGGGATGTGCTCAGTGAGTTCGGTCCTTACGACGCCCGGCTCGATGAGGGTGACCTTGATTCCATCAGTGTTGACCTCTCGACGAAGCGCCTCACTGAAGCCGTTAAGGCCCCACTTAGTGGCGTTGTACCCACCCTGGTTCGGTCCCGCGAAGCGTCCGGATACGCTTGAGACGTTCACTATGTGCCCGCTCTTCTGTGCGCGCATCGGGGTGAGTGCAGCACGGCTCGTTATCATGGCGCCTAACAGGTTCACGCGGATCATGGCGTCCCAGTCGTCCGGATCGGACTTGTCGATCGGCGACAAGTACATCACGCCAGCGTTGTTTATCAAGATGTCGAGGCGGCCTTGCTCACGCACTGCGTCGTCGATGCACTGCTGCGCACCCTCCTTGGTGGCAAGGTCGGCGACGACCACCTGCACTTTGGTGCCAAGCGCAGTCAGCTCGGCAGCGAGACTCTCGAGGCGCTCACGGCGGCGGGCGACCAACACGATAGTTGCCCCCTCCTGGGCGAGTGCGCGTGCTGTTGCCTCGCCAATCCCACTCGATGCCCCCGTTACTATTGCCACTTGACCCGTCAATGCTGGCACGTCGTTACTCCTCACTGCGGCTCGGTGAGCGAGCCTGCACGATGAACTGCTCAAGTTCAGACTTGTAAGTCGCCGGAATGACCACGATTCCGCTGCCGTCTGCAACCACGATGTCGCCGGAGACGACGGCTACGCCGTCGATGTGCACTTGCGCGCCAACTACTCCGCTACCATCTGCCACGCTTCTGTTCGGAACGGCGCCTCGCGCGCGCACCGTCAGGCCAAGCTGACGGATCTGCGGCACGTCTCGCACGAGGCCGTCCACGACCACGCCCGCGGCGCCGCGTTCGGTTGCGATGTTCGCGAGGTTGCCGCCAAAGACAGCGCCGGGAGCGGAGGTGGCGTTGACGATGAGCACCTCGCCCTTCGCGAGTTGGCTGGCAGTTGCCTTAACGCTGGGAACGTCACCCTGGCCCGCATCGACCGTGCGCGCGACACCCACGAAGGCCTCGGTACCGAGTTGGATTGGCCACTGTGAAACGAGTGCCTTGCCAACTCCGTGATCGCTTAGCTCGCAGGTCAGGTCGCCTGTGCCGAGGAGCAGGTTAAGTTCGTGCAGCGCCTGGCGGCTCATATGGCGTATAGCTCCCGGTACTTGCGGGCGAGGTAATCAAGGTACGGCGCCGCGGTGAGGGACTGACCCGTTGCCCGGACCAGCAACTCGTCCGGGCTATAGCGCCGGCCGTGCTGGTAGACGTTCTCCTGCAGCCACGTGCGCAGCGGTGCAACGTCGCCCCTTTCCAGCGCTGGAGCCACGTTGGGGTCCTGGCGCTTAGCGGCTTCCAGCCACTGCACGCTCATTACATTGCCGATGGTGTAAGTACTGAACGCACCGATGAGCCCGGTCGACCAGTGGATATCCTGCAAGCAACCGTCCGCGTTACTCGGGACTTCCAACCCCAAGTACTCACGCGTCTTCTCGTTCCACGCCTCTGGGATGTCTGTAACAGCCAAAGAGCCATCCATTAGTGCCATCTCGAGCTCGACACGCAGCATGATGTGAAGGTTGTAGGTCAGCTCGTCAGCCTCTACGCGTATGAATCCGGGGCGCACAGCATTAACGGCCCGCACGAACTTATCGACGCCAATACCTTCCAACTGGGCCGGATAGATCGCCTGGAGCGCCGAGTAGTGGGCGCGCCAGAAGCTGGCGTCACGGCCAACCAGGTTCTCCCACAAACGTGATTGGCTCTCGTGCGTTCCGTAACTCGTTCCAGCCACCGCGTACAGTCCAACTAGATCAGTGGTGAAGACGGTACGCGCGTAATCGGGCTTCACACCTTGCTCGTAGAGCGCGTGGCCCGCCTCGTGCAGCGCCCCAAAGAGGCTCATGGGCATCCAGTTTGGGTTGAAGCGCGTCGTGATCCTTACGTCATCGCGGGTGAAGGAGATCTCGAAGGGGTGAACCGAACGATCGATTCTGCCACGTTCCAAGTCGTACCCCACCAACGAGGCGAACTGCTCCGCAGCCTTCAACTGCGACGTAATAGGGTAGTCGCGTTGACTGAGGAAGCTAGTGTCTGGCTCAGCGCCGCGCTCTTTCACTGCGGCAAGCAGCGGCAAGATACCGCCGCGCAACTCCTCGAACAGTGTTGCTAGCCGCGCCGAAGTCATTCCAGGTTCGTAGGATCCAACGAGTGCATCGTACGGGTGCTCATCAAAGCCGATGGCCGCTGCAAGCTCGCGGTTCAGGCCCACCATTCGCTCTAGATCCGGTGCGAACGAACCGAAATCGTTGTTCCGCCGGGCAGCTTGCCAAGTCTCGCCGGCCCGGGCCTTCAGTTCGGCGATGTCGCTAAGCAAGCGCGCCGGGATGCGCCTGAGTACGTCCGTGCCCTCGCGAATCTGGGCCAACTCCGCAGCGACTTCCCCCACTGCTCCCTCCTCTGCCCTCGCCAGACGCTCCGCGAACTCATCCGAGGTCAGCTGGTGACGCACGATCCGAGTAAGCGTGGCGAGCATCTTGCCCCGCGCCTCCGCGCCCGCCTTGGGCATTTGCGTGCGCGCGTCCCAAGTGAGGAGGTTGACGGAGCAGAGCAGGTCGTTCGCTTCGGCGATCGTTGACCGTACGAGGGCAAGCGGCGAATTGGCGTTAGTCATCGTGCCTCCAGGCTGCCGAGCCGCCACCAGAGACGGGCCCAGGCTTCGAGCCCCGCGCGGAAGCGCTCGGGGCGGTAGAACTCGTTGGGAGCGTGGATGTCTTCATCGGCCGTGCTGAACGAGAAGAAGATGGTATCGGCGCCAAGCTCCTCAAGAAACGTCGAGCAGATCGGGATGCTGCCGCCCATGCCGACGACATCGACGGAGGTCTTGAAGATCTCCTGCAGGACCTCGGCGGCGGCAGTCAAGGCCGGGTGGTCAGGGGCAACGCCGTACGCCTCCGCAGAGTGATCGCCATGGCGAACCTCAAGCGACGCTTGCGGGGGGAGGTTCCGCTCGAGGTGAGCAATGACCTTCGCGGCAACGGTGGCAGGATCCTGGCCGGGCACGAGTCGGCACGTGATCTTCGCGTGGGCCTCGCTTGGGATGACCGTCTTGCTGCCGGGCCCCTGATAGCCGCCCCAAAGGCCGTTCACTTCTAGAGTGGGCCGGTACCATTGGCGGGCCAGAGTTCCGAAACCGGGCTCGCCAAAGGTAACGGCACCGACCGCTGCTTCGTAGGCGGCATCATCGAATCCGAGGGCCTCAGTTGCCTCCAGTAATTCCTGGCTCGGCCCCACAATGCCTTCATAGAAGCCTGCAACGGCCACTCTGCCTTCGTCGTGCAGGCTCGCGATAAGCTCGGCCATCACGTGCAGCGGGTTGACCACGCCGCCGCCATGGCGCCCGGAGTGCAAGTCCTTCTTCGCGCCCCGGACCGTGATCTCGAGCCCGGCCAAACCTCGCGCGCTGATCGTCAGGCATGGGCGTTCAGCACGCCACATTCCACCATCGGCCGAAAGTACGACGTCGCAAGCCAACGCCGCGCGTCGCTGCGCCACCAACGTCGACAAGTTCGGACTCCCGACCTCCTCCTCGGCCTCGAACAAGAAGCGCAAGTTCAGGGGCGGCTCTTCGCCCGCCTCCGCGTAAGCCTGGGCGACCAAGATCGGAATGAGCATCGAAGCCTTGTCGTCGGAGATTCCCCGCGCGTACCAGCGGCCATTCCGCTCCGTCAGTTCGAAAGGCGGTGTGCTCCAAGCCTCTAGGGGATCGGCCGGTTGAACGTCGGCATGGCCGTAAATGAGCACCGTCGGACGGTTCGGGTTGTTTCCCCAAGCACCGACGACTGCGGGGTGCCCGCCGGTCTCCTCGACCGAGACCTCGATGGACGGCACCGTACGCAGTTGGTCAGCCACCCAGTTCACGGCACGCCTGACATCTGAGGAATGTTCGGGGTCGGTGCTTACGGACGGGATGGCAACGAACGCCTTGAGCGCTTCAAGGTGCTTGGCGCCGTTCGCCTCTAGGCGCGTTAGCACCGTCTCGAGTCTCGCGTCGGCCATGGGAGCGGTTATCTCCCGCCGTCGACGGACAGTGTCTGGCCAGTTACCCAGCCAGCGGCGTCGCTTGCGAAGAACATGACGCCGTTTGCTATGTCGTCGACTGACCCAAGGCGGCGGAGCGCGATGCCTTCGATGAGTTTTCGCTGGCCATCTGGTCCGTAGGACTGCCATTGGCGCTCGGTGGTCGGGTTCGACCTAACGAACCCTGGAGCAATGCAATTGACCGTGATGTTGGCAGGCCCCAACTCGTGCGCGAGTTGGCGGGTTAGGCCTATGAGCCCGGCCTTCGCCGAAGCGTACGCCTGGATGCCAGTGAGGCTAACGCCAAGACCAGCGCCGCTTGAGATGTTGACGATGCGCCCGCCGCCTGCTGCCTTGAAGTGGGGAGCTGCGGCTTGGCTCGTGAAGAAGGCGCCGTCTAGGTTCGCGCCGAAGATCGCGTGCCAATCGTCTTCTGGAACGTCTTCAATGGGTCGACCGACCTGGCCTAGCACCCCGCCAGCGTTGTTTACGATCACATCCAGCCGGCCGAAACGTGCTGCGGCTCCCTCTACGTACTCTCGAACTGCCAAGCGGTCGCTGACATCGACGACCTCGGTTTGAAGCGTTCCGGAAACGTCGCCAACCAACCCTCGCGTCTCAACTAGGCCGGCCTCGCGAACGTCGGAGGCTACGACGTTCGCGCCGCGGGCGGCGAACGCGAGCGCGATGGCGCGTCCGAAGCCGTGGCCGGCACCCGTAACCAACACGGTGCGGCCGGGGAACGCATCTGCGAACGGTGTGCTGCTGTCAGCGGCTAGTGGCATCTTCCTCCTTGGACTTGGCTTCTGAGAAGACTTGCCCCCGTCGGACGTCCGCACCTTGCTCGGTTGAACCCGTTTCGGAGATCGCTTGGAGCGCCGTCATGTCGCGCGGCCTTAGTCCGTCCTCTACCTCATGGATGAGGTCAACTAGCTTTATGAGGTGTGGAACGGCGATGCCGTGCTGAACAGCCATTTCTAGGATAGGTAGGAACTGACCGTCCACTTCGGTCTTACGGTGACGAACGGCTAGGTCGCGCCAGACACCGCTACGCGCCTTTGCCGACCTGCGGTTAAAGGCCTCCATTGCGTCGAACGAAGCCGATTGCGCAGTGCGGTCTTGACCGTCGGGGGCGAACGCGGCGGGGTCATAGCCGTTGAACCCCCTGGGCGTCACCCCCTCTGCTGCGGTTACCGTCGAGACCTCGAGCGCTAAGGCGGTGAGGGTGTCCCGTGCGTCTGGGTTCGCCAACACGTCGGCGATGCTGTCGTCTGTCAGGGCAGTGGCGAAGAGCATTGCGCCGTACGCCATCTTTCCCCAGAGGTAACCCCAGATGTTGTCGGTAGCTATGGCATCCGGTTCCGCGCAACGCAGAATCGACAGAACGTCGGCCACGCGTTCCGACGTGCGCCCGTCGAGTTCACCCACCACCACGGCGCCGCGCCCCGAGAAGTGAACGACTCCAGGCTCGAGCACGTCGGCACCGAAGTTCACGAAGGCGCCAACGGTGCGGTCACTGCCGATCTGCCTGCTGATGGTGTGTTCGTTGAGGCCGTTTTGCAACGACACTACGTAACCGCCTGGCGCAAGCCTGGGCACTAGCTCGGCCGTCGCAGGGCCGGTGTGGTGCGCCTTCACGCACAGGAGGACCATATCCCAGGTGCCAGTCACGTCCTGAGGCAGGTAGGCCGGTGCGCTTACGGCGAATTCGGAGATCGGCCCGATGATGCGCAGGCCGTGCTCTCGTATGGCGGCAACGTGGGCGGCGTCATTGTCAACGAAAGTCACTTCATGCCCCTCGCGCGCCGCGTGCGCGCCGATGGTGCCGCCGATGGCCCCTGCGCCCCACACGAGTACACGCTTAGGTTGAGGTGCGGCGGGTGCTCCGCTCACAGCCAAGGCCCGTCGATGGCGTCTCGCGTTTCCTCGACACCGGCCTGCCAAATGCGGCTCATGACTTCGTCATCCTTGAAGTAGGCGCCACCCAGACTGCCGTCGCCGAGTAGCTCGCGGACGCCCTCAGCAGGAAGCAGACGCATCTTGTGCATGTCAGCTAACGGCTTCGTCGTGGTGGGCAACGCCACTCCCGCCAACCTCGTCCAGGGGAAGTTTTCCATCCACGAGGCGTGTGAGGCTATCGGATCGGTGGCTTGCACGAGTTCAAAGGTGCGGGGTGCGTTCCACCAGTTATGCCAGCGCGCTTGCATGCCGGGGTTGCGGTTCATCCACTCTTGAAGCACGCCCTGGCCGCTGGAGTTGCCCCCGTGGCCGTTCACGAACAACACGCGCTTGAAGCCGGTCTGAGCCAGGCTGTCGAGCACGTCTTGAAGAACCCGCACGTAGGTATCTAGCTTGAGAGAGACCGTGCCGGGGTAGGCCATGAAATACGGCGTAAGGCCGTAGTTAAGGGTGGGGAAGACGGGAACGCCGAGGGGTTCTGCAGCGTCGGCGCTCACGCGCTCGGCCAAGATGTTGTCCACCGCTAGGCTGAGGTAGGCGTGTTCCTCAGTGCTGCCCAGCGGCACGACCACTCGGTCGTCGCGCTTCAGATAATCCTCTACCTGCATCCAGTTCATTTCACTTACCTTCATCGGCGCTCTCCTTGTTGGCGACGGCGTGTCGCAGGGAACTCAATAGTGGGAGGACGAATGCGGTTATGACGCTCGGTTCGGGCTCGTGACGGAACTCAAACGCCGTTAGTCCCGAGGGGAGGTGCTGCAGAACGACATCGGCGCCGGTGCTGTAAACGAGCGCATTGCACCAGGTGGCAACATCGCTACTCGCCGGTTGGTCGTATGGCAGGATGCGCCGCTCCCGCACGTGAGGTGCGTAGCGCGCCACGTTCCTGAGCAGCGTAGGCAGAAACTCTGGCACCGCTGCCGTGACAGCCAGTCGCGTGTCGGGCGCCAAGGCGGCCAGGCGGGTGCGGGTTGCTGTGGAAGGGATGAGTGGCAGCGCCATGATGGCGGCGTCTGGACCAACCAACCCGCGCAGTTCCTTCTCGCGGTTAGCCAAAGTTAGGTAGGCGTGGAAGGGCGGGTCGGGCAGGCCTTCGCTCGACAGGCGCTCGAACGTGGTGGCGCGCAGCGTGTCCGACTTCGGAAGGTGGCGGCGGACGTGGTCCGCGTAGCCTTCGGTGGCTTCCTCGTAGATGCCAACGTAGAGGAGCCGGAGTCCTCGTCCTGCGGGTGGCATCTGACTGGCTCGCAGCATGGCCGCCTCGGCCGCCGCCAATGGGGTTAGGCCGATGGCCTCTGCCTTTGCGAACAGGTCCTCGACTGCGCGGTGCAGCGCGCCGAGTACGCCAGCTTCGGGCGTGGGGGGTAGGCGGTCAGGGACGTATGTTCCGCGGCCCTGTTGGCTCGCCAAGAGGCCAGCTTCCTGAAGCTCCTTGTACACGTGTGACACCGTGACCGGCGCTACCGATAGGTCCCGCGCCAACTGGCGCACGGACGGTAGCTTGGTACCCGGAGCTATGTCGCCGGTGGCAATGCCGTATTCAATCTGTCCGCGCAGTTGTGCGTTCACCGAGATCGGCAGACTGCGGTCAAGCATGAAGTGCAGGCTCGACGAGCCATCTAGCGTCGAAGGTTCGTCGGTCATGAGACCACCGGCTCCTCCAAATGGCAAGCGTGGAGGCGGCCATCTGCACGCGGCAGAAGTAACGGCACGTCGCGGCTGCAGCGCTCAATGGCTACAGGACAACGAGGGTGGAACGGGCAGCCGCTCGGAACGTGCAGGGGGCTGGGTAGCTCGCCCGTGAGCGCAGTGGTCTCCGTCTTCTGGTCTGGATCGATGGTGGGCGCGGCCGAGAGTAGTGCCTTGGTGTAAGGGTGGCGCGGGTCGCGGAACAGCTCCTCGGTTTCCGCCACCTCGACCACACTGCCCAAGTACATGACGGCCACGCGGTGCGAGATGTGGCGCACCAGCCGTAGATCATGCGCCACGAAAAGCACGGTGAGGTTCAACCGCGACTGCAGCTCAAGGAGAAGGTTGATGACCTGTGCTTGCACGCTTACGTCAAGCGCCGAGACGAGCTCGTCGGCCACCAGCGTTTCGGGCTCGAGAGCTAACGCTCGCGCGATGCCGATCCTTTGCCGCTGCCCGCCCGAGAACTCGTGGGGCATGCGCTCGGCCGCGTCGACTGGCAGGCCGACCAGGTCGAGCAGTTCCGCCACGCGTTCTGCCACCTTGTCCCTTGGTCGCATGTTGTGCACCAGCAGTGCCTCGCGCAAGACCTGCCCAACACTCATCCTAGGGTTGAGGCTGGCGTAAGGATCTTGGAACACCATCTGCACCTTGCGGTGATAGGTCCGGAGTCCCTCGCCGCTTAGGTCGAGCACATCGTCGCCCCGGTACCTGATGTGGCCGGAGTCCGGCTCATGCAGGCGCACCAGGCAGCGCGCCAACGTAGACTTCCCGCAGCCCGATTCACCGACGATGCCGAGCGTCTCGCCCTGGGCGACCTGAAGGGACACGCCGTTTAGCGCTTTGACGGCCCGCTTAGGTTCGCGGCGAACGCGTTGGAGCATGGTGATGGCCACCGGGAACGTCTTGACGAGGCCGTCGATCTCGAAGGCGAGGGGCGGAGTGATTTGGGCGGTCATGCTTTTCCGTCCCCGAACACGGGCAGCTTGGCGTGATGGATGCATGCAGTCAAGTGGCCTTCGCTTGTCTGCACGAGTTCGGGTTCCGCCTCGCGACAGGCGTCGGTAACGTAAGCGCAGCGCGGCGCGAACGCACAGCCGCGTGGCAGGTTGGTCACATCAGGCGGCGATCCAGGGATCGGTTGCAGCGGTTGGCGGCTATCGCCCCCTTCTGGTAGGGAGAGTCGCAGTCCTACCGTGTAGGCATGCTTCGGCTCGGTGAACAGGTTGCGGACGGGCGCCAACTCTACTAGCTTGCCGGCGTACATCACGGCCACGCGGTCGCAGGTTTGCGCGATGACTCCAAGGTCGTGAGTTACGAGGATGACGCTCATATTGAGCTTCTCCCGCAGACTCAAGATGAGCTTGAGGATCTGATCTTGAATGGTTACATCGAGCGCGGTAGTTGGTTCGTCGGCCAGCAGTAGTTGCGGCGATGAAGCGAGCGCAATCGCGATCATGGCTCGTTGGCGCATGCCGCCGCTGAACTCGTGGGGGTACGCCGCGAGCCGCTCGCGAGGAGACGGGATGCCAACGAGCTCAAGGAGTTCGGTGGCGCGTGTCACTGCCGCCGCTCCGCGGAGGCCCTCGTGAGCATTGAGGCTCTCGAGAATCTGTGAGCCTACCGTCAGTACAGGGTTGAGCGCCGTCATCGGCTCTTGGAAGATCATGCTTATCTCGGCCCCAGTGACTTGCAGCATGCGCCGCCGCGAGGCCTTCAGGACGTCCTCGCCCTTCCAGAAGATCTCGCCTCTAACTTGCGTTGGGGGCTGGAACAGCCGGAGGATGGAGCGCAAGGTGACGCTCTTACCGGAGCCCGATTCGCCCACGATTCCCAGGACCTCACCAGGTTGTAAGTCAAAGTTGACGTTGCGAACTGCATGTAGCGGGCCGCGGTTGGTGTGGAAGGTGGTGTTGAGGTTCCTGATGGAGAGTAGCGGTTCGGCACTGGTCACTTCGGCCTCAAAATGTCGGCAAGTCCGTCGCCGACGAGACTGAAGCCAACCCCGACAGCCGTGAGAACAAGGCCAGGGAAGGTCGAGATCCACGGGGCCGTTGTCATGAAGTTCTTACCGTCGGCAACCATGACCCCCCATTCCGCGGTCGGCGGTTGTGCCCCCAAGCCGAGGTAACCAAGCGAAGCACCGAGAAGAATGCCGAGGCTCATGTCGGTCATCCAGTAGACGACCGCTGGCGTAACGGCGTTGGGGAAGATGTGCCTGAACACCACGCGGGTCGGCGAGTACCCCATGACCTTGGCCGCGCTTACGTAATCGGAGCGTTTCTGGACGATGGTCTCACCGCGTACTAGGCGGGCGTAGTACACCCACCCAACGATGCTTACCGCGATGAACATGTTCTTCAGACCGGGTCCGAGCATCGCTACGATGGCGATGACGAGGATGAGGAATGGGAAGACCATCACCACGTCGACGATGCGACCGAAGATCGCGTCGAGCCAGCGTCCGAAGTAGCCAGTCAGCGCCCCGATGAGGGTGCCGAAGATGAACGGGAAGAGCGTGGTGAACAGAGCAATCTGGAGGTCGGTGCGGGCACCGTGCACCACGCGAGAGAACACGTCGCGTCCGAAGTTGTCCGTTCCGAACCAGTGAGCGGCGCTTGGCGCTTGAAGGATGGCGCCGTAGTCGAACTTGTTGGGGTCGTGCGTGGCGAAAAGTGAAGGGAAGATCGCCATCAGAAGGGCCGTAGCTACGATTCCGATACCTAGGATCATGGTCGGCTTGACGGTTAGGCGCTTCCGGCGCACGACAGTGGCCGCGCCGACGTTGACGGTGCTCGAGCTCATCTCAGGCCACCTTCGTCCGAGGGTCGAGCACGGTGTATGCCAGATCGGTGAGTAGGAAGATGACCATGATCACCACTGCGAACGCTAGGGTAAGACCTTGCACTACGGCGTAATCGCGCCCGAAGATGGCGTCTACCATCAGCCGACCTACCCCGGGGATGGCGAACACGGTCTCGGTGATCACGGCGCCTCCCATCAGTTGCCCGATCGACAGGCCGAAGAGCGTAACGGTGCTGATCATGGCGTTGCGTAGCACGTGCCGCGTAAGCACGAGACGCGGACGGATCCCCTTTGCCCTGGCGAAAGAAACGTAATCAGACGTGAGCACTTCGAGGATCGACGCCCTGAGGCTGCGCATGAGGATTGCTGCCATGTAGAACCCTAGGGATAACGCTGGCAGGAAGAGGAAATAGAAGTTCGAGGCGGGCGTTGGCCCGATGCCCCCGACGGGGAACCAACGCAGTTGAGCCCCGAAGACGGTGAGGAGCTGCAGCGATACGTAGAACACGGGTAGAGATAGTCCGATTTGGAATACCGCGCGTATCAGGTTGTCAATCCAAGTGCCGCGCTTCAGTGCAGATAGCACCGCCATCGGTATGGCCATCACCGCGGCGAGCAGACCAGCGTAGGCGGTAAGGAACAGGGTGATAGGCAGTCTGTCGCCGATCAGGCGAGTAACGGCCATCTTCAGGTTGATGCTCTCGCCAAGATCGCCGCGGATGACGCGGTTGAAGAAGATCCAGAACTGCATGGGCAGTGGCTTGTCTAGCCCCAGCTCCTGGTTGACCCTCGCGACGGCCTCGTCCGTAACGCGGTCGCCAAGTATTGCTACGGCGGGATTGCCAGGGAGCAGGCGAACCAAAGCAAATACCAGGATCATGATCACGACGAGCGTTGGGATCATCTGCAGGATTCTCGCGAGCAAGTACGCCCAACGGTTCAACTGTGACCTCCGATGTAATGGGCTCGGCGAGTGGTGGCGGTATTGGTGGTTCGTGGCCGCACGGCGTGCGTGCAGCCACGAACCGTCTTGCCTGGCGGCTTAGTTGCTCTTGTAGGTGTCCTTGAAGATGTAGACGCCAAGTGGAATCTGAACGAAGTCCTGCACCGAGTTGCTCATGGCAACGGGGTAAGGGTTCTCGTAGAGGAACACGATCGGCGCGGCAGCCATGTAGATCTCTTGGATGCGCTCGTACTGAGCGGCGCGCACCGCAGTGTCGAGTTCAGACTGCGAGGCGGCGAACAGTGCGTCTACTTCGTCTGACTGGAAGCCGGTGTGCAGCGACTCAACCGTTGCATACACGGCGAAGTAGCTGGTGATCTGACTCGGGTCGTTGATGTCGTTCGTCCAGCCGGCGGTGCGCATCTGGAAGTTGTTGGTGCGGTATCGCTCGGTCTTGGTGGCGTTGTCGAGCTGCTCGATGACGAGCTTGATGCCTGCGTCACCCCACATGCTCTGCAGCGCGGTGAGGAGCGCGAGGTCGTCTTGGCTACCGGCGGTAGACATGGCGGTGACGGTGAAGCCCCCTGCGAAGCCAGCTTCGGCTAGCAGCGACTTTGCCTTCTCGAGGTCGTAGTCGTAGCCCTCACCTGCGACGTAGTAGGGCGTGGTGGTGGACATGTAGGAGTGCATGGGCGAGCCGATCCCGAAGCCAACGACCTGGATGAGCGCCTGCTTGTTGGTGGCGTAGTTGATGGCTTGGCGGACGCGGAGGTCGGACAACGGGTTTGCGGAGCCGTCAGGCAGTTCGGGGCGGTTGTTCATGAGCACGCTGTTGACGCGGGTGGACGGGAACAGCTCTACGTTCAGGCGGCTGTCATTCCTCAGTTCGCCGATGCGCGCCAGTGGGATGAACTCGGCGACGTCCAACTCGCCAGCTTGAAGCTTGAGGATGCGCGTGGCGTCGTCTGGGATGATTTCGAAGCTGATGGCGTCTAGGTAAGGCAGCGGCTGGCCGTCGGCGCCAGTGTCCCAGTAGAAGGGGTTGCGCTCGACGACCATGCGCGAACCGCGCACCCATGACTTGAGCATGAACGCGCCGGAGCCGATGGGCTTTTCCGCGAACGCCTTGGCCTTCTCCTCGTCGGTGGCGCCTGGCATTGCCTCGAAGAGTTGCTGCGGCATGATGGCTGAGTTGAACATGGCCAGCGCCGCGAGGATGGTGGGGTCTGGGTAGGAGAGGTTGATGGCGACCTGGCCATCGGTGGCGTCGATGCTGGCTATGGAGGCAAGCGTGAAGCTCCAGATGCCATTATCTGGGTTGCGCGCGCGGTCGAGGGACCACTTCACGTCTTGCGAGGTGATGGCGCTGCCGTCGGCGAACTTGATGCCATCGCGGAGTGTGAACGTGAGGGTGAGGCCGTCGTCGGAGAACGCCCAATCGGTGGCGAGGCCCGCTTCGACGCCAGTGCCGTCTGCCGTGGGTTGGAGCAGGGAGTCGTAGAGGCTGCTGAGAACCCAGATGTCTAGGTTCGCGTCGTTTAGAACCGGGTCGAGGAACAGCGAATCGGCGTAGCGGCCGAACGTCAAAGTTCCGCCGCGCTCCTGCGCTAGGCCGGTGCCCACCAGTAGGGATACTACTAGTGTGATGACGAGTGGAGTGAAGCGCTTCATGCAGACCTCCCGAGCTTGTAGATCAGCTGCAGGTCGAAACCATTACGACTGTTCCGAACCGCCTCGCAAATCACGACCTGTCAACTGTTATAGCGGAGCGTAGCAGTTGACTTTCTGTGACGTCAAGACGGGCTGCGTTCTTGTTGAGCCTGGCGTACGCCTTCAGTATCCGGCTGGTCGCGCCTGCTGTGCTCGAGGCTCGGCGCAGGCGTCGACTGCGATGGCCAGCTCAACCGCGGCCAGGTCCTCCCCGTGAGCGGTTACCAACTGCAAGCCAACCGGCATTCCGCCAATGAGTCCGAGCGGCATCGAAAGAGCCGGAACCCCGAGCACGTTGAACGGGCCGCTGAAGTGCATTTCTGCCGCTCCCGCCGGGTCGTCTACACCAGGGTCTTCCGCCGGTGCTACAAAACCAACTGACGGCATCAGTAGGGCATCGAAGTCCTTCATGAGCTCAGCGAACTGCTGCTTCAGGCGGTCCTGTTGCTGCCGTGCCGCGATGTAGACGGTGGCCGGAACGGCGTAGCCGCTGCGAAGTTGAGCGAACGTGGCACCCGAGTATTGGGCCCCAGCGCCCTTGGACGAGCCTATCGAGCGAATGTTCTGGTCATGTATTACAGTTGCTTCCGGCCGCAAGATGTCTACGAGAACCTGGTTCGCGTGCGCCATGGATTGGAAGCTCATCTCACGCACGGTCGCCCCCGCTGCCCGCAAGGCCGCCGTTACGTTCCTGAACAGGGCGGCTAACTCCGGTGCAACGTCAGTTTGCGTGATGTAGTCCTGAGGGATGCCAAAGCGGCGGCCTTCAATCGACGCCCTGATGTCTTTGGAAGTAGGTTCTAGAACTTCAAAGAACGTCCGAAGGTCGGGCAGCGTTCGCGCCATCGGACCAACGGCATCAAGCGACCAGGAGAGCGGGAAGATCCCGTCCACTGGAAGACGACCGAAGGTGGGCTTGAGCCCGACGACACCGCAGTAAGCGGCGGGTATGCGGATCGAGCCTCCGGTGTCGGTGCCCAACGCCAAGGGCATCAATCCGGCGGCCAAAGCGGCGGCGCTGCCGCCTGATGAGCCTCCCGCCGTTTGCTCCAGGTTCCAGGGGTTTCTGGTGGGGCCAACGTCAGGGTGAACGGCGCCATATGCGTACTCGAGCAGCGCCGTTTTGCCGATGATGACGGCCCCAGCCTCCTTCAGGCGCGCTACCAACGCGGCATCTTCTGAAGCTGCCAGGACGGGTGCAACGGTTGAGCCGAAACTCGTTGGCCAGCCCTCAACGCCCATCAGATCCTTTACTCCGATTGGCACACCGTGAAGCGGCCCGCGGTCGATGCCAGCTGCGAGCTCCTTGCCTGCCCGGTCCGCGTGCTCCAGCACGAGGTCAGGCAGAACGGCTGCGAAGGCGTTGAGGCTTGGGTTGAGTCGTTCGATGCGATCGAGCAGTACTTCAGCTACGCGCGTGGGGGTGAGACTGCCGTTACGGTACGAAGTGGCAAGGTTGGCGACGGATGACCAGGCGATTGCCGCCTCAGAGTGAGGCTCAGCTGCTCTGACTTGGTTCGGGTGAGGCGAGTGCGGCATAGGGACTCCTTGACAAGCTGGTCAGGAATGGCCTGGGTTTGAGATGCAGACCTACACCTCAGGATACGGGACCCTCTGAACCTACTCGCTAAACAGGTCCCGAAACGGCCCCCATCGGCGCCTCTCCTTGAGTAATCGGTTGTCGCGAACACGACATGCTCGAAGGCGCCGACCAACTCACATTCGAATGCATCACGGAAGTCGGGTGCACGGTCTTCGGGGCGTCATTTCCGAAAGCACTGCAACCCCAAGCTCCCAAGACCGGTTTACCGTCGGTGCGTACGGTGCGGTGCAAGTGGCGGAGTCCATCGGCCTTGGCGCCGAGAGAGCCGCCCCGTCATCAATTTGGAACACTGGCGCATTGTGGGAGAGTTCGCCCAATCCGTCGGGTCCGGAAGGGTGCGTGTGCGGTGCACTCTGCGGCCATCTGATCGTCGTCGAGTGTTGGGAGGTTTTGGAGTCCTGGCAAGGTATTGAGGCCCAGCCCTACCTTGATGGTCCTTGTAGCGACTTCGTTGGGCTGATCGACCTGGCCGGGGGTCGCGATCATCGGACGGACTTCGTCAAGTGGCGATCTGAAGGCTGCGCAGGACAGCGCCGGGATGGAGCCCGGCGTGAGTACGATGACGGCGCCGGTCGGGGCCAGCGGCGCTTCGGCCTGGGTGTACCCACCCGCAGACCAGGGGAGAGGGCCGCCCTGCCTGACTGGTCAAGTGCGGCTGTCGTGGGCAATGAAAGTCCCATCAGGTGCGTTCTCTGTTTCCTCATGAGCCGCTACGGGGAGCTGATACAGCAGTTGACCCCATGCTTCCTTATAGTCCCGACTCGGTGGCGCGGTTCCTGGACCCTAACACCGTCTCCTTCGACCTGGTGGGGTTCGACGAGGCGTCGCCGTGAGCCGTGGTTTCGACGAGGACGAGCTGGGGTTCGATTTGGACGATGAAGCCGACGCGGCCCTCCTGGAGGACGACGACAGCCCCCTCTCGGAAGCGCTTTCCGCCGGCTTGGAGCAGGCGTGGCTCTCGTGGCACTACCGCAGCCGCGATGAGTCCCTCATTGCCTTCAGCAACAGCAACTACTACGAGGGGCGGCTCTCGTCGTTCCCGAGCCCGCAGAGCGCGACAACGCGCTCGCTCCGGTACCGCCGTGTGCACGGGGAGTTCGAGCACGGCAGCAAGGGCTCCAGCGGTTCCGGCGCCAAGCGCACGAACCGGATTGAGGCGGAGGCCGCCGTCGCTGAGGTACTGGTGCGTGCGGCCGACTCTGAGCGCCGCCACGAGAGCATCGGCATCGCCACCATGAACCAGGAGCAGCGCGAGCTGATCGAGAACCTGCTGCGCGAGAAGGGCGACGCGGAGCTAGCCGAGCGCTTGGACTCGGAAGACCTCCTCGTTCGGAACCTTGAGAACGTGCAGGGCCACGAGAAGGACGTCATCTTCATCTCGACGGGCGTCTCCAAGCGCGTTGACGGCTCGCCCATGCCCCTTAACTTCGGCCCGCTCACCCGGCGGGGTGGCGAGCGCCGCCTCAACGTCGCGGTCACGCGGGCTAAGTGCGAGCTCGTGGTCTTCAGCTCTTTCGACCCGGAAGAGATCGACCTGAACCGCACTAACTCGCTCGGGATGCACCACCTAAGGGCCTTCCTGGAAGCGGCACGTGACGGTTTCAAGGAGGCCGTCGACCAGCAACGCGACGACCAGGGGCGAGCGCTTACCCCGAGGAGGTGCGTGACGCCCTCAGGGCCAGAGGGCTTGAGGTGGAGACCGAGCTGGGCCTGTCGCCCTTTCGCGTCGACCTGGCGGTCAGGCGCCCAGGGGACGCGGCCTGGCGCGTCGCGGTCCGGCTGGATGGTTGGCGCTGGCGGCAGCGCGCGACCGTTGGCGATCGCGAGGGCCTGCCGACGAACGTTCCGCAAGGGATGATGGGATGGAGCAAGGTTGTTCGCGTATGGCTGCCAGCCTGGCAAGCGGAGCAGGAAGCCTTGCTAGACGAGATCGTGCAGGCCGTTGACGCCGCGAAGGAAGGTGCGGGCCGCGAGGCGGCGCGGGCCGCCATGGGCCAGGTCGCCCCTGGCGAACCAAAGAAGGATACGTCGGCCTCTGCGGGGTCTAGCTCATCCGTTTTCGACGGACTCCCGATGCCGGCGCAGAACAGCAGCCGGCCAGTTGGGCCGGCGCCGGTGTTCGCGAGTGCGGGAGCCACGGCTGCACCTAGGCCTGACTCAACTCAAGCGCCCATCGTTCATAAGCCCTACGGGCCGAACGCCAAGGAGTTCATCGCTTACGAGCCCAAGGAAGGTCGCGGTCCGCAGGAGGCTTGTGAGCCGCCAACGGTGTCTCGGTTGCTCGCCACCTCGGTGGCGGAAGTGCTCGCTTCCGAGTGGCCGATCGAGGCAGGACGTCTCGCGAAGCTCGTATCAGTGGAGTTCGGCATCAAGAGGCTCGCTTCGCAGCGCCTCGAGTTCATCGTCAGGGCGGCCCGGTACAGGACCGCATGAACAAGGTCGTCGACCGTGCATTGGCCACTGGAAGGCTCGCCGTCGATGGGCACGGAAGGCTGATCGTTCCGCGGAACGGGGCTCGGTAGAGAACCGCCGCAAGGGCCGGATCAGGTTTCGGGTAGCCGCTGGCCCCGGAGCGTCACTTCTCGTCGCTCGCGGATGCGAGCATCAGCGGAACGTAGCGAAGGGGGAACATGTCGACTGAAGTTCGAACTTCCGAGAGTCACCCGATAGAGGTGTTCTGGGTCGAGGCGGGGGCCCACGCGAACCAGGGCAAGCTGGGGCTTACCTTCGCACCCGGCAAGCGTGGGGAAGGGATGGTTACCGGTGCCCGGTGGGAGCGCAGCCTCTCCGCCGACCTCGACCGGTTGAAGGACCACCACGGCACCGACGTCCTCGTGTCGCTGATGGAGGAGTTCGAGTACGACATGCTTGGGATTCCGACGCTGTTCGCAGAAGCCAGGAAGCGCGGCATCCGCGTCCACCACCTCCCGATAGTCGACACGTCCGTACCTACTGCCGAGCAGGCCAACGCGGTTGACGAGCTCGTGGGTGCGATCCGCCAAGCCCTGAGTGCGGGTGAACGCGTCGTGGTGCATTGCCGCGGTGGCCAGGGGCGGACGGGGACGATCGCCTCGATTATCCTGACCGCGTTCGGGCATGAGCCGCAGGACGCCATCCGAATCGTTCGCGACGCGCAGCCGCGTGCGGTCGAGAACTTACAGCAGCAGCAGTACGTGCAGGAGGCGAGCCGGCGCCTAGCTTCTAGCGCGGTGTCTCGCGTCGGAGGCGCACGATGACCGCTCCTCGCGCGGTTGGTGGTGATGCCGCTGCTGCAAGCACTCTCGACCGAAGCCGCGGCGCTTTGCTCGGCCTAGCGGCAGGCGATGCCCTTGGAACCACGCTCGAGTTCCAACATCCGGGCCACTTCGAGCCCCTAACCGACATGGTGGGTGGTGGGCCGTTCAGTCTGAAGCCAGGCGAATGGACAGACGACACGAGCATGGCGCTCTGCCTGGCGGAGAGCCTGGTCGAGAAGCACGCCTTCGACCCGCGTGATCAGATGCAACGCTACGTGCGCTGGTACCGCGAGGGGCATTTCAGCGTCAAGGGTTACTACTTCGACATCGGCAACGCGACGCGCACGGCGCTAGAGCACTTCGAGCATAGCGGCGAGCCCTTCGCGGGTTTGACGGTCCCGAACTCGGCTGGCAACGGCAGCATCATGCGCTTGGCCCCCGTGCCCATGGCGTTCGCACACGACCCAACCGAAGCCATTCGCCTCGCGGGCGAGAGCTCGCGCACGACGCACGGGGCGCTCACCTGTGTGGACGCCTGCCGCTACCTGGCTGGCCTGCTCGTCGGCGCCATCCACGGCGCCAGCAAGGAGGAGCTGCTGGCGCCCGGCTACACGCCGATCCCCGGCTCGTGGAACGCCGAGCCGCTCTGCGAGGAAGTCGCGCAGGTGGCCGCCGGCTCGTTCCTGCGCAAGGAGCCGCCCGAGATCAGGGGCAGCGGTTACGTGGTGGAGTCTTTGGAAGCGGCGCTGTGGGCGTTCGCGAAGAGCGACTCGTTCGAAGAGGGCGCCCTGCTGGCCGTGAACCTCGGCGATGACGCCGACACCACCGGAGCGGTGTACGGGCAGATCGCTGGTGCCTACTACGGGGCTAGTGGAATTCCGCGCCGGTGGATCGAGAAGCTGGCCATGCGTGACGAGATCGAGCGTCTGGCTCTAGGGCTGGCCGAGCTGGCACTATAGCGGGCGTGGCGGAGGCCAGTTACAACCCGACCAAGGGGAGGTTCTAGATGACTGAGGACGGCTGGGTGCTCACGTACAACTTCACCACCGGTGAGTACGGGTATGCGCCGCGGGGTTCTCGGTACTCCTACAACGTCAGGACCAAACATTACGAGATTAGGGCGCTGGGGTCTCAGGCCGCCTACAACGTGATGGAGGTCCGGTACGAAATGGGGCCGGAGGGGTGGCGGTCCCAACTGCAACGTCGTTACGGGAAGGTTCGAGTCGGCGCCTGATGACTGGTCGGGGGCGCAGGAGTTCTTACTTCTGTTGATTAGCGCTACCTGGATCTGCACAGGATGACGAACTGGTCAAGGTTGTGCACGAGGACGGGTGAGTTCTCACGGGCATCGATTGGTTAGGTTGGGCGGGGACGCGAGAGGCTTGGACGCCGCGCATTGATCTCCGAGCGCTAGAAAACGCCACGGTCGCTCAACTCGTGAAGCTGTTCACGCTGACCATCCGGCAGGAACACTTCGCCGAGGGACCCTTCCTGGGCGCCTTCGAGATCGCTCTGGCGCAGCGGATGTTGGGCCGCGTCCGTGAGATCAATCGCGCGGCGGCCTCCGGCTGACGGCGTCCGGTTGCAGTGATTTAGAGAATGGAGCTGCAGACTCAATGTCTCTGTGCAACAGTTCCTCCAATCTAGCCGCTGGTGCGTCGTAGTCAAGGGTCTTCCTTGGTCTGGTGTTGAGCTTCCTAGCCACTTCGTCCAGCTCGTCTTGGTGGAAGCCTTTCAGGCTGGTGCCTTTGGGGAAGTACTGGCGCAGAAGGCCGTTCGCGTTCTCGTTGCAACCGCGTTGCCAGGGGCTGCGGGGGTCGGCGAAGTAGACCTGCAGGCCGGTGTCGAGGCTGACCTGCTTGTGGTTGGCGAGGTCCATGTCGCGGTCGATAACGCCCATATCGTTTGCAAATTAGGTGGCTTTGCGAGATTTGCGTGAGAGTCAGGAGCTATCGCTCCTCCGCATTGGGAAGCGGACTCAATCCCTTGGAACGGAGGGAACGATGGCTCAACCGAAAGATATTGCTTTGTCGACCCGTTTGCGTGAGGCGCTCGTTGATCAACCCGATTTCCTGCGCGAGATCGTGCAGGCGACGCTGCAGCGGCTGTTGGAAGAAGAGATCGCCCTGCACCTGAACGCCGACCCCCACCAGCGCACCGAGGAGCGGCGTAGCCGCCGCAAAGGCTACCGTAGCCGACAGCTCAAGACGCGCGTGGGCACGCTGCACCTGCTGGTGCCGATGGACCGCGAGGGCACCTTCAAGACGGAGCTCTTCGACCGTTATCAGCGCAGTGAGAAGGCGCTGGTGCTGTCGCTGATGGAGATGTACTAAGAGACCGTGAGCACCCGGAAGGTCAACGACATCACCGAGGTGCTGTGTGGCACCAGCTTCAGCAAGAGCACCGTGAGCCGCCTGGCCGGCCAGCTCGACGCCGAGCTCAGCGCCTGGCGGGAGCGGCGCCTGGACGCCGTGACCTAGCCCTACCCGGTGGTCGACGCGCGCTACGAGCACGTCAGGGTCGATGGCCGGGTGATGAGCCAGGGCGTGCTGATCGTGAAGGGCGTGGGCGCTGACGGGCAGCGGGAGCTGTTGGCCGTGGACGTGGCCGACAGCGAGTCGGAGGCGACTTATGACGCGCTCTTCAGGCGCCTCAAGGAGCACGGCCTGAGGGGTGTGCGGCTAGTGACCAGTGACGATCACCGCGGCCTGGTGAGCGCCATCCAGCGCCACTTCCAGGGCGCAGCCTGGCAACGTTGCCAGGGGCACTTCCTGCGCAACGCGCGCAGCAAGGTGGCCCGCAAGCACCAGGCGGCGCTCACAGCCGACCTGAAGGCGATCTACGCCGCGCCGGACCGGAGTGGGCGCTGGAACGCCGCTAGGGGCGTGGTGTAGCGCTGGAGCGCCTCCCACCCGGCGGTGGCCGAGTGGCTCGAGGAGGGAATCGAAGCTACGTTGGCGTGCTTCTCGTTCCCCGGACCCCACCGGCGGCGTATCCGCTCCACGAACGGGCTGGAGCGCTTCAACCAGGTGCTCAAGCGCCGCACCAGGGTGGTTCGGATCTTCCCGAACCGGGAAGCCTGCTTGCGGCTGGTGACGGCGTTGTGAGTGGAGCAGAGCGAGGAGTGGCTCTCGGGCAGGAAGTACCTGGATATGGAACTGCTTGACAGCGCCGCTGCTTCAACCACTACCAGCAGTGAGGAGGCGGGCTTGGCAGCCTAGCGGTGACCGGCTCTGGAGCAACCGTGTCTCGGTGTCAAGGGTGCGCGCGAAGCGGGGCGATGTTCGGGCCAGCCCATGTGGTGTTCGTGCGAACGATGGCGGTGAGGATGATGAGTAGCTTCCGCATGCAGGCCGTTCGGGCTACCTTCCTACACTTGCCGCGCTCGTCCAGGCGCGACCTGAAGGCGCGGATGACCGGATTGCGAAGCATGGCCGTGCCGGCCGCCATGAAGAGGGTGTTGCGGACGCGTCTGCGGCCACCAGCTATCTGCCTGCGGCCCCGGTACCGGCCGCTGTCCCGGTTCATCGGCGCCACGCCCACCAGCGCCGCCACCTGCTTCTCCGACAGGGCGCCCAACTCCGGTAACTCGGCTAGGATCGTGAGCGCCGTGATCGCGCCAACGCCCGGTACCGACTCCAGGAGTTCAGCTCGGTAGCGCCACGAGGGGTGTACCTTCACGCTGGCGAGCAGCAGCCGTTCTATCTCGCGGGACTCCTTGCTGAGCAGTTCGATGTGCGCCTGGATGCTGGCTCGGACCGCGGCGACCTTCTCGAACGCCAAGCGCCTCTTCTCGGTGGCGGCCATCTCAACCACCTGATTACGGCGCCGCACCCACGCGCGGAACTCATGCTCGTCCTGGCTTAACAAGCTGCGCACCTCCGGCTGCACAGCCGCCCCGAACCGAGCGAGTACGGCCGCGTCGATCCTATCGGTCTTAGCCAGCACTCCAGTGGCTCGCGCGTAATCACGCACCTGGCGCGGGTTAACCACCGCCACTGGCAAGCCGGCAGCGACGAGCGCGACCGCACAATCGCGCTCCAGGCCGCCGGTGGCTTCCATGACGACCAGAGCTGCATCGCCGGCTTCGCTCAGCAGCCCAACGAGGCTGAGGATCCCTGCGGGTGTGTTCTCCACCGAGATGGCTTCGCCCGTGGGCAAGATCACAGCGTCAAGCCGCGCCAAGCTAACGTCGATTCCAACGTGCAATGCGGTTTCGTGGGTCATGACACCTCCGGACAGAATGCGGGCGTCCTCCAGACCGCGCTCTGCCTTATCCGATACGAGGTACCATCCGGCCCTCAAGCAACTGTTCGAGCTCCCTCTGGAGGACGCTCACGCGGCGACCCAGCTCCAGAACGGTGTCCAGCACCAAGGAATTACCGGTCTACCGCGTGAGCACCCAGGGCCAACATATAAGGGATTTACAGACTTAATGGGGCTTGACTCGGCGATGGTGACAAGGTGCGGAAGCGGGTGGTGGCAAAGCTGGGGCGCGAGGAC
>CALCHY010000119.1 GCA_937907415.1 uncultured Trueperaceae bacterium
CGATGGCCTCCTAAATAGCAGGTAGGGGAGTCGTGGAATTTGGGGTCCACCGCTCAGCCCGACCACTAGACACTAATCACAAGCGCCTCGATGTCTCGCGGATAGTAGCTCAGCAGTTCTGCCCCAGTCGCAGTGATCAGGACGGTATCAGCATGCCGGTACCCGCCGAGTTCGGGGTGATAGAGTCCGGGCTCCACCGCGAACACCATTCCGGGCTCGAGCACAACTTCTGTTCCAATGTCTAGGTAGGGGGGCTCGTGGTTTCTCAGGCCGATCCCATGCCCGGAGTGGTGCCGCCAGTATTGGCCGAGGTCGTTGGCGCTGAAGTACTCGTTCACGGCGCGGTCTATGTCGGCGCAGCGCGCGCCGGGCCGCATGGTCGCGAACGCCACCTCCTGCGCCTCCTTCATCAAACCAAATAGCCGAATCTGCTCGGCGTTCGGCTCTCCCAAAAACATGGTGCGCTCGATCTCGGAGAGGTAGCCCCACACGGGGGCGGTGGCGCCTGTTACCAGCACGTCGCCCATCGAGAACTCCAGGTTGCCCGTTAGCGCGTGCGGCAGGCTCGAGTTCTTGCCGATCTGCCCGCGGTAAAGCGCAAGGGCTCCCTCGTTGAAGAAGCCCATCGCCTGCGCCTTGAATGTGGAGCCCAGCGCGTCCTTCATGGCCAGGGTCGCTTCCATGCTGGCGCGCATCGACACTTCCGTTTCCGACACGCCCGGCGCGGTGTAGCGCTGCAGCAGGGTGTGGGCCATATTGGCCCACTTCATGCTCTCCTTGATGAGACCAATCTCGGCAGACGACTTCACGCTCATCTGGTGATCAATGAACGTGTAGGCGCGCTCCACTTCTGACCCCGCAACCTCTGAGAGGGCGGGGCCGGTGTAGCCGAAGATCCAAGGGTAGCCGTCATGGTCGGCCAGTAACTTGCGGCCAGTCAGGCCTAGTTCGCCGAGGACCCTGGCCAGTACCAGCATGGGGTGCTCGAGCCGCGGGTACTCGTCGTAGTGGTGTACCTGCTGGGCGAACCCTTCCTGGCGGGCGTGCTCCAGCTCGAGTCGGGGGACGAACAAGTGCTGCTCGCCCTCCGCAGTCACGATCAGAGCGATGGGTCGCTCGGTGGGGTAGAAGGCAAAGCCGGAGTAGTAGAGCACCCGCGGCGACTCGAACACAAGCGCCGCCGCGGCGCCCTGCTTGCGAGCGTGCTCCGCCAAGCGCCCCACGCGCTGAGCGTGTTCGGACTCCGTCAAGCGCAGAGTGCTAATGGGGATGGGATTCGCCACCATCAGTCCTGTGCGGGCAAGGACTCGGCGCTGCCCAGGTCGCCCAGCATGTAGCCGTAGTCGCCAGGGTGGACCTTGCTGAATGCGCCCCTAGCGAGCACCAGATGCGTGTTCTCGAACGGTGCCCTGAACTCCTCCAGCACATCGAACGTCTGCGGGTTGCGCAGCACGCCCAGGAGTGTGCCCATAGGCACTGACTCGCCTACCCTGTCAGCGCCGACCACGGGCTCGAGGATCCCACCGTGGCGGGGGCGCACGATAGCCATCTTGGTCAACAGCGTCTGCTTGGGCGCCTTCACCACGTCGCCAGCCAACACACCCGTGTGCCGGAGGGCGTTGAGGATGGCATCGGTGCCGCGCCGCAAGTACGATTCCTCCAGCTGTCCGCCGCCGCCGATCTCCGCTACCACCACGGGCTTGCCGGCTTCCTCGGCGAGTTGGGTGCCGAACGAGCCGGGGTACGAGCTACCTTTGTACATGGTTGGGAAGAGGAGCGAGCGCGAGAGCTCCATGTCGTTTAGGGCGTACACGTAATCCACCGTGGGTACGGCACCGCCCGAGTGCAAATCGAGGAGAACGTCTATCTGCGGCACGAGGTAGTTGGAGAGCGCAGCGGCCAGCAACTCCGACAGCCAGGTGTCAGCGTTGCCGGGGAACACGCGGTTCAGGTTGTGCATGTCCTGCGGAGTGTGTCTGGTGAACGTCTCGAAGGCCGTGGGGTTCATGAGCGGCACGGCTAGGATGCGGCCACGCACGTCCTTGGGGTCCAGCGAGGTGACCACGCGGCGCACGATCTCCATGGGGAGCAGCTCGTCACCGTGTATCCCAGCGGTTAGGGCCACCGTCGGGCCGTCCGTAGTGCCGCGCAGTTCGTGCACGGCCACCTTCAGGTCCAGTCCGGTGGCCATGGTTGCGATTTCTATCCAGCTTGTCTTGAGGTTCGTCATCTTAGGCCTCGGTTTTCGTAAACGCCTTGTCGGTGGCGTCTAGGAGGGCTCCGAAGTCGGCGTCCTGGTGCGCTGCACTGAAGGCGGCGTGTAGTAAGGGCTTGCCCGGCACCAGAATGCCCGCCGCCTCAACACTGGAGGCCCAACGGGCGTAGGCGGCGGCGTCGGTGGTGGCGGCGCTGCGGTAATCGACCACTGCCTCGGCGGTGAAGTACGGCTGGAAGTGACCGCCTATCGTGCTGAGCTGCACGGGCACGCCATGCTCGCGTCCTAACTGCTCGAAACCCTCTTTAAGCTCAAGCGAGCGCCTTTGCACGCGCTGGATGACGGTGCCGTCCGCCAGTTGCTTCAGCGTGGCGAGGCAGGCCGCCAGCGCCGGGCGGTAGCCGTTGAAAGTGCCGATGAACGAGGAGTTGTTCGGCCCTGCAAGGGTTCGGGCCATGTATTCGGCGGTGCCAGATAGGGCGGCGATGGGGAAGCCGTTCGCTAGCGCCTTGCCCCAGATAGCCAGGTCTGGCTGCACCCCGTAATGGCCCTGCGCGCCACCGGTGCCGACGCGGAACCCGGTGAGGAGCTCGTCGAATATCAGCGCGATGCCCAGCTCGCGGGTGATGTCGCGCAGCCCCTGAAGGTAGCCGTCGTGGGGAGGGATGAGGCCAACGTCGATCATCACTGGCTCAACTACCAGGGCGGCGATCTGATCTTTGGCTTCGGTTAGGCGGCGCCTGGCCGCGTCAAGGTCGTTGAAGGGAATCACCAGGCTGGCTTCAACGGATTGGGGCGAGAGGCCGCTAGCGCCCGGGAGGGAGTTGGGGGCCTCGTGCGCGCCAGCCTTGGTGAGGTCCGGCCAGGTGCTCACGAACACGTCGTCCCACCAGCCGTGGTACGCGCCCTCCGTTTTGGCTACCCGACTGCGGCCCGTAACCGCGCGCGCCGTGTGCACCGCGTGCATCATCGCTTCAGTACCGGTGTTGGTGAACCGCACCTTTTCTGCCTGGTTGACCATGCTTAGGAACGCCTCGGCAACTGTGCCGGAGAGTTCACTTTCCACGCCGGCTCCCAGGCCCGCGTCCAACGCCGCCACTACGGCGTCGCGAACCTGCTCGTTACCGTGACCCAACAGCACGGCCGCGTTCCCCATGGTGAAGTCGATCCACCGGTTGCCGTCAACGTCCCACAGGTGCGCGCCCTTTGCGCGCTGGAAGAAGAGCGGGTGAGGCACCCGCATGCGGGAGTTCGAGTGAGTTGCCGAGGGAACGGACTTCTCGATCCGTTCGTAGAGCCGCTTGGATTCAGATGTGCGCATCTTCTATTCCGCCTTCCATCCAGTGAGCTTTCAAGGTCGTGGGGGAGTGCATCTTGTCGTACAGGTGACGCACGGCCTCTTCTAACCGCAGGGCTGGCACGCGTTTCAACCAGCGGCCGACCACGTGACCGCCCCACAGGTAGCCGTAGACGAACGGCGCCCGTAGTTCGTGGGTAACGAACCGCAACTTGGCCTCAATCCAACCGTCTTCGCCGTCGGTCATGGTGCGTAAGAACTCGGCCGCCTCCGCCGTGGTTAGGCGCCCAGTGTTGATGCCGTGTGCCACCTCGATGCTGGCTAGCCACTGCAGGCGGCCGTGCAGCCAGGCGATGGCGTCGTCGGGCTCGGTGCGCCAACCCAGCAGGTCTAGACCGCGCTCGGCGATGCCCTCGAATAGCACGCTGGAGGCCGTGTTGGTGATCACCAAGGCGGTGTCCGCCAACGCCTCGCCCGAACGCACGATGGCGTCCCTGTGTCCCATGTGCGCGTCGTGACCAGGGTACGCCTCGTGCGCCACGATCTGCTTGAGTTCGGCCAGGGTGAGGGGGATGTCGGCATTCAGCCAGACGGCGCGCCCCGGGTAGTCGCAGTAGGCCGAGAATGCAACGCCGGTAACGACCTTGGTGCCGATAGTGTCCGCCGGCAACCGGATCCAAGGGAGGCGCTCCTCGGTGCGCCTGCGCAGCTCGCCTATCAGGCGTTTCACGTGCACCTCAATCTCGTTGGCAGGAATCAGGTTGGTAGCCCGGTAGGCGGCGAACGAGGCATAGCCGGCCGCAGCAACTGCCCGGTCGCGCGCCGCCCTGGCCGCTTCGATGGCGGCCGCGCTGGGCGGTGTTGGATCTATGCGCAGAGTGCCGGCAACGATCTCCTCGTAGCTCATGGTCGCGCCGGAGCGCCAACTCAGCAAGTTATGCACCGCGAGCGCCTGTTCGGCCAACCAGTCGCGTTGGTACGAGTTCGGAAGTCTGCTGGCCCTAGTGATGATGCCCGTTAACCCGGCTAGTGCCTCCGGCCAGCTCTCTATCTGGAGCGGTTCAAGGGGCGACCAGTGCACGGGCACCAGGCCCTCCGAATCGAGATAATCACCCGATTGTGCTGCTTGCGAGCGGTATAGGGCGTCGGCCCCCAGGATGGTGCGGGTCAGGTCTACGGATAGCTGCGAGGCGTCCATCGTCTTCCTTTCAGGCTTCTCTTGGGTCCAATACGTCCCTCAGGCCGTCACCAAGCAAGTTGAAGCCGAGAACGGTGATCATGATCGCCATACCTGGGAAAGAAGAGAGGTACGGCGTTTCGCGGATGAACTGAAGTCCCGTGTTGAGAATCGCCCCCCACGAAGGGGTGGGTGGTTGAATTCCAAGTCCGAGAAACGAGAGCGCGGCCTCGGCGGTCACGGCCGAGCCGAGCCCGACCGAGGCGACCACGATGATGGGCGCCAAGGTGTTCGGGATGACGTGCCGGAAGAGTGTGCGGTACCACTTCGCGCCTAGGGCGCGGTTGGCGTCAACGAACTCTTCTTCTCGCAACGACACAATGTTGGCGCGCACTACGCGTGCATAAGACGTCCAGTAGATAAGACCAAGTGCCACGATTACACTGCGCTCGCCCATGCCAACGGCGGCCACCAGCAATAGTGCGAGCAGGATGGGTGGGAATGCTTGGAACACGTCAACGATGCGCATGATGACGGTATCCAGCATTCCGCCGATGAAACCTGCGAGGGCTCCAAGCAGTACTCCTACCGTGGCGGCAATGCCGACGGAGAAGAGGGCGACGCGCAGCGAAACGCGCCCGCCGTAAAGGATCCTGGTTAGTGTGTCCCTCCCGAAGTTATCGGTGCCCAGGAGGTTAGTGGCATTGGGTGGAGCGAACCGATTGCGGACGTTTCTCGCCTCGAGGCCGTGGGGCGTCAGCAGGGGCGCAAAAGTGGTCGAGAAAATCACCAGCAGGATGATGACGCTCCCGACGATGGCGCTCGGGTGGCGTATGAAGCGCCTGAGTGCACGCCTGGTTGGTCGTTTGGCGTCTGCCTTCTGCGAGTCAGGCATAGCGGATTCTCGGGTTGATCCACGCGTAAGAGAGGTCCACTAGTAGGTTCATGACGCTGATGCTTATCGCGATCAGCACAACGCTGCCCTGGATGACCGGGAAGTCGCGCTGGCTGATGGCGTTAACGACCAGGCGCCCTAGGCCGGGCCAAGCGAAGATGATCTCGGTGACTACGGCACCGCCCAGAAGCGTGCCGAACTGCAGTCCGAGGATGGTGATGACGGAGAGTAGAGCGTTGCGGAACGCGTGCCTCACAACCACGCGCCGCTCGCTTGCACCCTTGGCGCGCGCGGTTCGCACGTAATCCAGGCCGAGAATCTCTAGCATGGAGGACCGAACGAGGCGCGCGACGAGCGCGACTGATGTCACGGCCAGCGTCATGGCTGGTAGTAGCGCGTAGCTGAGAGCGCTGATGACCATTGCCGGGTCGCCGCTCGCGATGGCAGGGAAGAGGCCGGGGCCGCGCCCGAACGATGGTAGCCAGCTCAGGTTCAGCGAGAAGAGGAGTATGGCGAGGACACCGAACCAGAAGATCGGCATGGAGACGCCGATAAGTGAAATAAACGTTGCCGCGTAGTCGAATGGCGTGTTGGCGTTCACCGCCGCCAGTACGCCAAGCGGAATCGCTATGGCGATAGTGGCGAGCATGGCGAGTAACGCGAGTTCCAGGGTAGCGGGGTAGGTCTGTCGAATGAGCCCTGAGACCTCGGTGCGCAAGAAGATACTGCGGCCGAAGTCACCCTGCGCGGCGCGCCAGACGTAGATGCCGTATTGCACGATAATGGGCTTGTCTAGCCCCATCGCGGCAGTGACCCGTTGACGGTCCGCGAGAGTACCGTCCGGACCGACGAAGACCGCGGCCGGATCGCCCGGGATGGAGCGCAGCGTAATGAACACGATGGTCAGTACGCCGAGGACCACCGGGATGAACATGAGGACTCGTCTGGCAGCGTATTGCAGCATGGTTGTTGGGGTGGGGGCGGCTTAATTCCTGCCGCCCCCCGATCACTCCAGTTGGGTGTTAGTTGTCGAGTGTGGCGGACTCTAGTGACTTCCAGGAACCGGTGGGGCGTACTTCGAAGCCTTCGAGGGCCGGGTTGTTGATCACGACGTAACCTTGGTTGACGAGGAAGATGTACGGGAGTTCGTCGGTGATGATCTGGGCGACTTCGGTGTAGATTGCCTTGCGGGCGGCAAGGTTGGTTTCCGTGCGCCCCTCATCAAGCAACGTATCCACGCGAGCGTTGGAGTACGAGCCGTAATTGCTGTCGCCACCCGTCTTGAATGCTAGGTACGAGCGGTCCGGGTCGGCCAAGTTCAACCAGCCGATTAGTGCGATGTCGTAGACGCCATTCTCTACGTCCGCGATGAACGAAGGCCACTCGTACACGCGCACACTCGCGTCGATGCCGACTTGAGACCACTCGCCCTGCAGGAACTCGAGTACCTGCTGGCGGTTTGGGTCTACGTTGGTAGTGAGTTCTAGGCGGAGTGGTTGACCGTCCTTGTCAAGGATGCCGTCGCCGTTGGTGTCGGCCCAGCCAGCTTCGGCAAGCAACGCAGTGGCGCGCTCAACGTTGTAATCGTAAACGTTGACGTCTTCTGTGTAGTAGTAGGTGCCAGGCAGTAGGAATGAGTAGCCTGGCGTGTCCATGCCGTAGAACAGGACCTCGGAGATGGTTTCGCGGTCTGTCAAGTAGGCGAGCGCCTTGCGTACGCGCACATCGCTGAGGATGGAGTTCTCAAGGTTGACGTTCAGGTAGGTGTACCCGAGCGCGTTGATGGCTCTGACTTCAAGGGTGTTTGAGTCCTTGAGACGCGCTAGGTCTTGCGGTGGAATGGGCGAGTGGATTAGGTCTAGGTCGCCGGACTCCAGCGCAATGAGGCGCACATTGTTGTCTGGGATGACACTAATGATTACCTGGTCGATGTTCGGGCGGCCTTTGAAGTAGTCGTCGTTTGCGGCCAGGTTGATGGTGGCGCCGCGGCTCCAGCTAGCGAGCTTGAAGGGGCCCGTGCCCACAGGGTTGTCGCCAAACGCTTCGCCTTGCGCTTCTGCTGCGTCGGACGGCACGATGCCCATGTCGAGGTACTGCAAGATGGGCGCGAACGGCTTCTCAAGGCGGAAGGTGACCTCGTACGGTCCGGTGGCCACGATCTCTGATATCGGCGTGTAAAGCGACCTGCGGGGTGCGCCGAAGGTATCGCTGAGGATTGTGTTGTAAGTGTAAACGACGTCTTCGGCGTCCAACGCGCTGCCATCGTGGAAGGTCACGCCTTCGCGAAGCTTGAAGACGAGTTCGGTGGGGGAAAGAAACTCCCACGACTCAGCCAAGTCTGGTTGCGGGACGACTTCGGCGTCTAGGTAGACTAGGCCGTTGAAGAGCAGTTCCTGCATGCGTAGGGCGGTAGTATCGCGGCCCAAGCGAGGGTCCATGGTTCCGGCATCCACGTCAATGCCAGCCCGAAGCACCGTTTGGGCGTTCACGGAAGCGACTCCGAATAATAGAATCGCAAGAATAGCTAACAGCCGAGTTACTCGCATTCGTCCTCCACCTTGATTTCTTGATCGCGACTGTGCCGCTTATCGCTGGTGATTGGTTTCAATACTGCGGTACGGCAGTAGACGTCTCATCTAGTCAGGTATCACCGCCTATCCGAGAAGAGTGGGCGTGGTCACGGCGACCACTTGGACGGGCACCTCAGACGAGTTGGCTAATTGATGGCGTCGGTCAGACTTGAAGTGAATACTGTCGCCTTCATTCAACCTATAGGTCTCACCATCCAGATCAACCACTAGTTGACCGCTCACGACGAAGTAGAACTCCTCTCCTTCGTGCGCGGAGAACTCGCTTCGGTAAGCGGGTGGGTAGGTGACGTAGAGCGGCTCGAGCTGCCGGCCCTCGAACGAGTGACCCAATCGGGCGTAGACGACGTCGGCGTGGTCCATGCGGAACGGTTCGCGTGCATAACCCCGCACGGCTACCCCACCACCGTTCGGGTGCGGGAAGAACACGGACGGCAGTACCCCAAGTGCCTTAGCGATGCTGCCAAGGGAAGAGACCGACAATGACGTCATCTCACGTTCGACTTGGCTTAGGAAGGCTGCCGAGAGGCCAGAGGCGTCTCCGAGTTGTTGGAGCGTCATTCCGCGGCGCTTCCGTAATACGCGGACCTGGTGACCGATCAATTACGGTCACCGCACAAGGCGGGCTTAGCCATGCTGGCATATTAGACATTCTTCAGATTGATTGCAAGTTAGCCAGCCCCCGCGCAGGGTTGGCTCTCAGAAATAGCGGTGGGCACGTATCGTCTATTGAAGTAGCTGGAATTCATAATACTGAAAGACACCGGCATGGGTATGGCTTGACTCTTGCGGCGAAGGTGCGGTCTCGTTGGCGGCCAGGGCAACCACCAATCATGTACGACCTGCGGCTGGTTCGCTTGCCGCGAGATCGTTCGCCTTGGGCCTGTTTCACCCTTGCCACCTCGCATCCGGTACTCGACACTATGCAGGTAGCGTTCGGCGCAACTGCCGTCTGAGCTAGCATGGATGGCGGCAGCGGCGGCCAGGCGGTTGAGAGCGATTCGAGCTTGGGCACGCCGATTCCCTAGATCCGACTGGTAGCCGTTAGCGTGGCGGAGGAGAGAGGGGTCCGACGCCTTACTCGTTGAGCCTCGGCAACGACGCCTGGTCTGACTCCAGTTCCGCTACTTGACTCCTTGTCTATGTCCTACGCGGTCGCCATGTAGATCTCGCTGGTGCTCATGCTCACTGGACGCCGGTGGCTATGCATCTTTACGCGAGTCGCCCGCAAGGTTCTGTCCTGGCAGGGTTGCGACATGCCAAACACTGTGCGCGCCCTCTTGGATTGCTCCGGCGCCCCCTATCTTCAGCAGCGATCAACCCTACAGGTGCCGGTTTGCATATGGCAGCGAGCACAAGATACGCCGTACGCTACGGCCTTATTCCACACACCCTAAATGATAGGCGGCCGGGTGGGGGAGGACCTTCAGTTGGGTTTTGTGCCTAGCGAGCGGGTTTTTTCGCGGGTGCGGTCTTGAGGGTCGGCAGGACG
>CALCHY010000120.1:0-5000 GCA_937907415.1 uncultured Trueperaceae bacterium
GCCCGTTGCTGCTTCTCGGGCGGCAACTTGCCGGACAGGATCGAGATGAACACGATGTTGTCGATACCCAAGACGATCTCGAGGACCGTCAGCGAGGCAAGGGCAACCCAGGCTTCTGGACTAGTTATCCAAGTCACGTTCCCGATTCTCAAGGTTGCGGGCTTGGAGCGCAAGTAGTATGCCGGGACCGCCTAGCTGACGATCCCGGCACCGTTCGCAGGCGAGCCGCTGTGGGCGGTCAGTCGATGTCGCGACGCAAGAACCACCAGTAGAGGAGGACGCCGAAGATGAGCGCGTATCCCGCCATGACGAGTGCCGAGTGGGTAAGCGGCAGGCCGTTGCCGAGGAGGTTCTGCAGGGGTTCGAACTCCTCTCCGACTCCTAGTTCCTTGAGCCACGAGGTCGCCGGCTTGCGGCCAGGCGCGTAGAGGTTGGCCGTGAAGAAGTACTTGGGTAGTTCCTGCCACACCGCCTGGAGCTTGATGGCCTGGAAGACCGCGTTGATGCGGTTGAGCGGCTGCACCTGCGAGATGGTGTTGATGATGGTGTAGATAGTCTCGATGAGGCTCGGGAGGAACAGCACCATCACGACGCCGAGGACCCCCGACTTCACGAGGGTGATGAGCAGGAACGCTAGGAGGATCGGCGCGAGGAGCTGCAGCGCCTGCAACCCGTAGAGCCCGGCGAGCTCAAGCCAGTTGCCTCCGAAGTGCGTGGGTAGGAAGGTCGTGCCGATGGCTCCGAAGATGAAGCCGGCCACGGCGGCGCCGGCCATGAGTGCAGCGATCGACCCTAGCGCCACTATGACCTTGCCTGTCATCACTGCGACGCGCGAAGGTTGAACGACGAGCACCGTCTTCCACATGTTCTGCGAGCGCTCATCGCCGATTAGCAGGGCAGCGATCAGGGTCACCGCCACGATGTATAGCGTCGGACTGGTGTAGGCGGGGCCGGTAAGCGCAAGCCGCGCCAAGCCGATCGGTGACGCGAACAGCTGCAGCGTCTGGTCGATGTTGCCGCCCTCGTTAGCGAAGGAACTCGCCAAGGTCGTGTTTAGGACGCGCGCCACGATCAAGGCGAGTACGGGCAGCAGTACCCAGTAGAGGCCTGCCAACACGTAGAGGCGCCGCTTGCGCAGCACCTTGAAGGTCTCGGCGCGGATGACAGCTAGTAGTGGGCTCACGTTGGTCTCCCGCTCGGGTTCACGAGCTTCAGGTACGCCGCCTCGAGGTCGTCGCCGTGGGCGGCCGCGGCCAAGACCTTCACTCCGCGCTGGGTTAGGTCGGAAACGAGGTCGTCGGCGCGTTCCCGCGGCACGAGGACGTCTGCGCCGTCTGCGCCACGCGGCGTGAACGCGTAACCGAGGTCCCCGAGGGCGGTTCGAAGTACGGCGCTGTCTGCCGCCCTCACCGTGTAACTGACTTGTTGATCGCCCATGCGGTCTAGCAGCGCGCTTAGCGTGCCGTCGAAGCGCAGGTTGCCCTTGTCGATGGCGAGCACGCGGTCAACGAACTTCTCGACCTCGGCGAGGATGTGGCTCGACACGAGCACGGTGGCGCCGCTCTGAGCGACGGCCCTCAGCGCCTCGCGGAACTCGGCGATGCCAGTTGGGTCAAGGCCGTTCGTCGGCTCGTCTAGGAGGAGGACCTGCGGCCGCCAGAGCAGGGCGCGGGCCAGCGCTAGGCGTTGGCGCATGCCCTGGGAGTAAGCCCTCACCTTCTTGTTGGCGGCGTCTTGCATGAGGACGAACTCTAGCGCTTCGTCGATGCGGGTGGCTGGCACGTCGCCGTGCAGTAGCGCCGCGTGCCTGAGGTTGTCGCGGCCGGTCAGGTAAGGGTAGAAGCTCGGCTCTTCGATCATGGTGCCAACGCGGCGCAAGGTAGGTCCAGGCACGCTGGCGCCGAGCACGCTGCATGTGCCAGCGCTCGGGCGCACGAGCCCGGCCAGCATCCGCAAGGTGGTCGTTTTACCGGCGCCGTTGGGGCCGAGGAAGCCGACGATCTCGCCCTGCGCTACCTCGAACGTCAAGTCTGTGACGGCCTTGGATCTTCCGTACTGTTTCGTAAGGCCAGTGGCTGAGATGGCGATCGTCATTCGGCCTTCCCTTCGCGGGTCATGAGGTTCCTGATGGCGTGTTGCGGGTCCATCCCATCGAACACTACTCTGTACACCTCACGGCTGATGGGCAGCTCTATCTCGCGCGCGACGGCGCTGGCGTTCACCGCCTGCACCGTCGGTATGCCCTCTGCCGTCAGGCCGCTGGCTTGGAGCTCTGCCAGCGTGGAGCCGCGCGCCAAGCTTACGCCCGCGCGGTGGTTGCGCGAACCGTCGCCTGCGCAGGTGGCCACCAGGTCGCCTACGCCGGCAAGGCCGTAGAACGTGCTCGTCTTCCCACCTAACGCGGTGCCGAGGCGCACGATCTCGGCCAGGCCCCGCGTGATGATGGACGCTTTGGTGTTCTCGCCCAAGCCAAGACCGTCGCTAACGCCGCACGCGAGTGCGATCACGTTCTTGAGCGCCCCCGCTACCTCGATGCCGATCACGTCCCGGCTCGTGTAGACCCGGAAGGTGCCTTGCTGCAGGAGGCGCTGCACCTGCGCTGCCAGGTGCTGGTCGCTGCTTGCAACGGTCGTGGCCGCCGGCTTGCCGACTGCTATCTCGCCAGCCAAGTTCGGACCTGAGAGAACTGCGAGGGGCGTGTCCGGCAGGAACTCGGAGACGACTTCGGTCAGGCGCTTGAAGGTGGCGATCTCGAGCCCCTTCGAGCAGCTCACGACCGCCGCAGGTTTCCCCGCGAGGGCGATCTGCGCCGCCACCTGCCTGAAGGCGCGCGATGGCACGGCGAGGAACGCGGTCGGTTGGCCGGCGAGGGCCTCGGCTAAGTCGGAGGTCGCCCTGACACCCGCGCCTAGGTAAACGCCTGGGACGTACGCGTCGTTGCGGCCAGCGCGGTTGATGGCGCTTGCCACCTCCTCGCGGTTAGCCCACAAGGTCACTTCGTGGCCTTTCCGCGCGAGCAAAGACGCGATAACCGAGCCCCAGGCGCCGGCACCAAGAACGGTTAGTGGTGGTTGTGCTGGTGCAGCGCATGACATGGGTAAAGAGTACCAACTGGTGATAAGGTGGCTCCTGGTGCCTGATCGCGGTTGCGCCCATGAAGGGCCGCGCTGGCGCGCGGAGGAACGATGCCTATCTACCTGTACCGGAACCTGGCGACCGGTGAGAACTTCGAATACGAGCAGAGGATCACCGAGGACGCCCTAACTACTCACCCCGAGACGGGCGAACCAGTCAAGCGCCTCATTCAACCCGTCGGGATCGCGTTCAAGGGCTCCGGTTTCTACGTCAACGACACGCGTAAGAACTCACGAACCCCAGCAGCGTCCAAGGACAAGGGCCTCACGAGCACCGATTCTGGCGCTCCTAGCGGCGACTCTTCGACTAGTGGCGGCGCTACGTCCACGCCGGCAGCGACGCCGGTCGCCGCGGCGACGCCGACCAGTGGCGGCTCGAGCGCGAAGGCCACTGGCTAGGCTCCTTAGCCACTCACGCGGCGCGAGTCACTGCGCTACGAACTTCACCTCGAACATCGTCGGCCAGAGCTTGCCTGTCAGCAGGTAGTTGCCAGTCGACTCCATGAAAGCTATGCCGTTGAGGACCGCTTCAGAGTCCATGGCGCCCATCAAGCGGCGCAGCGGGGCCCCGTCTATCACCGCGACGACGGCGCCGGTCTTCGCGTCTATGCGCATGATCTCGTCGCTCTTCCACACGTTAGCGTAGACGAAGCCAGCGACACACTCCAACTCGTTCAGTTGGGTTACGGGCGTGCGCCCACGCCGCACCGTCACGCTGCTGAGCGCAGCGAAGGTCACTGGGTCGCGGCGCGTCAGCGTGGCGCTGCCGTCGCTCATCCACAACGCTTGCCCATCGAAGCACAAGCCCCAACCTTCGCCAGTGTACGGCTGGCTGCCTAGCGGCTCGAACGTAGCCAGGTCATAACGCAATAGCAGGCCGTTCTGCCAGGTGAGCTGCAGGAGCTCGTCGCCAACGAGCGCCAGGCCCTCGCCGAACAGGTCGCGAGCGAGGGGGCGGTAGCGCACCACCTCACCGTCTAATCTCGTCTCCCTCAGACTCGAGGCGCCAAGGAGGCCGGTGCTCTCGTACAGTGACCCGTCTTGCCACACGAGGCCCTGGGTGAAGGCCTGTGGATCGTGAGGGTGCTGCGCCACGACAGACACCGTCAGGCGTTCGATCTGGGCGCCTCCACAACTCGCGAGGAGCGCAATCGCGCTGACGAGCAGCGCGACGCGGACGACGCCCATCATCAGCGCGACTCCGAGGGGGATAGTAGGGGCGACACTGCGCGCCACACCGCCTCCGTCACAACGTCTGAGGCGGCGCTGGCGTCGATCGTCACCCACGCGCCATCGGTCGCGGCTTGGGCCTGCGCGACGAAACCAGCGCGCACGCGCCTGTGGAACTCGAGCCCGGCGGCTTCGAGGCGGTCGTGCTCCGAGCGTCCGGATGCCCGCTCGAGGCCGAGTTCAGGGTCGATGTCCAGAAAGACCGTTAGGTCGGGAGTGAGGCCGTTGGTGACCCGAAGGTTGAGGCGCTCGACGAGCTGTAGCTCGAGACCGCGACCGTAGCCCTGGTAAGCGACGGAGGCGGCAGTGAAGCGGTCCGACACTACGTCGCGACCAGCGGCCAACGCTGGCGCGATCACGTCGGCCACGTGCTGGGCCCGGCCGGCGGAGTAGAGGAGGAACTCGGTGAGGGGATCGACGCGCAGTTGCGGGTCGAGCACCACGCTGCGGATGGCGTCGCCCGTTGGGGTGCCTCCCGGCTCGCGCGTGAACACGGGGTCGCGTCCTGCTGCAGTCAGGCGACTGCGCAGGAGGGCGAGTTGCGTCGACTTGCCCGCCCCCTCTGGCCCCTCGAAGACCACGAACTTACCGCGGCTGGCGCCGCTCTGCGCGGTCGTCACAGTCCAGTCGGCAGCA
>CALCHY010000120.1:10000-20613 GCA_937907415.1 uncultured Trueperaceae bacterium
ACCGCCCAACCCCAAGGAAAGGAGGGCAAGTACGGCAGCGCCGAATGACGTCGAAATTGCGGTCTTATGTCGCACCCGCTAATGCTACACCGCCCCCCGCGAAGCGCCCATCACCCGCGCTGCAACGCGCTGTTCTCGCATGCGCACGGTTGCCAGTGCAGGCCGCCCCAAGTTCCTCATCATCATTGCCAATCGTTAATGACCGTGCATACCCCTGTCTGCGCTCGGCGCCAGTCTGATAGAGTTGCGGCATGCGACATGAGAGGGCGGAAGCCCTCTTGGACAGGAAAGGGGGCACCGAGACCTCGATCCGGAATGCTTACGTCGTTCCACGAACGGTGAACATGCGGGCAACCGCCTAGTTCACAGCGCAACCAATTCTTGACGCTTTGAGATTGAAGGAGACATTGATGAAGAGAACAATCGCTGCGCTTATCGCGGGCAGCCTTTTGCTACTGGGTTCGGCCTTCGCGCAAGCGCCGGCCGACACGTATGTGTATATGACCTTCGGCCAGCCCGTGTCCATGGACCCGGCCCGCGCGTACGACACCGGCTCAGGTGGCATCCTCGAGAACGTCTATCAGACCCTGATGGCGTACGACGGCGAAGCCATCGACACCTTCGTGCCGAGCCTCGCCACCGGCTACTCTGTGAGCAGCGACGGTCTTCACTGGACGTTCGACCTGCGCCCGAACGTCAAGTTCCATAGCGGCAACACCATGACTTGTAAGGACGTCGCCTGGTCGTTCAAGTACGGCGCCGTAACCGCTAGCCCAGAGGGCGCTCCCGCGTACCTGATGGGCAACATCTGGCTCGGCACCGGCGTCGACGGCTCCGATCCGGCTGCCTACCTCGCAGAAGTCTCCTGGGACATGATCGACAACATCGTCACCTGCCCAGACGGCGCAGACGGCCTCAAGGCGACGGTCAACCTCGTCAACGCCACTCCGGCCCTCATCCCCATCCTCACCTACACGGCCTTCAGCATCGTCGACTCCGAGTTCGCCATCGCTGGCGGCGCCTGGGACGGCACGGAAGCCACCTGGGAGAGCTGGGTCGGCCGTGACCTCACCGCCGAGTTCCTCCACAAGAACGTCAGCGGCACGGGCGCCTACAAGCTCGTTCAGTGGAACGACGATAGCGTCGTAGCCGACGCCTTCGCCGATTACTGGGGCGGCGCTCCCGCCCTCGCGCACGTCGTCTACCGCTACGTAGACGAGCAGTCGACCCGCATCCTCGCCATGCAGCAGGGTGACGCCGACCGCATCACGCTCAACGAGAACGCCGCCGTGGCGCAGGTCGAGGGCGCCGCGGGCGTTTCCGTCCTCCGCGACCCATCTTGGGTTCCCGCCAGCGTCACCTCCGTCTTCTTCAACTTCGCCGTCAACACCGAGAACAACGAAGACGTAGGCAGCGGCAAGCTCGACGGCAGCGGCATCCCTAGCGACTTCTTCGCGGACGTCAACGTGCGCCGCGGCTTCGCGCAGCTCTTCGACCAGCAAGCCTTCGTCGAGCAGGTCTACCAGGGCCAGGGCACCGTCATCACCATGGGCCTGCCCCCCTCCTTCCTCGGCTACAACCCTGACGTCGCCGTCCGCACCCTCGACCTCGAAGCCGCAGAGCAGTACTTCCGCGCCGCCTTCGACGGTCAGGTCTGGGAGAAGGGCTTCGAGTTCACCGCCCTCTACAACTCAGGCAACACCATCCGTCAGACCGCCCTCGAACTCATCAAGGACAACCTCGAGTTCATCAACCCGAAGTTCAAGATGAACGTTCGCGGCCTGCCGTGGGCCGACTACCTCTCCCGCACCGCTGAGCAGCGCGCCCCGATGTTCGCTCTCGGCTGGGCGGCTGACTACGCCGACCCGAGCAACTTCATCAACACCTTCTACGACGATGACGGCTACTACTCGGCCCGCACGAGCATCAGTGTTCCCGAGATCCAGGCCATCATCGACCAAGCAGACACCTCGGTTGACCCCGATGTCCGCGGCTTCCTCTACCGCGGCGTTGGCCCGCTTCATTACGATCAGGCCCCGCTGATCGCGGTGCCCATCCAGAGCGCCTTCTTGGTCGTGCGCTCCAACCTTGGCGGTGTTTACTACAACACCATGTACTCGGACAAGTTCCTCTGGAAGGACCTGTCCAAGAACTAAAGCCGCTCGCTTTGCGTGCCGGAACCCACGTGGGTTCCGGCACGCAATGACCGACCCGACGCATCCAACACCGGCGCCGCAGCTAGACAAGTCAACGGCGTCACGAGCCGGTCGGTTCGCTTTAGCGCTTGCACCTGACATGGAAAACGTATCTTGCTAACCTTCATTATCAGACGGCTGCTCTTGCTGCCATTGGTGTTCGTTGGGGTGACGGTCGCGATAGTGCTGCTCATGCAGCTCCTCACTCCCTACCAGCGCGCCGCCGCCTACGTGCAATCAGAACAGCAGATCCGCAACATCGACTCGATAATCGTCCAGTTCGGCCTCACTGACCCCTGGTACAAGCAGTACAGCCGCTGGATCGGTCAAGTCTTCAAGGGCAACCTCGGGTACTCCCGCACCTCTCGCGAGCCCGTCCTCACTACGTTGAGCAGGCGCTTCCCGGTCACCCTCGAGTTAGCCATCCTGGCCATCATCCCCGTGCTCGGGGTAGGCATAACCATGGGTACGGCAGCGGCACTCAATCGCGATAAACCCATAGACCAGTTCACCAGGGTCATCTCCGTCGTCGGCTGGTCGCTACCGACATTCGTGTTGGGGATCTGGTTGCTCGTCATCTTCTACGGGTGGTTGGGGTGGTTCCAGCCCGGCAGGGTGTCGACCGCTACCGCCATCTCGCTGGCGGGAACCAACTCAGGGTTCGTGGCCTACACGCGCATGATGCTTCTCGACTCCATCCTGAACTGGCGTTGGGATGTCTTCTGGGACGCCCTCCGGCACATGGTCCTACCCGTGGTGACGTTGTCGGTCGTCCAGAGCGCGCAGATCATGCGCGTCATGCGCTCGTCACTACTCGACGCGCTGGGGCGCGATTACGTGCGCACCGCCAGGGCCAAGGGCCTGCCCGAGCGCGTCGTGACAAGGAAGCACGCACGCCGCAATGCGCTTATCCCCGTGATCACCCTTTCAGGCTTCGTCCTCATCGGCCTGATCAACGGCGTGGTCATCACCGAGACGATCTTCAACTACCCCGGCCTTGGTCAGTGGGCGGCGTCGGCCGCCGTCAACCTCGACTACGCTTCGGTGCTCGGGTTCGCGGTGTTCACCGCCATGATGGTCGTGCTCGCCAACCTCCTCGTCGACATCCTCTACGGGATCGTCGATCCGCGCATCAGGTACGAGTAGCATGAGCGATCAAACGAGTAACGCACCAACTACGGTGATGGTCGATCAACTGGAAGACACGCCCATACAGCGCGGCAAGGCCTGGAAGCGCTTCAGGCGCAACCCCCTCGCCGTCGTTGGCCTCGTCATGGTGGCGGTGTTCGTGCTGCTCGCCATCTTCGCGCCTGTTCTGACGGAACTGCCGCGGAGCTGCCTGCGCGACCTGAACTTGTCGGCCGCCACCCAGCACGACTATCGCGATCCAACCAAGGCCGTGTTCTGGAAGGCCATCGTCAACCCGCCAGCCTCCTGCTTCACGATCGCGCGCTTCAGCTTCAGCACGCAACCTGCCGACGCGGCCTCGACCAAGACCGTGCTCGGCACGACGAGCGGCGGCTACGATATCTTCTACGGCCTCCTGTGGGGCACTAGGACGGCGTTCAAGGTCGGCCTGATCGTCGTCGGCATCGCCTTCCTCGTCGGCGTGATAGTCGGCTCCCTATCCGGTTACATCGGTGGGTTGTTCGACAACATCGTCATGCGCTTCACCGACATCGTCATCTCGCTGCCCAGCCTCGTCGTCGCGCTCGTGGTCGTCATGGTGCTCGGTAAGTCGATAGAGAACATCATGCTCGCCATCGCGGTGACGGCATGGCCGTCCTATGCCAGGCTCATGCGTGGTGAGGTGCTGCGCATCAAAGAGGAAGAGTACGTGGCCGGCGCGCGCGCCCTCGGGCGCCGCACCCTCGGCATCATCGGACGCCACGTCTTGCCGAACGCCATAGGGCCGATCGTCATCGTCGCTAGCCTAGACATCGGCTCGGTCGTGCTTACCGCCGCCGCGCTCTCGTTCCTCGGCCTCGGCGCAGACATCGGCTACGCGGACTGGGGTCAGATGATCTCGTTCGCCCGCGACTGGATCTTGGGGCCGCCAGGCAAGCCGTTCTACTACTGGTACGTGTCGTTCTGGCCCGGCCTGATCATCTTGCTGTTCGTTCTAGCCTGGAACCTCTTGGGCGACGCCTTCCGCGACGTCCTCGATCCGCGCACCCGCTAAGGCCAGGTTAGGGCAGCGCTACCGCGGCCGCGGAGGCGACGGCTTCCGCGGCCGCATCCGGACGCCCGTTCAAGTCAAGTAGGTAAGCGGTGAGTAGCCAGTACTCGGCCGCGGTCTGCCGGCCTGGCTCGTAACGCGGCATGGTGGCGCTAAGGTACGCCCACAACGCTGTGGCGGAGGCGTAGGCCGCTAGCGGGTCTGGGCGCTCAGCCGTTCGGTGAAGCGCTGGCGGGGTACCGACTGCGAACATGTCGTTGTCGATCAGCGGCTCGGCGAGAGACTGGACCACGCGGTTGGTGGGGCGGTGGCAGCGCGTGCATCGGCGTTCGCCCGGTGGGAACGACAAGCGCGCCTCCTCGAGGCCGCCCGCCTGCTTGCCGTGGCAAACGGCGCAGTTCTGAGCGTAGAGCATGGCCCCCGCTAGAACGCCTTCTCGGTAGTGCGGTTGCGCGTGCGACTGGGCTCCAGCCACGGTGGCGAGCGCGAGGCCAGCCGTCAAGGCGGCCAACATGGTCAGCGAACCAAGGAGTAGTCCGCGCGGCATGAGACTCCTGGCTGGACGCGTGTTCAGGCTTCGTCTTCTGAGTCTTGCTCGCCTGCGCTGGCGCCGTCACCTGCTGGCGCCTCCGGTCCTGAGGGCGCTTGCGCAGCCGCGACGTTGGCGTCTGCCGCGACTTCGGCCGCCTTCGGAGCGCTCGGCGTGACCGGGGCGCTAGCTGGCTGGCTTGGCGCGGCGGGGGCTGCCGCCGGCGCTTGGCCGTGGCCCGCGGCGGCGGTCACGGGCTGCGCGTTCCCGCGACCCTGGAGTGCCTTGACTATGAAGTACACGATGCCTGCGACGATCGCCACTGGCACGACGAAGCGCAGCAACAACCAGAGGAGCCCAGCTAGGGCTTTGAGGAGTAGGCCGCCGAGAGACAACACCCAGCCGACTACCCACAACAGGCCTGTGCCGATCAAGAGGGCGACTAAGCCGAACACGACCAGCTCCACGACTTCTTGCAGGGAGCGCTTCATGGCGGCAGTATAACAGCCGACGTGCTGGCGGCCCGTGCAGTTAAACTGCCCAGCGTGAGCGAGCGGCAGCCCAAGCCAACGAAAGCAAGTGCCGCCCTGCGGCTGCCCTTGACGGTCGAGCGCATGGTGCATGGCGGAGCTGCCCTCGCAAGAACGGAAGTTGGCGCGGTCGCGCTCGTGACTGGCGCGCTGCCAGGCGAAACGGTTCGCGCCGATGTGCGCCGCGAGAAGGGCGTGCTGATCGGTGCGGTGGTCGAGGTGCTTAGCGCCAGCCCAGACCGCGTTCCGGCCAACGTTCACCCAGGCCTCGATTACTCCTTCATGTCTTACGAACGGCAACTCGTTGAGAAGCGCGCCGTGGTGGCTGACGCCCTCTCGCGGGCCCGTGCGCAAGCGCGCCGCGCAGACGACGGCCTTGCCGTGGCGCCGCGCTTGACGCCCGCGGACGTGCCAGCGGTAGTCGCCGCGCCAGCGCCGTGGGGTTACCGCAACAGCGTGCAGCCGGCAGCCGCTGCCGCTGGGCTCGGTTACCGCCTCCCTGGCAGCAACGAGGTGCTGGTGCTTGGGGCCGACCCGTCCGCGACGTCAGGCGTCAACGCGGCGTGGGCGCAGGCCTTGAGCGTGCGGGCGAACCGGGCGGCCGGGATCCACGAGCTCGTCATCCGGGCCAACGATGCCGGGGAGGCCCTAGTGGCTCTGGTCTCGAACGCGCCGGCGCGCAAACTCATTCCCCTAGCGCACGCACTCGTGCAGACTGGCGTGGCCGGAGTGGTGCACGCTCCATACGATCCGCGCGGGCGCTTCCGCTCTGGCGCGGAGCGCTTGGCCGGCGCCCGCTTCGTGTTGCAGGGTTACGGCGACGTGCTCCTCACGATGAACGCCATGAGCTTCGTGCAACCGAACCCGGCTGCCGCCGCCGTCCTCTACCGCGAACTCGCGCGCTGGGCGGGGCAGGGCGCTAGTGCGACGGAGCTCTATGCCGGTGGCGGAGCCATCTCGTTTCACCTCGCCCCCAACTTTGGGCGGGTCGTCGCGGTGGAGATCGACCGCGGCGCAGTTACGCGCGGCCAACGAGACGCGGAACGCCTCGGGTTCGCCAACGTCGAGTTCGTGCGCCAAGACGCCCGCTCCGCGAGCATCCCGGCAGGTACCGAGCTGCTAGTCGTCGATCCGCCGCGCGCGGGTCTCTCAGCGGACACCCGAGCAGCCGCCGTCGCGAGTGACGCCAAACGCCTCATCTACGTGAGTTGCGACGCCGCGACGTGGGCGCGTGACGTGGCCGACTTCGAAGCCAAGGGCTTCGAGCTCACGCGCTTCCAACCGCATGACTTCTACCCGCAAACGCACCACGTAGAGATCCTCTCGGAGCTTACGCGCGCCTAAGCGGCTGTGGGGCTACACTCGTGCTCATGCTCGCTAAACGCATCATCCCCTGTCTGGACGTCCACGCCGGGCGCGTGACGCGCGGTCAACAGTTCGGGCGCGCCGAGTTCGGTGAACTGACGGACGTCGGCGACCCCGTCGAGTTGGCGCTGTACTACAACGATCAAGGCGCGGACGAACTCGTCTTGTACGACATCACGGCAACGAGCGAGGGCCGAGGCGCCATCCTCGACGTGGCTAGGGGAGTAGCCGAGAGCTGTTTCATGCCACTGACCATCGGCGGCGGCGTGCGTGAGTTGGCCGACGTGCGCGCCCTCACCCTCGCCGGAGCTGACAAGGTCTCCCTCAACTCGGCAGCCGTTGCCAACCCTGACCTCATCCGCCACGCCGCGGAGCACTTCGGCTCTCAAGCGGTGGTCCTGTCGATCGACGTCAAGCGCGGCGTCAACGGTGGTTGGGAGGTCTACGTGGCTGGTGGGCGGCAGGCAACTGGCCTCGAGCTGCTCGAGTGGGCGGAACGCGGCCAAGCGCTAGGGGCCGGTGAGATAGTGCTCAACAGTATCGATGGCGACGGCATGGGTTCCGGTTACGACCTCGCTGCACTTAGGGCGCTGCGCGCTGCGGTGGACGTCCCGATCGTGGCGTCTGGCGGTGCTGGCAGCGCAGCGGACATGCGCGACGCGCTCCTCACGGGCGTGGACGCTGCCCTGGCCGCCGGGATCTTCCACCGCGGCGAGGTGAGCATCGATGAAGTCAAGCGCGTATGCGCTGCGGCCGGGTTGCAAGTGCGTGAGGTGAGGGCGTGAACGAAGTAGTTTTCGGCGAGACGGGGCTCGTGCCTGTGGTGGCGCAGTCGGTAACGGACGGCGCGGTGCTCATGCTGGCGTACGCCAACCGTGAAGCGCTCGAGCTCACCTTGGCCACCGGCGAGGCGCACTATTACAGCCGTTCCAGGGGCGAGGTGTGGCATAAAGGCGCCACGAGCGGCAACACCCAGCGCGTGGCCGAAGTGCGCTACGACTGTGACGGCGACGCGCTCCTCTACCGCGTGGCGGAGAACGGCCCGGCGTGCCACACGGGGGAGCGCAGCTGCTACTACCGCGCACTGTCTGGCGCTGGCCTTCCCCAAGCGTCCGAGGCTGGGGCCGCCGAGTTGGGTAGAACGCTCGAACGTTTGCAGGGCGTCATCAACGAGCGGCTCACCTCACTACCTGACGGGTCGTACGTCCGCAAGCTCCACGAGCGCGGCGTCGGCTACGTGGCGCAGAAGGTGGTCGAGGAGGCGGGTGAGGTCATAGTGGCCGCGCTGCAAGAACAGGAAGACGAACTCGTCGGGGAGACCGCCGACCTCCTGTTCCACCTGAGCGTGCTGCTAACGGAGCGCGGGGTGAGCCTAGGGAGGGTGGCCGCCAAGCTAGATGAGCGCCGCAACTGACGCGGTAGCGGGGGACTATGCGGCGTGCGCGACTAAGTAATAGCCTCTAAAGGATGCCGCACCGCTCGCGTTCGCTACTTATTGTCCTTATCGCCGTCGCCGCCTTGGCGGCCGCGTGTGCGCCCAGCGCCAAACCAGCCGACCTCGCCCGCGCCGGAACGGCTAGGGCGACCTCGAGCGGTTCGCCGCTCGACGGCATCGGTTACGTCCCGAGCGCCGTGCCTGAGACGGCGCTGCGCCAGCGTCCAGCGGACGCGCCCGATCTCGTCATCATCGCCTTCTCGGGGCATTGCGGCCTCGTGTGCGACACGCGCAGCACCTGGTCGTACCTCGACCACGCTAGCGAGAGCACGGGCGGAGTGGCCGTGCTTGACGGCATCAAGACGGCGTACGAGCACCTAGGCTTCGGGGACATCGAGATCTTCGGGGTCTCGTCTTTCGCTACCAGCCATTACAGCTCGATCAGCGGCAAGATCGAGCAGGGCTACTTGCAGGCGCAGGCGTACCTTGACGAGGTCAAGGCCGCCTGGATCGATGGCGTCGCCGACCCGACGCGCGTCGTCCTCGTTGGCCACTCGCACGGCACCGTATGGGCCTCGCTGCTGGCCATGAACAACCTCGACGTCACCTTCGACTCGTTCGTGGCGCTTGACGCCATCTGTTGGATGTGGTGGAACAAACACAAGGGTTTCATCAAGGACACGTTCGTCGACGGCCCCTGGACCATCCCGTTCCCGCTTGACAACGGCGACCCATGCGGCACCCTGACAGTGCCTGGCCAGAAGCAGCCGATGAACATCAACGACGTCGTTCCGGCCAACGTCATCTTCGGACTAGAAGTGCGGACTAGCTTCCGGCTCTTCTCCCTTGACCCGAACGTCTTAGCTGACGACGACGTGAACGTGCGTATCAACGGGTCTTCGAGCAACGTTTGGGGCATCACGGCGCAAGAGTCGCACAGCAGCTTAGGAAACCATTACAACCGCTCCATCAGTTGGGTGGCTTCCATGCTTCAGGCCTTAGGCGTGCCTGACCACGGCGCTTACCCCATGTCGTCGTTCGTGCTGCCGCCTCCGCCGGCAGGCTTCGACTACAGCCAAGGCGAGTTGGTTCCCGCCACACCCTGAGCTAAGCGCGTGCGTTATCACCGAGGTGGGGGTACAACGGCCCACGCGGTGAGAGCGTTGGCAGCATAGTGGGGCATGGCCAAGTCCAGTTCAGGCAACCCGACTTCGAGCAAGAGGGCCTCAGCGGCTGACAAGCACGCCCCTGAGAAGCGTCAGCCAAGCACGCGCGTGATCAGGACAGGTGGCCTCGAGGCCGCTTTGGTCCTCGACATGGTGCGGGTGACGGAAGAGGCCGCCATCGCCGCCAGCCGCGTGGCGGGCAAGGGTGACGCCGACTTGGTCGATCAGGCTGGCGTCGACGCCATGCGCGCCGTCCTGAACGAACTACCCATCGATGGCGAGATAGTCATCGGCGAGGGCGAGCGCGACGAGGCGCCGATGCTCTACATCGGCGAGCGCGTCGGCACCGCCGGACCGGATGACTGGGAGGTCGACATCGCCGTCGACCCCGTCGAAGGCACGAACATCACGGCCCGCATGATCAACGGCTCCGTGGCCGTGATCGCCATGGCAGAGCGCGGCGGGCTCTTCCAAGCGCCCGACACGTACATGGAGAAGCTCATCGTCGGCCCGCCTGCCAAGGGCAAGGTCGACCTGACGTGGCCGGTGGCCGCCAACCTGCGCGGCGTGGCGCTATCCCTCGATCGGGCCGTCGACGACCTCACGGTCGTCATCCTCGACCGCCCGCGCCACGAGCAGCTCATCCGCGAGGTGCGCGACGCGGGCGCGCGCGTGAAGTTGATAGGTGACGGCGACGTGATCGCCGCGCTGGCCGCCGCCGTTCGGGGCACTAACGTGCATGCCGTCATGGGCACCGGCGGTGCTCCAGAGGGAGTGCTGGCTGCCGCGGCGCTCAAGTGCCTCGGTGGCGAGATACACGGGCGCTTCAGGCCACGCAATGATGACGAGCGCAGGCGCCTAGAAGCGGCCGGAGCTAGCGAGGACCGCGTCTACCGCACCGAGGAGCTGGCACCCGGTCGCGACATCGTGTTCAGCGCCACGGGCATCACCGACGGTGACCTCTTGAGGGGGGTCAAGTTCTTCAAGAACGGTGCGCGCACGCATAGCATCACCATGGGCTACCGGTCCCGCGTCATCCGCTTCACGGATTCCGTCCACCTCCTTGGCGACGGGGCGCGTGTGACCATTCAAGTCTGAGAGGTGAGCATGGACGCCTCCAAGCCTTTGGCAGGCCGCGTCGCACTCGTCGCGGGTGCGACGCGTGGAGCAGGGCGTGCGCTCGCCGTCGAGCTCGCCCGCGCTGGCGCGTACGT
>CALCHY010000121.1 GCA_937907415.1 uncultured Trueperaceae bacterium
GAAGAACATGTGCTCGGTGCGCACGAGGCCGAGGCCCTCGGCGCCGTAAGCGCGGGCGCGCACGGCGTCGGCCGGGTAGTCGGCGTTGGCCCGCACGCCAAGGGCGCGGATCTCGTCCGCCCACGAGAGCAGCTTCGTCAGGTAAGGGTTGTCGATGTCGGGGATGACCGTTGGGAGCGCCCCGAGGTAGACGTCGCCGAGGGTGCCGTCTATGGAGATGACGTCGCCCTCCTTGATGGTCTGCTCGCCGATGGTCATCTCGCGCTTGTCGAGGTCGATGGCCAGAGCGGCAACGCCGACGACCGCGGGTTTGCCGAACTGGCGCGCGACGAGGGCGGCGTGGCTAGTGCGCCCGCCTGAACTCGTGAGGATGCCGCGGGCAGCGAGCATGCCGTGGACGTCGTCCGGCTTCGTCTCGGGGCGGACCATGATGACGTCGCGCCCTTCCTTCGACCAGCTCTCCGCGGTGTCTGCATCGAACGCGATGACGCCGACGGCCGCGCCAGGCGAGACGTTGAGCCCGGAGGCCAACTTGCCAGCCGCCTTGCGCGCGCTAGCTTCGAACTGCGGGTGCAGGAAGTAGTCCACCTGCTCGGGCTTGACGCGCCCGACGGCCTCTTCCTTGCCGAGCATGCCTTCCTCGACCATGTCGACGGCGATGCGGACTTCGGCCTGCGCGGTGCGCTTGCCGTCGCGCGTCTGCAGCACCCAGAGCTTGCCGTGCTCGACGGTGAACTCCATGTCCTGCATGTTGCGGTAGTGGCGTTCGAGCCGCTCAGCGATGGCCTTGAACTCCGCGTACGCCGCTGGCATGACGCTGGCGAGCTCGTCTAGCGGCTGGGTGGCGCGGATGCCGGCCACGACGTCCTCACCCTGGGCGTTGACGAGAAAATCGCCTTCGAGGTGGTTGTCGCCGGTGGTCGCGTTGCGGCTCATGGCTACGCCCGTTGCGCAGTCGTCGCCCATGTTCCCGAACACCATGGCCTGGATGTTGACGGCGGTGCCGAGGTCGTGGCGGATGCCAGCAGCGTTGCGGTAGTCGACGGCGCGCTTGCCGTTCCATGACCTGAACACGGCCTCAGTTGCGAGCAGCAGCTGGTCGAGCGGCTCCTCTGGGAACGGCTTTCCGGTGTACGTGCGGATGATCTCCTTGAACTTGCGGGTTATCTCCTGCCAGTCTGACGCCTTCAACTCGGAGTCGACCTTGACGCCCGCCGCCTTGCGCCTGCCCGTGATGACGGCCTCGAAGACCTCGTCTGGCACGCCCAGCACGACGCTCCCGAACATCTGCACCAAGCGCCGGTACGAGTCGTACACGAACCGCGGGTCGCCGGTGAGGGCTACCAGCCCGGCCGCCACCTTGTCGTTGAGCCCTAGGTTGAGGATGGTGTCCATCATCCCCGGCATGGAGAACTTGGCGCCGGAGCGGCACGACACGAGCAGCGGCCGCGACGGGTCGCCGAAGGCCTTGCCCGTGCTCTCCTCCATGTGGCTAAGGGCGGCGAGCTCCTGCTCCCACAGTCCCACGGGGAACTTGTTGCCGCCCGCGAGGTACTCGTTGCAGCCTTCCGTGGTGACGGTGAAACCGGGCGGCACCGGAACACCAAGGCGGGTCATGTCGCCCAGGTTGGCGCCCTTGCCGCCAAGGAGGGCGCGCGCGCCATCCCAACTGCCGGTCAACTTCTCGGCTTCACCGACTTCTGAGAACTGGTAGACCCACTTCTTGCTCATGGCGGTCCTTTCTGGACGCAGTGAACGAAGTGGCTCATGCCAGGTGGACATCGCGTCCGTTTGCGGCCTGTTCCGCTTACGCGGCAACAGTGACTGTGCCTCAGCTACCCACTCGGTAACCGAACGAGTAGCCGCTAAGCGCCTTGAGGTAGTTGGCGCGCTCGAAGGCCTCCGGGTCGGGCGCCGAGCGTTGCGAGAGGGCGCCGCGCAACTCGATCACATCGTCGTAATCGTGTTCGCGCATCCAGGCCACCAGCTCAACCAGCACCTGCGTGACGTACTCGGGCCCGTTCTTCAGTAGCGCGGAGGTCATGGTGATGACGTCTGCCCCCACGAGCAGCAACTTGGCGACGTCCTTGGCGTCGTGCACGCCGCCGGAGCCCGCGAGGTCGAGGCGCACCTTGCCGCGCAAGATGGCTATCCAGCGGAGCGCGAGGCGCGACTCGAGGCTAGACGAGAGCACGAGGTGAGGGTTGACGGTCAGCTCGTCCAGGTCGATGTCTGGTTGGTAGAAGCGGTTGAAGAGCACGACGCCCTTGGCGCCCGCGTGGGCTATGCCCTGCACGAGGTGCGGCAGGGAGGAGTACCACGGCCCCACCTTGACCGCCACCGGCACCCGCACGGTGCTCGTGACCGCCGCGACCGTGTCGAGGGTGCGGCGCTCCACCTCCTCCGCGCTTGCGTCTGGGTCCGTGGCGAGGAAGTAGACGTTGAGCTCGATGGCGTCCGCGCCCGCCTCCTCCAACTGCTTGGCGTACTGTGTCCAGCCGCCTGAACGGTGCCCGTTGAGGCTCGCGATGACCGGCACGGAGATGCAGGCCTTGGCGGCCTCTAAGTGGCGCAGGTAGGCGCTGGCCCCGATGGGTTCGCCGGTGAACGGGTCGAAGTAGCCGGTGATCTCTGGCGAGATCGCGTGCCCCACGACGTTGAGGTCGTCGAGCAGCTGCTCCTCACGCTCGAGCTGCTCTTCGAACAGCGACGGCAGCACGACCGCGCCAACGCCGGCGTCATCGAGGCGGCGCAGGGTGTCGAGGTGGCCAGTGAGGGGCGAGGACGACGCCACCAGCGGGTTGCGCAGCGACAGCCCTAGGTACATGGTCGACAGGCGCGGGCTCATGCTTCTACCTCCGGTTCTGTGCGGACCGTGGCCAGCGCCCTGGCAGCGTCGCCACTCGCCTTGTCGGGCATCTCGTGGTGGACGGCCGCGAGTTGTTCGTAGAGGGCGCGGCGCGCTTTGGCGTCTGCTTCGGCGAGCTGCATCAGGGCCGCGGCGCGTTCCGGCTGGCTGCGGGCGAGGACCGAGAAGCGTCCCTCCCGCGAAGCCCATTCGGATAGCGACGCCTTGGGGGGCCGCGAGTCGAGCACTAGTGGCTGGCCGCCGCCTTCCTTGAGGGCTTCCTGCGGGTCGTAGTGATAGAGGGTTAGGTAGCCGGCCCTGACGGCGTCGCGCTGGTGGGTCATCATCGTGCGCAGGTCGATGCCGTGGGCGATGCAGGGGCTGTAGGCGATGATCAGGCTCGGGCCCGGCCAGGCCGCGGCTGCCCTGAGCACGTCGATGGTCTGCTTGGGGCTGGCCCCCATGGCTATCTGCGCGACGTAGACGTTGCCGTAGGCCATGGCTATCTGGCCGAGGTCCTTCTTGCCGACGGACTTGCCGCTGGCGGCGAACTTGGCAACGGCCGCGCGTGGCGTGGACTTGGACGCCTGACCCCCAGTGTTGCTGTAGACCTCCGTGTCTAGCACGAGGACGTTGATGTCGCGGCCCGTCGCCAGGACGTGGTCGAGGCCACCGAAGCCGATGTCGTACGCCCAGCCATCGCCGCCCACAATCCAGAGCTGCCGGTAGACCAGCGTCTCGGCTACCGTGCGCAGGCGCGCGCAGTCGCGGCGCTCGCCCTCCGTCAGGTCACTGACCTGCTCGAGCGCGTCAAGCCTCGTGAGTAGCTCTGCGACGCGCTCGCGCTGCGCCGCCATGCCCTCTTCGTCCCTGGCGTCCGCTCCGCGCAGTAGTGCGGTGACCAGGTTGTCGCCTAGGCGCGCGCCCAGCCGCCCGACGAGGTCAGTCGCCTGCTCAGCACGCGCGTCCACGGCCAGGCGCATGCCGAGGCCGAACTCCGCGGCGTCCTCGAAGAGCGAGTTCGACCAGGCGGGGCCCCTACCCTCGGCCGTCTGCGCCCACGGGGTGGTGGGGAGGTTGGCGCCGTAGATGGAGGAGCAGCCGGTGGCGTTCGCCACGACCAGGTGATCGCCGAAGAGCTGAGTTAGGAGCTTGAGGTACGGCGTCTCGCCGCAACCAGCGCAGGCGCCGGAGAACTCGAACAGCGGCTCGCGCAACTGCGAGGCCTTGATGGGGTCGAGGGCATCGAAGCTCGGGCGCGGGTATGGCAGGTTCTCGTAGAACGCCCAGTTGGCGCGCTCCTGCTCGAGGTGAGCGACCTTGGGTTCGAGGTTGATGGCCTTGACCTTGAGGTCCGTCTTGTCGCGCGCCGGGCAGACGTCGACGCACACGCCGCAGCCTGTGCAGTCGTCTGGCGCGAGCTGCACGATGAAGGCGTGGTCCTTGAGCGACTCGTCGCGGCCCGTCCACGGCGTCCACTTGAAGCCGTCGGGAGCGCCGGCAAGCAAGTCTTGAGGCACTGCGTTGACGCGGATGGCCGCGTGGGGGCAAGCGAGGGCGCAGAGGTTGCACTGGGTGCAGATGTCCTGCTGCCAGATGGGCACCTCGAAGGCGATCGAGCGCTTCTCCCACTTGCCGGTGTTCGTTGGGTAGGTGCCGTCGACGGGGAACGCGGAGACGGGCAGGTGGTCGCCCTCTCCCGCCATGATCCGGGCGGTTACGCGCTGCACGAACTCCGGGGCGTTCTCAGGGACGAGGGCGAAACGCCGGTAGGCGCTCTCACCCGCGGTGGGGACGGGCACGGCGTGCAGGTTGTCGACGGCGGCGTCGACTGCCGCGTGGTTCCGGGCCAGCACGGTGCCGCCGCGCTTGCCGTAGGTGCGGTCGATGGCGGCCTTGATGGCCGCTAGCGCCTCGTCGCGCGGCAGGACGCCGGAGAGCGCGAAGAAGCAGGTCTGCATGACGGTGTTGACGCGCGAACCGAGGCCGACCTCGTGCGCCACGCGGTCGCCGTCGATGGTGAAGAGCTTGAGCTCGCGTTCCCTTATCAGGCGCTGCGCTTCGACGGGCAGCTGCCCCCACAGCTCGTCAGCTCGGAACGGGGCGTTGAAGAGGACGGTGGCGCCGTGCGCCGCCAGGCCGAGGACGTCCCGCGAGAAGAGGAGCTCGAAGCGGTGAACGCCGATGAAACCGGCCGACTCGATGAGGTAAGGGCTGGCCACGGGCGCGGGACCGAAGCGCAGGTGGGAGACGGTGACCGCTCCAGACTTCTTGGAGTCGTAAACGAAGTAGCCCTGGGCGTCTAGCTCGGTCTGCTCGCCGATGATCTTGACGCTGTTCTTGGTGGCGCCCACCGTGCCGTCGCTGCCGAGGCCGTAGAACACGGCGCGGGTGACGTCCTGCCGTTCGGTGGTGAAGGCCTCGTCGGCTTTGAGGGAGAGGTGGGTGACGTCATCCACGATGCCGACCGTGAACGAGTGGGGTGCGCGCGGCTCCAGCAGGCCGTCGATGGCCGCTTTGGCCATGCGCGGCGTGAACTCCTTGCTGCCGAGGCCGTAGCGGCCGTTAAGAACCCGCGGGCGGGTGGCGCCGTCGACCCACTGCTCGGCGAGGGCGGTGAGGACGTCCTGGTAGAGCGGTTCGCCAGCGGCCCCCGGCTCCTTCGTGCGGTCGAGGACGACGATGCCGCGCACGGTCGTGGGTAGAGCCGCAACGAAGCCAGCCGAGTCGAACGGGCGGTAGAGGCGCACGTTGAGCAAACCGACTTTCTGGCCTTCTGCCACGAGGCGCTCGACGGCTTCGCGCGCGGCCACGGCTCCGGAGCCCATGACCACGAGGACGCGCTCGGCGTCCGGCGCGCCGGTGTAGTCGAAGTTGCGGTAATGCCGCCCCGTGCGCGCCCCGAACTCTTCGAAGAGGCCGCTAACGATGTTCGGTACGGCCAGGTAGTAGCTGTTCGCCGCCTCACGCGATTGGAAGAAGACGTCTGGGTTCTGGGCCGTGCCGCGCAGCACCGGCCGGTCGGGGTCGAGCGCACGGGCACGGTGCGCCGCTACCAGCTCCTCCGGAATGAACTCCCTCAGGATTTCCTCCGGCAGGGCCTCGACGCGCGCGACTTCATGGCTAGTGCGGAAGCCGTCCTGAACGTGCAGGAACGGCACGCGCGAGCGCAGGGTAGCGGCCTGGGCTATGAGCGCGAAGTCTTGCGCCTCCTGCACCGAGCTCGCGAAAAGCATGGCCCAGCCGGTCGAGCGCGCGGCCATGACGTCTGAGTGATCTCCGAATATCGACAGGGCGTGCGTGGCTATCGACCGCGCCGCGATGTGGATGACGGCCGCCGTCAGCTCGCCCGCGATCTTGAACATGTTCGGGATCATGAGCAGTAGGCCCTGGGACGAGGTGAAGGTGGTGGTGATCGCGCCTGCTTGCAGTGCGCCGTGGACGGTGCCTGCCGCCCCCGCCTCACTCTGCAACTGCACGACTTGAGGCACCTGACCCCAGAGGTTGCGGCGCCCCGCCGCCGACCAGGCGTCGGCGAACTCCCCCATGGCGGAGGCCGGGGTGATGGGGTAGATGGCTATGACTTCGTTGAGCTGGTGAGCCACCCTAGCGGTGGCCTCGTTCCCGTCGACCACGATGCGCGTACCAGTCACGGTGGGCTCCCTTCTCAGTCGCCCAGTCCGGCCCCCAAGCAGAAGGCCGGTCGGGCCTCAAGTCCAGGGTAGTGGGAGGAGGCAGGGGCATATGGCCTTGGGGCCGAGGAACCCGCCTTGCCGAGCGCAGCCTCGTGACCGACCGGTATCATGCGCGAGCAGTAGTACCTGAGATGGCACGCCAAGCGCACGTCCCCGAGCGGGGTCGGCCTGGGGCGTGACGCGCGCGAGGTGAACGTGGAGCATACTCTGAAGTCTGCTGGCGACTACTACGACCTAGGGGCGTACTCGCGGCCGATAAACAATCAGGCGCCAGCGGCGCAACTGTGGTTCGACCGTGGCCTCAACTGGTGCTACGGCTACCACCACGAGGAGGCGATCGCCTGCTTCCAGCGCGCGGTGGAAGCAGACCCGGGTTGCGCCATGGCCTACTGGGGAGTCGCTTACGCGGCGGGCTGCAACTACAACAAGCCGTGGGAGGCGTTCCTCGAAGAGGAGCGGGAAGCTGCGCTGGCGCTAGCTCGCGAAGCCGTGGGGCTTGCCGCTAAGGCCGTCGCGGACGCTGGCCCGGCCGCCTGGCCGGCAGAAGCGGCCCTGGTGGCCGCCCTGCAACGCCGCTACCCAGCAGCAGGCGCGCAGGAAGCGGAGCCATTCCAAGCCTGGAACGACGACTACGCCGCGGCCATGCGCGAGGTGTACGCCGTGCACGGCGCCGACGCCGACGTGGCCGCCCTGTTCGCGGAGGCGCTCATCAACCGCACGCCATGGCAACTCTGGGACTTGGCAACCGGGGACCCAGCCGAGGGGGCGGACACCCTCGAAGCTCAAGCGGTGCTCGAGCGGGCCAACGAGCAGCGCGAGGCAGCCGGCGCTTTGCCGCACCCAGGCCTGCTCCACATCTACATCCACACCATGGAGATGTCGCCACGCCCGGAAGCGGCCCTGCGAGCCGCCGACGCGCTGCGTGACCTGGTGCCAGACGCTGGCCACTTGCGCCACATGGCGTCGCACATAGACGTGCTGTGCGGTAACTACCACGACTCGCTGGTGGCCAACGAGCACGCGATCGCGGCAGACGACAAACTCTTCGCCCGTGCGGATGGCACGGAGTTCTACACCCTCTACCGGTGCCACAACATTCACTTCAAGATCTACTCGGCGCTGTTCCTCGGTCAGCTGCAGCCGGCGCTAGAGGGATCGCGGCAGCTCGAAGCTGCGCTGCCTGAGGAGCTGTTGCGCGTGCAACTGCCGCCCATGGCGGACTGGCTCGAGGGGTTCTTGAGCATGCGCGTGCACGTCCTCATCCGCTTCGGGCGCTGGCAAGACGTGCTCGACCTCCCGCTGCCAGCCGACGAGGAGCTCTACTGCGTAACGACGGCGATGCTGCGTTACGCGCGCGGTGTGGCGCTCGCCGCCCTAGGAGACGTGCCCGGCGCCCTGGTCGAGCAGCGCGAGTTCCGCGTAGCCACCGCCAGGGTGCCAGCCAGCCGCACGGTGTTCAACAACACGTGCCTCGCCGTTCTCGGCGTGGCGGACCAGATGCTCGAGGGCGAGTTGCGTTACCGCGCGCGCGACTACGACGAGGCGTTCGCCGCGCTGCGCGAGGCGATCGCCCTGTCCGACAGCCTCCCGTACGACGAGCCGTGGGCCTGGATGCAACCGGTGCGCCACGCGCTCGGCGCCCTGCTGCTCGAGCAGGGCCGCGTTGAAGAAGCGCTAGAGGCGTACCGCGACGATCTTGGCCTCACGCGGCGAGTGCCGCGCGCGCTGCAACACCCAGACAACGTGTGGGCGCTGCACGGCCTCGTCGAGTGCTTGGAGCGCCTAGGTCGCCAAGATGAAGCCGACGTGTTCCGGCCTAGGCTGGCCCTCGCCGTAGCGCGGGCGGACGTCGCGATCGGTTCGTCGTGCTTCTGCCGCCTGGAGGAGGCGCCGGCTGCTGGTGGGCACTGCTGCCACTG
>CALCHY010000122.1 GCA_937907415.1 uncultured Trueperaceae bacterium
CCAACGCCAACCCGTTCTGGTTCAATCAACCGCCGACCCTCGCGCACATCCAGCTACTCTTCCAAGACACGCTCTTCGTGCGCTGGCTCCTCAACTCGTTCCTGGTGGGAGGGTTGGTGGTGGCCATCACGCTACTGCTGGCCGTGCCCGCCGCTTACAGCCTGGCGCGCCTGGCTGGCGGTTGGGGTGAGGCGCTTGCCATCGGCATCTTCCTCACCTACCTGATACCGCCAACGCTGCTCTTCCTGCCTTTCGCCAAGGTGATCGCGTTCCTCGGCCTGCAGAACTCGCTGTGGGCGTTGGTGGTGGCGTACCCGACGTTCACGGTGCCGTTCTGCACGTGGCTGCTCATGGGGTTCTTCAAGGGGATACCCACCGACATCGAGGAGCAGGCCATGGTCGACGGCTACACGCGCTTCGGCGCCTTCGTGCGCGCGGTGCTGCCCCTCGCCGTGCCCGGCATCCTGACTGTCGTGGTGTTCGCGTTCACGCTCTCCATGAGCGAGTTCGTCTACGCCCTCACCTTCGTGCAGGACTCGGCGCAGAAGACCGTCAGCATCGGCGTGCCGACCGAACTCGTGCGCGGCGACGTCTTCCGCTGGGGGCCGCTGCTGGCAGGGGCGCTCATCGCCAGCGTGCCTGTTGCCGTGCTGTACACGTTCTTCATCGATCACTTCGTGGCGGGGCTCACGGCGGTGGCGGGGGAGTAGGTACAGACGTGCGGCGCCGTGACCACGGCGCCGCACGCGGTTCCCTTGCGCCTCGAAGGCGCCCTTAGTTGACTACTACGGAGTTACCGGCAGCAACGTGTAGAGCGGCACGACGGTGAGGTCTTCTTCGGCGGTTGAGCCCGCCGCGACCGCAACCGCACCGACGATGCCAATGCGGTCGATCGTCGAGATGCCCGCCTCAGGGCTGCGGAGCTCGAGCGCCACGACCTGGTATGTGCCGGGCTCCAAGCCAGCCAGTGAGTATGTGAAGGTGCCGTCGCCCTCGGAGGCTGCCTCGACCTTGTACTGGGCGAGCTTCTCGAGCGCAGGCAAGTCGCCGTAGTACACGGGAACGGAGCTGCCTTCGACGTATGGGATGGCGTAGGCGAAGGCACGCGGGGTGGTCAACACATCGCCGCGCAAGGCCGCGGCCGCGTCGAGGAGGCCGGCGCCACAGCCGTTCAGACCGTCGAGGCCAAGGGTGGTCACGCCGCACTCGTCGAGGGTCAGGGGCACGGACGCATCGTGCAACCGCTGGCGCACTTGCGTGAACGTGAGGCTCGGGTCGTGCGCCAGCATGAGGGAGACGACGCCCGCGACGTGCGGGGAGGCCATGCTGGTGCCTTCCATGAAGCCATAGTCGTTTCCGTTGATCGTGCTCAAGATTCCGTCAAGAGGGTCGCCATCAGGGTCCCTAGCGAAGGAGTCGCCGCCAGGAGCCATCACGTCTACGAACGGCCCGATGTTGGAGTAAGGCGCGCGGAGCGCGGTCGGGCCAGTGGCCCCGACCGTTATGACGCTAGGGCAGTTGGCCGGGAAGTAGACGTCGGCAGGCGAGGAGTCGTTGCCGGCAGACACGACGGTGTAAATGCCCACGCTTGCCAAGTCGGCGAAGAGGCCATCCAGGCTTGCGGGGCAGAACGTCTCGATGTTGCCGCCAAGGCTCATGTTTATGACGCTAGGGATGTTGGCGTTGACGTGGCCACCGTACGCGGGGTCGTTGTACCCCGACGCCCAGAAGAGCCCCTCGATGATGCCCGCGAAGTTGCCGCTGCCGCTAGCCGCGAGGACCTTGACTGGCAGCACGTCGACGGCCCAGTTCACCCCAGCAACACCTGCGGCGTTGTTGGTGACGGCGCCGATGGTGCCAGCCACGTGCGTGCCGTGTGGCGAGCCGCCCCCTAGCGTGTGGGGGTCGTCGATTGTGCCCTCAGCGGGCACCGTACCGTCCCAGTTGACGAAGTTGGCCCCGCCGGCCGCCCACTGCACGTCGGAGTGGTCGAAGCGGCCGGTGTCAAGAACGGCGACGGTGACTCGGTTCGTGGCGCCCGTTTCGATGTCCCACGCTTCTGGGAGGTTCAGCTGCGGGTAACCCCACTGAAGCTCGAAAAACTGATCATCCGGCACGGCGGTAGTGGAGAGGATCCAGTTCGGGAACACGTCGGCAACGAGAGGCGAGGAGCGGAGCCTATCGACCAACGACCGCGTGCCGGCCTCATCGAGCGCACTCGTACGGTACAGCGATAGGCCGCCGCCGGTCGGGTAGGCGCGCTCGCGGACGAAGTCACTGCCCGCGAAGGTGAACGAGCCATCTGGCTTGAAGGTGAAAGCGCCGGCCGTCGCCGTGCCGGTCGTGCCGAAGGTCACGTCGCGCACACCCGGCTTGAAGGCGACGAAGACCTGCCCGGCCTCGATGGGCGCCGGCTTAGCCGCGGCTGCTACTGAAGTAGAGACCGCCAACGCGGCTGGCCCAAGCGCGGCGCGGCTGATCGTGCCGCCGATGCTGCCGGTGGTAAGCGGCGTGGTCACGGGGATGACGGAGACGGTTACCGCGTCCGTCGTTGCGGCATTGCCAGCCTTGTCTTTTGCCTCGGCGCTGACGGCGTAGACGCCGACGGCGGGGGGAAGCCAATCGAACGTCCAGTTGTCACCCGTCGGCACGACCGTGTTGACCGCAGCGCCGTCCACGAGCACCGTAACGCCAGTGATCCCGCCGGCGTCCTTTGCCGTGCCAGCCAGCGTGACGAGGGTGCCGAGCTCCACCTCCGTGCCGCCAGCCGGCGCGTCGAGGGTGACCTGCGGCGCCGTGGTGTCAGGCGGGGCCGGCGTGGTGCAGGCGGCCAGCACGGCCCCTGCCAAGACGAGTGCGAAGATCAGCTTCAGGTACCTCATCTACTCTCCCTACGTACGCGCTGCAAGAGGTGACGAGGTGGGCCAGCTCCGAAA
>CALCHY010000123.1 GCA_937907415.1 uncultured Trueperaceae bacterium
GCGGTTTGCGATTCGTGAGGGTGGGCGTACGGTAGGCGCAGGCGTCGTCACGGCCGTGCTGAAGTAATCATGGCTACCCCTCGCATTCGCATCAAACTGAAGGCCTTCGATCACCGTAGCCTCGACTCGTCGGCTACCAAGATCGTCGAGACCGTGCGCCGCACCGGCGCCAAGGTAGCTGGCCCCGTGCCGCTGCCCACCCGCATCCGTCGCTTCTGCGTGCTGCGCGGGCCGTTCACCGACAAGGACAGCCGCGAGCACTTCGAGATCCGGACCCATAACCGGCTCATCGATATCAAGTCGCCGACCAAGAGCACCATCGACTCCCTCATGCACCTCGACCTCCCAACCGGGGTCGACATCGAGATCAAGACCGTCGGAGGCCGTTGACAGTGAAAGGAATCCTCGGCACCAAGGTGGGTATGACCCAGGTGTGGCAAGGCGACCGGCTGGTGCCGGTGACCGTCGTGCTCGCCGGGCCGTGCCCCGTGGTGCAACGCAAGACCCCCGCGACCGACGGTTACTCCGCGGTTCAGTTGGGGTGGGATGAGCTCCCGGCCAAGGCGGTGAACAAGCCGACCGCTGGTCACTTCAAGCGCGCCGGAACCGCCGCGCGTCGTCACCTCGTCGAGTTCCGCGACTACGCACCAGAGACCGACGAGGTCACCGCCGACGTGTTCGGCGCTGGTGAAGTCGTGGACGTCACGGGCATCAGCAAGGGCCGCGGCACTGCTGGGGTGATGAAGCGTTGGAACTTCAGCGGTCTCGGCGCCAGCCACGGTGTCAAGAAGAAGCACCGTTCCCCGGGCTCCATCGGCCAGCGCAAGTTCCCTGGCCGCGTCTACAAGGGCAAGCGCATGGCCGGACACTACGGTAGCGAGAAGGTCACCATCGTTGGCCTCACCGTCGTCGAGGTGCGCTTGGCCGACAACCTGCTGCTGATCAAGGGCTCCATCCCCGGACCGAACGGCAGCCTCGTCCAGGTACGGCAGTCGAAGAGGAAGGTGAGCTGATGTCGGTCACAGTCGACGTCATCGGCAGCGGTCGTAAGGTCACCCTTGACCTGCCGGAGCCCAAGGAGTCCGTGCTGCACGAGGTCGTCTTGTGGCAGCTCGCCAAGCGTCGTCGCGGCACCGCCGCTACCAAGACGCGTGGCATGCTCAGTGGCTCAACCGCCAAGATCTACCCGCAGAAGGGCACTGGCCGCGCGCGCCACGGCGACCGCAAGGCCCCCATCTTCGTTGGTGGCAGCAAGGCCTTCGGGCCGCAACCCCGTTCTTACGACTACACGCTCCCCAAGCGTGTCCGCCGCTTAGGCCTCCAGATGGCCATCGCGACGCGCGCCCAGGACGGTCGCCTCACGCTAGTCGACTCGTTCGGCGTGGGCGGTAAGACCCGCGAGTTCGTCGCCTGGGCCAAGACTCACGGCTTCGAAGGCAATGAGCGCGTCCTCCTCGTAACGGACGACGAGCTCGTGCGCCGCGCCGCGCGCAACGTGCCCTGGATCGACGTACTCGCTACGGCAGGCCTTAACGTCTACGACGTTCTGCGCGCCGACCGCGTGATCGCCGACGCCAAGCTGTTCGACGGCGCCGAGGAGCAGGCATGAACCCGCACGACGTGATCTTCGCGCCCGTCCTGAGCGAGAAGGCCGTAAGCGCCATCGCAACGGGCAAGTACTCCTTCTACGTTCACCCGCACGCGAACCGCGTTCAGATCCGCGAGGCCATCGAGACGGTGTTCAAGGTCGACGTGACCAAGATCAACCTGATCAATGTCCAAGGCAAGGTCAAGCGCCTAGGTCGCTTCGCAGGCCGCCGCCCAGAGCGGAAGAAGGCCATCGTCACTCTCAAGGCCGGGCAGCGCATCGAGCAGCTCGAGGGCCTCTCTTAAAGGAGGAGGGATAGGCTATGTCTACCAAGAGTTACCGCCCATACACCCCCTCCCGTCGCACCATGACGACTTCGGACTTCGCGGAAGTCACGCGCGACACGCCGGAGAAGTCGCTGATCCGTCCGATCAAGAAGTCTGGTGGCCGCAACCACCACGGTCGCATCACCTCGCGCTTCCGCGGCGGTGGCCACAAGCGCCGCTACCGCTTGATCGACTTCAGGCGCCGCGATAAGGAAGGCGTACCCGCCAAGGTCGCCGCCATCGAGTACGACCCTAACCGGAGCTCGAACATCGCGTTGCTTCACTACCGCGACGGCGAGAAGCGCTACATCCTCGCCCCTGACAAGCTCACTGTCGGCAGCCTCGTCGTCAGCGGCGCAGAGTCGGAGCCCGTGCTCGGCAACGCCATGCCGCTGCGCTTCATCCCGATCGGCTCGGTCGTTCACGCCGTCGAGCTGCAGCCAGGCAAGGGTGCGCAGTTGGCCCGCTCGGCTGGCACGAGCATCCAGATCCAGGGCCGCGACGGCTCGTACGTCACGTTGCGTCTCCCATCTGGTGAGCTGCGCAAGGTGCACGGCGAGTGCTACGCCACCATGGGCGGCGTTGGCAACAGCGAGCACAAGAACATCATCATCGGTAAGGCAGGCCGCAGCCGCTGGCTCGGCCGCAAGCCACACCAGCGCGGTCGCGCCATGAACCCGGTCGACCACCCGCACGGTGGTGGCGAAGGACGTTCGACGAGTGGCCGCCCGCCGGTCAGCCCCTGGGGCCAACAGGCCAAGGGTCTCAGGACGCGCAACAAGCGCAAGGGTTCTAGCCGCTTCATCGTGCGGCGCCGGAAGGGGAGCTGATCATGGCCCGCAGCCTTAAGAAGGGCCCGTTCGTCGACGGTCACCTGCTCGACAAGATCGACGCCGCCAACGCCTCCGGTGACCGCCGCGTCATCAAGACGTGGAGCCGCCGCAGCACTGTCGTGCCTGAGATGGTCGGCCACACCATCGGCGTTTACAACGGGCGTCAGCACGTGCCCGTGTTCGTTCAGGAGACCATGGTCGGGCACAAGTTGGGCGAGTTCTCGCCGACGCGCTCGTACCGTGGCCACTCCGGCTCGCGGAAGGACTGACCATGGCGCAACAAGCCAAGGCCTCCCTCCGTCAACTACGCGTCACCGCACGTAAGACGCGCCTCGTCGCCGACCTCATCCGTGGCAAGAACGTAAGCGCCGCCGAGGACATCCTGCGCTACACCGATAAGCGCTCCGCCCTACCCATGCTCAAGGTGCTGCAGAGTGCGAAGGCGAACGCCGTGAACAATCACGACATGTTCGAGGACGGCCTCTTCGTCAAGGCCATCGAGGTCGATGAGGGTCCGACGCTCAAGCGCTTCCTGCCCCGCGCCCGCGGCCGCGCCGACCTGTTGCGCAAGCGCACCTGCAGCATCTCGATCACCCTGGAGGAACGCAGTGGGAAATAAGATCAACCCCGTCGGCTTCCGACTCGGCGTGAACAAGGACGCATCGGCGCACTGGTACGCCTCGCCTGCCGACTACCCACGCCTCCTGCAAGAAGACGAACTCATCCGCGCCACCGTCATGAAGGACGTCGGTCACTCCGGCGTGTCTCGCATCGACATCGAGCGCGCAGCTCACAACATCAACGTGACCATCCACACGGCCAAACCAGGCGTCGTCATCGGTCGCGGGGGCGAAGCCATCAAGGCACTGCGCATCAAGCTCAGCGCCAAGATCCCAGGCACCATCGGCGTCAACGTGCAAGAGGTCTCGAACCCCAACACGAACGCCGCCCTCATCGCCCAGCGCATCGCGGAGCAGCTCGAACGCCGCTTCGCCTTCCGCCGCGCCATGAAGCAAGCCGTTCAGCGCACCATGGAGTCCGGCGCCCGCGGCGTCAAGATCCGCTGCTCCGGTCGTCTCGGCGGCACCGAGCAGGCGCGTCCAGAGTGGTACGCGGACGGTCGCGTGCCGCTGCAGACCCTCCGCGCGGACATCGACTACGGCACCGCCCGTGCCAGCACGACTTACGGCGTCATCGGCGTCAAGGCGTGGGTCTTCCACGGCGAGATCGTTGGCGACAAGCAGCGCAAGGCCGCAGTGCTCCCGCGCCCTAAGGCAGACGACGACAAGAAGCGCCGTCGCCGCCCGGCCGGCCCACGCCGCCGCGATGGTGCACCAGGCGCGAAGCCTGGTGCCAAGGACACGCGTCCGCGTGCCCGGAAGGAGCGCTAAGCCATGTTGCTACCGAAGCGCGTCAAGTACCGCAAGCAGATGCGCGGCCGCATGACTGGCGCTACCAAGGGCGGCGACTACGTCGCCTTCGGGGACTACGGCCTCGTGGCCCTCGAGCCCGCCTGGATCAAGTCGAACCAGATCGAGGCAGTCCGCGTCACCATGAGTCGTTACTTCCGCCGTGGTGGTAAGATTTACGTTCGCATCTTCCCTGACAAGCCCGTCACCAAGAAGCCACAAGAAGTGCGAATGGGTAAGGGGAAGGGTGCGGTGGAGTACTGGGTAAGCGTGGTGAAGCCTGGCCGCATCCTGTTCGAGGTCGCCAACGTGACCGAAGAACAGGCTAAGGAAGCCTTCCGCCTCGCATCTCACAAGCTCCCCATCAAGGTCAAGATGGTCAAGCGGGAGATCTACGATGAAGCCCAATGAGGTAAGGAACATGAGCGGCGGCGAGATCGCTGCCGAGGTCGACAAGCGCCGCGAGGAGCTCTTCGACCTGCGCCTCCAATCGGCCGTGGGGCACACCAGCAACCCGCGCCGCGCCCGTATGGCTAAGCGTGAGATCGCTCGGCTCCTGACCATCGCCAAAGAGAAGGCCGAGGGAACACGGTGAAGGTAACCAAGACTATGCAAGGCCGCGTCGTCAGCGACAAGGCCGACAAGACCGTGACGGTCAACGTGGAGCGGCGCTTCAAGCACCCGCTTTACGGCAAGGTCGTCACTGTGTCGAAGCGCTACCTCGCGCACGATGAGGCCAACAGCTACCAGGTCGGTGACCTGGTCGAGATCGCGTCCAGCCGCCCCATCAGCCGCCGCAAGCGCTTCGTGGTGTCGCGCTTGATCGAGAAGGCGCGCGCTTAAGCCGCGGGAGTGAGCTGACATGATTCAACAGGAAACTTTCCTAGACGTGGCCGACAACTCTGGCGCGCGCACCATCCAATGCATCCGCGTGCTCGGCACCGGTCAGCAGTGGGTCGGCTCCGTCGGTGACGTCATCGTCGCGGCCGTCAAGGACGCCATCCCGCACGCCGCCGTCAAGAAGGGCGACGTCGTGAAGGCGGTCATCGTGCGGACGAAGAAGGAAGTCAACCGCAAGGACGGCTCCTCGATCCGCTTCGACACCAACGCTGCCGTCATCCTCACGCCACAGAACGAACCGCGCGGCACGCGCGTGTTCGGACCAGTCGCCCGCGAGCTGCGCGAGAAGAAGTTCATGCGCATAGTGTCGCTGGCCCCGGAGGTGCTGTGATGTCGCAGGTCAAGTCGCGCATCAAGAAGGGCGATAACGTCAAGGTCATCGCCGGCAAGCACAAGGGCTCACAGGGTGAGGTCATCGCGGTCAACCGCGAGAAGAGCCGCGTCGTCGTCAAGAACGTCAACATCATCAAGAAGGCGCAGCGTCCCACTCAGGAGAACCCCCGCGGGGGCTTCCTCGAGCAGGAAGCGGCCATTCACCTGAGCAACGTCCAGTTGCTTGACCCGAAGTCGGGCGAACCGACCCGCATCGCCTACCGCTTCCTCGACGACGGCCGCAAAGTCAGGGTCTCCGTCAAGAGCGGCACCCAGTTGGACGAGTGATGAGCATCCAGAAGATTGAACTCCCTATAAAGAAGCGTTACGCCGCCATCCAGCCACAACTCGCTGAGCGCCACGGTTACACGAACGTCATGGCCATCCCGCGCATCGAGAAGATCGTGGTGAACATGGGTGTCGGCGAGGCGCGCGACGATTCGAAGGTCATCGACAAGGCCTCGAAGGAGATCGCCAACATCACGCTGCAACGTCCTGCCGTGACTCGCGCCAAGAAGTCGGTCTCCAACTTCAAGCTGCGTGCTGGCATGCCCGTTGGCCTGCGCGTGACGCTGCGCGGTGTGCGCATGTGGTCGTTCCTCGATCGCCTTGTCAACATCGCCTTGCCGCGCGTGCGTGACTTCCGTGGGGTCCCAACCAACAGCTTCGACGGCCGTGGCAACTACAGCCTAGGCATCCGCGAGCAGATGGTGTTCCCCGAGATCAGCTACGAGCAAGTCGACGCCACCCGCGGTTTCGACGTCACCATCGTCACGACGGCCAAGACCGACGAGGAAGCGCGCTCGCTCCTCGAACTCCTCGGCATGCCGTTCAGGAAGTAAGGGAGGAGGGAAGAGTGGCAACGAAGGCTCATATTGCGAAGTCAAAGCGCACCCCTAAGTTCGCCGTGCGTGCAGGCAACCGCTGCTCGCGCTGCGGCCGGTCACGGGCGTACTTGCGCGACTTTGGCGTCTGCCGCATCTGCATGCGCGAGATGGCGCACCTCGGGCACTTGCCCGGCGTCGTCAAAGCGAGCTGGTGAGGCGCTGAGGCGCTCCGGAACGCCGCATGGCGCTCCGCTACAAGCGAGACGAAGTAATGGCGGGGAAGAGGTCCGCGCGCACGCGCTGAAACCGCCCCCACGGAGGAAGGTAAATGCAGACTGATCCAATCGCAGATATGCTCACGCGCATACGCAACGCCGTGGCCAAGGCCGAGGCTAGCGTCGACATGCCGGCGAGCAAGTTCAAACTGGCCCTTGGCCAGGTCCTCGTAGCCGAGGGCTACCTCAAGTCGATCGAAGCGGTCGACAAGGAGGGCAAGCCCTACCTGCGCATAGGCCTCAAGTACGGCCATAAGCGCAGCCCGGTCATCCACTCACTCAAGCGCGTCTCGACCCCTGGTCGCCGCGCATACGCCAAAGCGGAACACGTGCCCGTCGTACGCGGCGGTCTCGGCATCGCCGTGATCTCGACCTCGCGCGGCCTGCTGGCCGACCGCGAGGCCCGCCGCGCCAACATCGGCGGGGAGATCGTCTGCGAGGTCTGGTGATGTCGCGCATCGGTCGTTCACCCATCCAACTCCCCAAGGGCGTCGAGACGAAAGTCGTCGAGCCCGGCAAGGTTTCCGTCAAGGGGCCGAAGGGCAGCCTCGAGGTCGTTTTCAGCCCTCGCATGCAGCTGCAGCAGGAGGACGGCGCCCTCAAAGTGGCCCGCCCTACCGACCATAACCAGGACCGCGCCCAGCACGGTCTCGCGCGCACCCTCATCGCGAACGCCATCACGGGCGTAACCGAAGGCTACGAGAAGAAGCTAGAGATCCACGGTGTCGGTTTCCGCTGCGCCAACAAGGGCAGCAGCCTCGAACTCACGCTCGGCTTCTCCCACCCTGTCGTCGTAGATCCGCCAGCTGGAATCACCGTTCAGGCGACGGAGCCGACGCGCATCACGGTTAGTGGCATCGACAAGCAGCTCGTCGGTCAAGTGGCCGCCAATATCCGGGCATTGCGCCCACCCGACTCGTACCACGGCAAGGGTGTCAGGTACGTAGGAGAAACCGTCCGCCTCAAGCCCGGCAAGTCCGCGGCGCGTTAAGCGAGACAGGTCAAGGAATGAGCATGAAAGCTACCGTACGCAAGGAACGTCGCGCCAACCGCACTCGCCGGCGTCTACGCCGCCCCGTAGAGACGAATCGCTTGCGCCTCTCCGTGTTCCGCAGCGCCAAGCACATCTACGCCCAGGTCATCGACGACGACCACGGTCGCACCGTCGCAGAGGCCAACAGCAAGACGCTCGCCCCCAAGGGCAACAAGACCGACCAGGCCAAGGAAGTCGGTAAGCTCCTCGCCGAGCGCGCCGTCGCGGCTGGCGTCACGAGCGTCGTCTTCGACCGCGGTTCGTTCCGCTACCACGGTCGCGTCAAGGCCCTCGCCGAAGGTGCCCGTGAAGGAGGCCTCGAGTTCTGATGGCTGATACTGACTTCGAAGATAAGGTCATCTTCATCCGCCGCACCGCCAAGACCTACAAGGGCGGTCGCCGCTTCCGCTTCGGCGCCATGGTCGTCATCGGCGATCGCAATGGTCGCGTAGGAGTCGGCCTCGGCAAGGCACGCGAAGTGCCTGTCGCCGTACAGAAGGGCCAGTACGTCGCCCGCCGCAACGTCATCGACGTGCCCATCGAGGAGGGCGGCACCATCCCTCACGAGGTGCTTGGCGAGCACGGCACCAGCCGCGTGATGCTCAAGCCAGCGGGCGCAGGCACCGGCGTCATCGCGGGTAGCGTGCCGCGCGCCATCGTCGAACTTGCCGGCTACAGCAACCTCCTCACGAAGGAGCTCGGTAGCCGCAACCAGACCAACGTGGCGTACGCGGTCATCGACGGCCTCAAGCAACTCCGCACGTACAGCGAGGCCAAGCGCCTCAGGGAGACTGCGGAATGAAGCTCAAGCTCGTCCGCAGCCTAATCGGCACCACCAAGACGCAGCGCGGCACCGTCAACGCCCTCGGTCTCAAGAAGATCGGAGACGTGCGCGAGGTGGTAGACAACGAGTCGACTCGTGGGATGGTCGAGAAGGTCAAGCACCTCCTCGTCATCGAAGGGAACGAGAAGCGGTGAAGTTGAACGAACTCAGCCCGGCACCGGGCGCGAAGAAGTCCCGCAAGCGCGTGGGCAGGGGTCTCGGTAGCGGTCGCGGTAAGACCGCTGGTCGGGGCCAGAAGGGCCAGAGAAGTCGCGCCGGCTTTAGTCAGGGCGCAGGCTGGGAAGGCGGGCGTTCGCGCCTGATCATGCGCCTCCCGAAGCGCGGTTTCACCCGCGTCAAGGACCCACTGCAGCTAGTCAACCTGCGCGACCTCAACGGCTTTGCGGCCAACGAAGAGATCGCAGCAGAGAAGCTCGTGGCGGCCGGCCTCATCCGCCGCGTCGATCACCCCGTCAAGCTGCTCGCCGATGGCGAACTCGAGGTCAAGGGCCTAGTCATCACGGTCGACGCCGCCTCCAAGGGCGCCCTCGCAGCCGTCGCCGCCGCCGGTGGCAAGGTAGTGCTTCCAGCCGCACCGGCTGAGGGAGCTTAAGCATGCTGAAGGCCTTTCGCAATGCTCTGGTCATCCCGGACTTGCGGGCCAAACTGCTCGTCACCATCGGACTCCTAGCCGCCTACCGCCTTATGGTTCACATCCCCACTCCGGGGGTCGACATCCAGGCGCTCAAAGCGGGCGGGTTCGGTGGCGGCGTGTTCTCGCTGCTGAACTTCATCTCGGGCGGTAACTTCGAGGTCTTCTCGATCGCGGCGCTCGGGGTGATCCCATACATCACGGCCAGCATCATCATCCAGCTGCTCACGAGCACGTACCCACCCCTCGAGAAGCTCTCCAAGGAGGGCGAGGAGGGGCGGCGCAAGATCACGCAGTACACGCGCTGGGGCGCTACGGCCCTCGGCGCCATCCAGGCGTTGTTCTTGGCCATCGCCCTCATCGGGCCATCCGGCGCTCTCAAAGTCGGTTGGGCTAACGGGCCCTTCTTCTGGTTCGTCGTGCTCGTAACGCAGGTTGCCGGCATCACGGTAGTGATGTGGCTCGGTGAGAAGATCACGGAGTACGGCATAGGTAACGGCATCTCGTTGATCATCTATGCCGGTATCGTCGCCGCCTTCCCTGGCGCCCTCGGGCAGCAGTTCGCCCTCATCGGGGCGGGGGAGGCCAACATCTTCGGCCTGCTCTTCTACATCGTGCTGCTGGTGGTAGCCATCGCCGGCATGGTTCTCGTGCAGCAAGCCGAGCGGCGCATTCCCGTGCAGTACGCGCGCAAGGTAGTCGGCCGCAAGGTGATGGGCGGCCAGACGACCTACATCCCGCTGCGCCTCAACGCTGCCGGGGTCATCCCCATCATCTTCGCGGTCGCGATCCTGGTCCTCCCGCAAACCCTCATCGGTGCGTTCCCCGAGATCAACTGGCTTCAGGGCTTGGGCGCCTGGTTCAACCCCTCTCAGTGGCAGGGCTTGCTCCTAAGCACCCTCCTCATCGTCGGGTTCACCTACTTCTACACCCAGATCTCGTTCGATCCGCGCCGCATCAGCGAGAACCTCCGTGAGTACGGCGGCTTCGTGCCTGGGGTGCGCCCCGGTCAGCAAACGACCGAGCACCTAACGCGCATTACGAACCGCATCACCCTCTGGGGCGCGCTGTTCCTCGGCCTGGTGAACGCGCTGCCGCAGACGTTCTCCTGGCTCACCGGTCAGCAGCAGCTTTCGCTGGTCTTCTCCGGCACCGGCCTGCTGATCATGGTCGGGGTAGCGCTCGACACGCTGCGCCAGCTGGAATCTCAGCTCATGATGCGTCACTACGAAGGCTTCGTGTCAAAAGGCCGCATCCGCGGCCGCGGGAGGCGCTTCTAGGTGAGCGCGGAAACTCCTGAGGTCGTACTACTCATGGGCCCGCCCGGGGCCGGCAAGGGCACGCAGGCCAACCTGCTCGCCGCCAGCCGCCACCTGCAGAAGCTCTCTACCGGGGACATGCTTCGTGCGCACGTCCGTGACGGCACTGAACTTGGCCATAAGGCCAAGGCCGTCATGGACGAGGGCGCCCTCGTGACTGACGAGATCATCATCGCCATGGTCAAGGCCGAGCTCGACAAGATGAACCCCATCCGCGTTCTGCTCGACGGCTTCCCACGCACCACCGGGCAGGCCGAGGCGCTCGACGAGCTGCTTGCCAGCTACGGCGTTGGCATCACGGCGGCACTCGAGTTGGTCGTCGACGAGGCCGAGCTCGTACGGCGCCTGGTCGGTCGGGCCGAGCAAGAAGGCCGCTCGGACGATAACGAGGCCACCATCTTGCGCCGCATGGCGGTTTACCGCGAGCAGACCGCGCCACTCATCGATTACTACCAGCAGCACGGCCAACACCGCAGCGTAGACGGGATGGGTTCTACCCAGGCCGTCGAGGCGCGCATCGCGAATGCGCTGGAAAGCGAGTTGGCATGATAATCAAGCGCCGCAGCGAGCTAGAGATCATGGCGGAGGCAGCGGTCATCAACCGCGAGGCCCTCGCGGTGGTCGAGGCTGCCGTGGCGCCTGGTGTTACGACCAGCGAGTTGAACGCGCTGGCCGAAGATGCTATCCTCTCACGCGGCGGGAAGCCCGCTTTCAAAGGCTATAACGGCTTTCCTGCCACGATCTGCGCCAGCCCAAACGAGGTCGTCGTTCACGGTTTCCCGAACGACCGCCACTTGAGGGAAGGCGATATAATCTCGATCGACATCGGAACCTTCTACCGCGGGTACGCGGCCGATATGGCGCGCACCTATGCGGTTGGCAAGGTTTCCGTCGATGCCAGCAGGCTCCTCGAGGTCACCGAGCGTTCTTTGTACGCCGGTATCGAGAGGGCCCAAGCGGGCAACCGTTTAGGCGATGTTTCCGCGGCCATTCAGGACGTCGTCGAAGCGGCCGGTTACTGGGTAGTCCGAGAGTTCGTGGGTCACGGCATCGGTCGTGAGTTCCACGAGGGACCGGAAGTGCCCAACTTTGGTCGTGCCGGTACAGGACCTGTTCTCCGTCCTGGCCTCGTTCTGGCGATCGAGCCCATGGTGGCTCAGCGGCGCTCACGCGTCGTCATCGCCGACGACGGCTGGACGGCATCCACTGAGAACGGGAGCCTAGCGGCACATTTCGAGCACACCGTAGCCATCACTGAAGATGGTCCTTGGGTGCTGACAGCAAGCGGCGGCACGGGAGTCAAGAACGCCAACCCGACTGCCCCAGGAGGTGTGCATGGCGCGTAAGAGATCGGGTCCTCCCAGAAAACCACGTGTAGAGCGGCAGGAAGAAACGACGCAAGATACTATCCGCACCGAAGGCGTGGTACTAGAAGCGCGCCCCAATACGACCTTCTTGGTCCAGTTGGACGCAGGACCTGAGATTCTTGCCCACGTTGGAGGCAAGATGCGCCGTCACTACATCCGCATTCTGCCGGGCGACCGCGTCGTCCTGGAGATCAGCACCTACGACCCCGAGAAGGGTCGCATCGTCTACCGTAAGTAGGAGTAGGAGTTGGAGCATGAAAGTAAGGGCTTCAGTGAAACCAATGTGTGATAAGTGCAAAGTCGTTCGCCGCCACGGTCGCGTCTACGTGATCTGCCCAGTGAACCCGACGCATAAGCAAAGGCAGGGCTGAGAGTGGCGCGTATCGCAGGCGTTGACTTGCCGCGCGACAAGCGCATCGAGGCCGCGCTGCCGTACATCTACGGCATCGGGTGGAGCCGCTCGGTCGAGATCCTGGCCAAGGCAGAGGTCGATGCCAGCACGCGCGTCAAGGACCTCACCGAGTCAGAAGTCACGCGCTTGCGTGAAGTCGTCGACCGCGACTACAAGGTCGAGGGCGACTTGCGCCGCGAGGTGCAGCTCAACATCAAGCGCTTGATGGACATCGGCTGCTACCGCGGCTTGCGCCATCGGCGTGGCTTGCCCGTCCGCGGGCAGTCTACGAAAACCAACGCACGCACCCGCAAGGGCCCGCGTCGCACCGTCGCAGGCAAGAAGAAGGCCGCACGGAAGTAAGGGACGCTGACCTATGGCCAAGACGAACAAGAACACGAAGAAGCGGGTCAAGCGCTCCCTCTCAGAGGGCAAGGCGTTCATCCACGCTTCGTACAACAACACCATCGTCACGATCACGGACATGGATGGCAACACCGTGGCGTGGTCGTCGTCCGGCTCGATCGGCTACAAGGGCTCCAAGAAGGGCACTCCGTACGCCGCCCAGCTGGCCGCAGCAGACGCGACCCGTAAGGCTCAGAACATGGGCGTTTCGCAGGTCGACATCGTCATCCGTGGAACGGGCTCTGGCCGCGAGCAGGCCATTCGCTCCATTCAGGCTACGGGCGTCAACGTCCGCACCATCATCGATGACACCCCCACCCCCCACAACGGCTGCCGCCCGCGGAAGCGGAAGCGCCCCTGAGTTAGGGCGCGGCCCCATGATGGGGGCCTAGGAGAAACATGGGTCGATACACAGGACCGATAGTCAAGATTTGCAGGCGAGAAGGCGCGAACCTGGTGGAAACGCCGAAGGTTCAGCGTTACATGGAGCGCCACCCGTACCCACCGGGCCAGCACGGTCAGCGCCGCAGGCGTAAGCCGAGTGACTACGGGGTTCGTCTCCGCGAGAAGCAGAAGCTGCGCTTCTACTACAACATGAGCGAGAAGCAGTTCCGCAACCTCTTCGAGGAAGCTGAACGTGCCGAGGGTTCGACGGGCACCGTCTTCCTTCAACTGCTCGAGTCGCGTCTAGACAACGTGGTTTACCGCCTCGGCATCGGCTACACCCGCCGCCAGGCGCGGCAGTTCGTGGCTCACGGGCATATCGCGGTTAACGGCAAGCGCCTCGACATCCCCTCGTACCGCGTGCGGCCAGGCGACGTCATCGAGGTCACGGCCAGCGCCAAGAAGAACCCCGTGATCCAAGCCAACATCGAGGACCGGAAGCGGGGCAAGTTGAACCCGTGGCTCGAGTTCGATGCCGAGGCCATGAAGGGTCGCTTCTTGCACCGCCCTTCCCGCGAGGACATCATGGTGCCCGTCAACGAACTTCAGGTCATCGAGTACTACTCGCGCTAAGCGGCGAGCACACGATTTAAGTCGCTACCGAGGAGGTACCGGTGCACATCATCCCAGATTTCAAAGCCAAGGTCTCGGGCAGTTACGGCGAGTTCGTCGTTGAGCCGCTACCGCGCGGCTACGGCGTTACTCTCGGCAACCCGCTGCGGCGCATCCTGCTGTCGTCGGTTCCAGGCACTGCCGTGACGAGCGTTTACATCGAGGACGTCTTGCACGAGTTCTCGACCATCGATGGGGTGAAGGAGGATGTCATGCAGATCATCCTCAACCTCAAGGACTTAGTCGTGAAGATGCACGACGAGGACCCCGTCACCCTTACGCTCCGCGTCGACCAGCCTGGCAACGTCACGGCCAAGGACTTCGATGTTCCTTCGAACGCCGAGGTAGTGAACCCCGACCTGCACATCGCCACCATCTCGAAGGGCGGCAGGTTGGTAATGGAAGTGCGCGTCGAGCGCGGCGTCGGCTACGTTCCGGCCGAGGTGCATGGCACCAAGGACCGCATCAACTCGATCCCCGTCGACGCCATCTATACGCCGGTGCGGCGCGTCGCCTACCGCGTGGAGGACACGCGCGTCGGGCAGCGTACTGACCTTGACCGCCTCACCTTGCGCGTGTGGACGGACGGCAGCGTCGATCCGCGTGACGCGCTTGATACCGCTGTCGATACGCTGCGCAGCCAGTTGAACGTCTTCAACGGCGAGGGCTTCGTTGAGGAGGAGACTCCTCCCGCCATCGTCTTGTCACCGACGAAGGCTGCCGCGGAGGAAGAAGCGGTAGAGGAAGTCACGTTGAGCCTCGAGAGCCTCGACCTCTCGAGCCGCGTCCTGCACTCGTTGCAGGAGGAGGGCATCGACTCAGTCAATGCCTTGCTGGCGCTTTCGGAACGCGACCTCAAGAAGGTCGGCGGAGTGGGCGAGAAGTCGCTCGACGAGATCAAAGAGCGCCTCGCGGCGCGCGGCTTCAGCCTTAAGGAGTAATTGATGCGCCACATGATCCGCGGCCGCAAACTGAACCGCTCCAGCAGTCACCGTTCCGCCTTGGCGCGTAGCCAGGCGACGGCGCTGCTGCGGCACGGCCGCATTAAGACCACCCTCACGAAGGCCAAGAGCCTCCAGCCTTTCGTAGAGAAGCTCATCACGACAGCTCGTGGTGGCGACCTTCACTCGCGCCGCTTGGTTGCGCGTGAGATTCAGGACCTCGCCGTTCAACGCAAGTTGATGGATGAGATCGCGCCACGCTACGCGGCGCGTCCGGGCGGCTACACCCGCATCTACCGCCTCACCACTCGCCGTGGTGACGGGGTGCAGGAAGCCCTGATCGAACTCGTCAACGACTGACGAACTGCTCGGAGCCCGTTTGGGCTGGCTAGAACCTAGTTTGTTGCCGGCGTCCGTCCTCGAGTGAGGTGGGCGCCGGTTCCTTTGTAAGTGCTTGCCCCGCGCTTACTGAGCGAAGCTGGTGCCTTCGCCGCGCCAGTCGACTCCTAGCAAGTGGGCCACGGTGGCGCCGACGTCCGCGAAAGTCGCTCTAGTACCAAGGTTGCGCGGCGCCTTGCCTGGTTGGTAGAAGGCGAGCAGCCCATACTCTCGCGTGTGGTCCGTTCCCTGCCAGGTTGGGTCGTTGCCGTGGTCACTGACGATGATCAACGCGTCGTCTGGGCCGATGGCGGCCAGCAGCTGAGGTAGGTAGTCGTCGAACGCCTTGAGGGCGGCGGCGTAACCGTGCGCATCGCGGCGGTGGCCGTACAGGGAGTCGAACTCGACGAGGTTGGTGAACACCAGTCCGTCGGGTCGGGCCTTGGCGAGTTCAAGCGTGCGTTCCATGCCGAGGGTGTTCGTTCCCGCCGCCACCTCGCGCGTGAAGCCGCGGTGAGCGTAGATGTCCGGGATCTTGCCGACGCCGATCACCTCCTTGCCTGCGGCATGAAGGGCGTCCAGCACGTTGGGTGGCGGCGCGACGGAGTAATCATGCCGCTTGTCGCCCAATCGTTCGAACGCGCCAGGGACGCCCTTGAACGGCCTGGCGATGACGCGCGCTACCTTGTTGTCGCCTTGCAGGATGCCGCGCGCCGCCATGCACCAGGCGTAGAGCGTGTCGAGCGGGACGACGTCTACGTGGGCCGCTACTTGAAAGACGCTGTCGGCGCTGGTGTAGACGATGGGGTAGCCGGTGCGGAGGTGCTCTGCGCCAAGTTCGTCGAGGATCGTCGTTCCTGAGGCGGGGTAGTTGCCTAGGTGACCGCGGCCAGTGGCTGCGTCGAAGCGTCGCATGACGTCGTCCGGGAACCGCTCGAAAGTGCGGAACGGCTGGTCTACGATCACGCCCATGAACTCCCAGTGGCCGGTGGTCGTGTCCTTGCCAACGGACCTCTCGGCGAGGCGACCGTAGCTTGCGTGGGGCGCGGCGTTTGACGGCAGGCTCGTGACGCCTTCGATGGCGCCTACGCCCAGACTTGCGAGGTTGGGGAGTTGCACGCCGGTGGCGCGCACCGTGTGGTCGATGGTGTGAGAGCCGACGTCGCCGAAAGCCGCGGCGTCAGGCAAGGCTCCTACTCCAACCGAGTCAAGTACCACGAGGGTGACGGTCATGGCGTGAGTATATGAGCCGCCGGTCTGCTTATGCGCTGCTAGTCGGTCATAATGCCCCTGTGAACGTGCTGCGGAGCTCTGGCGGGGTCCTGTGAGGACCGATTCTAGTCTGGCGCTGCGCTTCGCCTCCTCACTTGACCGCTTGGCCGGGACGGACGCGCTAGTAGTCGCCGCCACATCTGGCGGTGCCGATTCTGTTGCCGCAGCGCGGTTACTAGCGGAGACTGGTCGGCCGTTCCTTGTGGCGCACTTCGACCACCGCTTGCGGGAGAACTCGGAGGCGGATGCAGCGTTCGTCGAGGAGCTAAGCGCCACGCTCGGCGCCCCGTTCATGAGAACGTCTGTCGACGTCGCCGCCGTGGCTCGGGAGAAGGGTTGGAACTTGGAAGACGCCGCCCGCCGGTTGCGTTACGCGTTCCTTCACCGCGTTCTGCGTGGCGCAGGTCGACCGGGCGTCATCCTCGTGGCGCACACGCTGGACGATCAGGCAGAGACTTTTCTGCTGCAGCTCATGCGTGGAGCGGCGTACCCGTCCGGGATGGCGGCAAGGCGAGGGGCGGTGGTCAGGCCGTTGCTTGAGGTGCGCCGCGAGGAGCTGCGCGCCTACTTGCGCTCCGAGGCACAAACGTGGAGGGAGGACGCGAGCAACCTGGACGTGACGCGTAACCGTGCTTGGCTGCGCCACGAGGTGCTCCCTAGTCTCGAGTCTCGTTATCGCGGAGTGACCGTGCGCTTGGCGCGCACGGCGGCCGAACTGGCGGGCGCCAAGGAGGCCTTGGAGGAACTCGCCTCCGCACGCTTCGGTAGTTGGCCGCTGGCAACGAAGGCGCTGGCGGGGGCTCCTCCTGCCTTGCGCCGAACCGCCATCGCGTCCGCGCTGAGGGGGGTGTCCGTGCCGCCCAGCGCCGAGCTCGTCGACGCGCTCGAGTCCGCAGTGCTGCACTCCGCCGCCCTCGGTTCGAGAGCGGCCCCATGGCAACGCGATGTGGGCCGCAACGTGCGCGCTTCTGTGGCGTACGGCCAGGTGGCGTTGGCTACTGTGCCAGCTGACGCTGGGAACGATCCTGGCGCTAGGGCGGTGACGACTGCGGCTGACTTGCCGGCTGGCGTCGATCCCGCTGTGCTCGAGGGTCGCCCCGCCCTCGTGTTGCGCCACAGGCAGCCAGGCGATCGCATCCGTTTGGCCGGCGGCTCGAAGTTGGTGAGCGACTTGTTGATAGACCGCAAGGTTCCGCGCGCCGAGCGCGACACCCTCGCGGTGCTGGCTGACGGAGCCGACGTGCTGTGGGTGGAGGGCGTAGCGGCCGCAGTGAACTGCGTGCATGACGACGGTACCGCCGACACGCGCTTCATGCGCCTCGCCCTCGAGGAGGCACGCCTCGGGGCCGCGGAGGGCGAGGTGCCCGTTGGCGCCGTCGTGGTGGTCGATGGGGAAGTCGTCGCTGCTGCCCATAACCTCACGGAAGCGAGCGGTGACCCTACGGCGCATGCCGAGCTGCTGGCATTGCGGGCGGCGGCGCTCGCCGCTGGCGACTGGCGTTTGCATGACGCCACGCTGTACGTCACGCTCGAACCGTGCGCCATGTGCCTCGGCGCGGCGCTGCAGGCGCAACTCGGCCGCCTGGTCTTCGGGGCAGCCAACGTGCGCGAAGGGGCCCTTGGTGGGGTGGTCGACTTGGCGGCGGCGCGGTGGAAGCGAGTACCGGAAGTCGTGGGGGGAGTGGAGGCCGCCGCGGCCTCGAGACTGCTGTCGGAGACTTTCAGTGCACGTCGGGTCGCCCCGCGTGCGGCTCGAGGCGAGGCGGCCGTACCAGCCGCCGATGACGCCCTTCGGGACGGCACGAGTTAATGTCGACCGGTGCGTTACACTTGCCCGGTGGAGATTCGTAACTTCTCGATCATCGCCCATGTTGACCACGGCAAGTCGACTTTGGCGGATCGTATCCTTGAACTCACCCAGAGCATCTCGCTGCGCGAACGCCGCGATCAGGTGCTCGACTCGCTTGAGTTGGAGCGCGAACGCGGGATAACCATCAAGGCAACACCTATGCGGTTGCTTTATCAGGCAGACAACGGTAAGAGTTACCAGTTCAACCTCATCGACACGCCTGGGCACGTTGACTTCAACTACGAGGTCTCGCGTGCGCTGCGGGCGTGCGAGGGGGTGCTCCTGGTGATCGATGCCGCTCAGGGCGTGGAGGCGCAGACCATCCAGAACGCCTACCTCGCGTCTGAGAACGGACTCGAGATCCTTCCCGTGATCAACAAGATCGACTTGCCAGCTGCCGACGTGCCGGGGGCCATCACGGAGCTCGAGGACATCATCGGCGTTCCCGGCGATCACGCAGTGCCCGTCTCCGCTAAGACAGGCGAGAACGTGCGTGCCGTCCTGGAGGGTATCGTCGCGCACTTGCCGGCGCCGACGGGAGACCCTAACGGCCCGCTGCGCGCCTTCATCTTCGATGCCGTTTACGACGCCTACCAAGGCGTCATCGCCTTCATTAGGGTGTTCGACGGAACGCTCAAGGCCAAGGACCGCGTGCGTATCTTCTCCACCGGCAAGGTCGTCGAGGTGGAGCGCGTTGGGTTCTTCAGGCCGGAGCCTACGGTTAGCGGACAACTCAGTGTCGGCGAGGTCGGGTGGTTCACGGCGGGCATCAAAGAGATCTCTGACACGCAGATCGGCGACACCATCACGGGCGCTGACAACCCGACTGACAGGCCGATTCCTGGGTTCAAGCCGGCCATGCCCGTGGTCTTCTCGGGCCTGTACCCGACTGACACGGAAGACTACCCGCGCCTGCGCGAGGCTCTTGAGAAGCTGCGGTTGAACGACGCCGCATTCTCGTTCGAACCTGAGACTTCCGAAGCGCTCGGGTTCGGGTTCCGCTGCGGCTTCCTTGGGTTGCTGCATGCCGACATCGTGCAGGCGCGGCTCGAGCGTGAGTTCGACCTGTCCCTCATCGCTACTGCGCCTGGGGTGGTCTACAAGATCGTTACGACCGATGGGGAAGCGTTCGACGTTCAGAACCCCAGCGAGTTGCCGACGCCTGACCGCCTCGAGTCGATCTCTGAACCGTTCGTTGCGTTGTCGGTCTTCTTGCCTGAGGAGTACGTCGGCGCGGCCATGGGCTTGCTGCAAGAGAAGCGCGGCGAGATGAAGGACATGGTGTATCACGGCCACCGCGTTGAACTTCGTTATGAAGTTCCGTTCGGCGAGATCCTCTACGACTTCCACGACCGCCTCAAGTCTCTGTCGCGGGGTTATGCCTCCATGGACTATCAGTTCCTTGGGTACCGCGATGGCGACCTGGTGAAGATCGACGTGCTCGTCAACGACGAGAAGGTCGATGCGCTCTCGATAATCGCGCACCGCGAGAAGGCATACGAAGTCGGCAGGCGCATGGTTGACCGCATGGCCGAGGTCATTCCGCGGCAGATGTTCGCCATTCCGATCCAGGCGGCGATCGGCGGCAAGATTCTCGCGCGCGCGACGGTCAAGGCCTTCCGTAAGGACGTGCTGGCGAAGTGCTACGGTGGCGACATCACGCGTAAGAAGAAGCTGCTCGAGAAGCAGAAGAAGGGCAAAGCCCGCATGAAGCAGATCGGTACCGTCGAGGTGCCGCAAGAAGCGTTCCTGGCGGTGCTGAGCACGGAGGAGTGAGGTGTGGCAACCGGCGCGATCGGCCGTGACAGGCAAGGGGAGGTAGCGGCGAGGCGGGGGAGTCCACTCAAGCTGCGTACCCAGGTCGCCCTTGTCATCGCGTTCCTGTCTGCGTTGCCGAACATCATCCTGGTTGTAACGGCGCTGTTGCCCGTTTACCGCGCGGCTGACGGTAACGCTGGCGGCATCTTGGGTTGGCCGGTCGCCCTGTGGTTGCTCGGCGTAGTCGCGCTCTCCGCGCTCGTTGGGTACTTCCTCTCCGGCCAGCTCCTCGCGCCCCTCATGCGAGCCGAGCGCGAGGTCGAGGGCCTGCCGCGCACGGTTTCGCGCCTCGCCGCCGCACGCGTTCCGGTTAGGGCAGACGATCCGCCGGAAGTGGCGGCACTGAAGGGCTCTTTCAACGCCTTGCTCGCTCAGGTCGAGGTGCAGGAGTCGCGCCGTAATGCGTTCACGGCCGCCCTCATGCACGACCTCAAGACGCCGCTCATAGCGGCTAACAACCTCCTCAACGTGGTGCGCGACGACGATGCGCTCGACCGCGCCAGCCGCGTCGACCTCGTCAAGCGTTTGGGCTCCGAGATGGAAGCCCTCATCGACCTCGTGCAGAAGATGGTCGACGCACACCGCCTCGAACGCTCCGACGTGCCGTTGACGAGGCGCGACGTCAACCTTCTCGAGGTCGTTGACCGAGTGATCCGACGCCTCCAACCGCTGCTGGACGAGCGCGAGATAGCCGTGTCCATCACCGGCACCGGCCGCGCGCTCGTTGACGAGCGCGAAGCAGAACGCGCCCTCTACAACCTCATCAGCAACGCCGTCAGGTACGCGAAGAGGCAGATCAGTTTGGAGGTGTTCAACGGCATGGTGCGCCTGCAGGACGACGGCCCTGGCCTGCCTGCGCCGCTCGAGCAACTCGCGTTGCCCTTCGTTGGGCGCACGGTAGAGATCGCGGGCAAGGAGTACGCGGGCGGCACGGGGGGGCTCGGCCTCTTCATCGCAAGGCGCGTGCTCGAGGCCCACGGTGGTCAGCTCGTTTGTGAAGCTACTGGCCCGAACGGCACCGTCTTCCTGGCCTACTTCGGCCGCTGAGCGAGAGGGGTCCACATGACCGAAGCCAACCGCCAACCCGCCGACCAAGGCACGACCGCGCCGCTGCGGGTGCTGATCGCGGATGATCACCCACTCTTCAGAATGGGCTTGGCGCTCGCATTGCGGGCGGAGGGCCACGAGGTAGTAGCCGAGGCGGAGAACGGTAGGCAGGCCGTCGAGAGGGCGCGCCACGCGGAGGTCGACGTCGTGCTCCTCGACGTGCGCATGCCGGAACTCGATGGCATCAGCGCCTGCCGTGACATAACGACTGGTGCCAATCCTCCGACGGTGGTCATGCTCACGACCTTCGATGAACCCGCCGTGATTCAGGCGGCGCGGGATGCTGGAGCGAGCGCCTACCTCTCGAAGGAGACGGCGCCACGCGAGTTGGCGCGCATGCTGCGTAACATTCTGGCCGCGCCCGAGCGAGACTGGATGCCCGAGGTGGCGTTGCCAGAGCTGACGCCACGCGAGGCGCAGGCACTGGCTGCGATGGCGCGCGGCCTGAGCAACAAGGCCATCGCTGCAGAGCTGGGCATAAGCCCGGACACGGTCAAGGACTACCTCGAGAACGTTTACCGCAAGCTTGACGTACGCGACCGCGTGAGCGCCGTGCGCCGGGCGGCGGAGCTGGGCTTGGTTACGCACTGACCTTGGCGGTTGCAGCATGCGCCTAGGTTAGGCACGCTTGATCAGGGACGGTGCCTTGCTCTTGGCCCAAGCCTAGTCCAGCTAGGCTCATGCCGAGGAGGGCGAACTCGCCTGAGCTGCTTCGCGCAAGCTAATACGCATGCGCCCCCGAACCTTCACCCTCACTCGCAGCAAGCCGCCCGCTTGGCGCGCCCGTCGTAGACGAGCCGCCGGCCTCGCGCTCCTCGAACTGATAGTCGTGCTCGCGCTACTCGCTCTACTGGTGTCGTTCGCGTTCGCCCTCGGCCGGCCGAGCCACGCTCGGCGTGCCGCCAGCGCCATGCGCACTGCCATCCTGTGGGCCCGCACTGAGGCCATGTGGGGCGGCGTTGCGGTCAGCGTTACCGAAGCCACGAGCGGGCAAGGGGTCGTGGTGAGAACGGCAACCGACCCAGCGAACCCGTGCGCCGCCGGCACGGTCCTTACCAGGGTGCTGCTCGCTGAGTTCCCCGGCGTACGGCTCGAGGCCGGCTTGCCGCGCGGGTTGGTCTGGCTCCCTAGCGGCTCGGGGAGGAGCTGCGCTGGCGGCGGCGTGATCTCGGGGACGATGGTCCTGGCAGACGGTCGCGCGTCAGTCCGACTGATCATCTCCGCGTTAGGCCGTGTACGGCTAGAGGCGCCATGAGGGCCGGATTCACGTTGATCGAGACGCTGGTAGCGTTGGCAGTTCTAGCCATCGTCGGCGCCGCCCTCGTCGGCTTGCAGGTAGCTAGCTTGCGCGCGCAGCGCACCGCCAGCGCCGTGCATGCCCATGCGGCGATCCTGAGGGACGAGCTGGTGTTGCAGCGCGTCGTCCCAACTGCCGCTAGCGGCCCGTGCCTAGCCCAGAAGCTGGCACCAGATGTGAGTTGCGAGGTCGAGAGAACGTGCGTTGCAACGCCTCTTGGGCCGTGCGCCGTCGTTGGAGTCGCCATACGAGTTTCAACGGTCGGTGGCCCGGAACTAGTTGGTCGCTCGGCCGTAACGATGTGGTTGGAGGGTCAACCGTGAGAGGTCGGGCCGGGTTCACGCTCGTCGAGGTACTCGTGACCATGGCGCTCGGCGCCGTCATCATCGGTGTGCTTGGCGCCCTCACGACGAGTGGGCGGCGCAACGCTGCAACGGTGGAGCAGCGGGCCGACACGGCCGCTGCCCTGCGGCTAGCTGCTGAGTTGCTGCAAGAGGAGGTGCGCCTCGCCGGGGCCGTGCCTTGGCCCACCCCTGGTGCTGACCTGGAAGTTGCGGACCTGGCCGCGTGGCTAATCCCGGCCGTGACCATCACGGAGCTCTCCGTTGGTCACGCCGTCGCCATGCGCGGCGTCGATCACCGTCTCGCGGAAGGCGCGGTGGCACGAGAAGTCGCCTTTGACGTAGGTACCGACGCGCGAGGGGAAGCGCAACTCTACCGTCGGCCAGCCGGATCGACGAGGCAACCGCTTGTTTCCGATATCGAAGAGCTAGTGGTCGAATGGGTTATCACGGCCTCAGGCGAGCGCATGGAACCGGCGGCGGCGGACGGACTGAACTTGGCGGCGCTAGGCGTTGAGGTCGCCAGCGCAGGCGAACGCTTGCAGTTCGTGCTCGAACTACCGGCGCGACCCGTTGCCAGAGTGAGAGGCAGGCCATGAAGCGGCGAGCAGCGCCAGGCCGTGTGCCCCGAGTGCGCCGGCACGTGGTTGCCCGCAAGACGGACGCCCAACGTGGCGCAGTCCTGGTAACGGTCCTGGGAGGCGTGCTCCTGGTGGCGGCCATCTTGTTCGCGGCGATCTTCGCGGTCACCCTCGAGACCATGGGCGCGAGAAGCGCCGCCCGCGCCGCGCTGAACGACGCGGCCCAACAGGGTGCCCTCAGTCTGGCCGTGGCAGAACTCGTAGCTGGCAGTGTGGAGGCGCCGGCCGTGCTCGGTCCGTGGCCTAACCTCGGGATAGGGGCACAAGTGCTGATCACGGTGGTGGCGCCAGACGTTGTTGCGTTAGAGACGCGTCTCGAGCAGGCTAATGCCGCTCCTGTGCGCCTGACCCTCGCGCTTGGACCCGAGCCGCACGTATTGTGGCGGCCGTGAACCGCCGCTCCGCGGCCATCAGCTTGACACTTAGGTGGGAGGCTGAAACGATACGGCGTGACCGGCTCCTCGAACCCGACCCGCGCGCTACTCTGCGCCGCGCTCCTCGCGAGCGCAACGCCCGTTACGGCCCGCGAGCTCAAGACGCTCCTAGGAGTGAGCGAGGACGCCCTCGAGCGCGAAGTGAACGCCCTACGCACCGCGCTGGCGGAAGCAGGCCTTGGCATCGTGGTCGAGAACGTCGCTGGTGGGTACAGACTGGTGGTCGATCCAGCGCTGGTGCCCGCGCTCGCCTCGCTGCTCTCGCCGCCGCCACTACCGCAGCTAAGTCAAGCGGCGCTCGAAACGCTAGCGTTGGTGGCCTACCACCAACCGGTCACGCGCGGCGAGGTAGAGGCCGCGCGCGGCGCGTCGTGCAGCTCGACCCTGGAAACGCTGCAAGAACGCGAGTTGGTGAAGGTCGTCGGCCAGAAGGAAGTTGTGGGTCGACCGCTCCTGTACGCCACCACCGAGAGGTTCCTGCTCGAGTTCGGGCTGGCGTCGCTAGCGGACCTGCCGCCGATGCAAGACGATCAACCAGGCAACTTCCTGCGCGGCTAGCAGCCGCTAGACGGCCGCTGCACCCAACTCCGCCAAGTAGCGGATGGCGAAGCGGTAACCAGAGGCCCCAAGCCCGACGATGCTACCTGCACACACCGCTGCCACCAGGCTGCGGTGGCGGAACTCCTCGCGGGCCGCCGTGTTACTGAGGTGCACTTCAACGACGGGCAGGGTGATGGCGGCGATTGCGTCCCGCAGGGCCACACTCGTGTGCGTGTACCCGCCAGGGTTCAGAACGACCCCGTGAGCGCCCTCCGCGCTGGCGCCATGCAGCCAATCGATCAGTTGGCCCTCGTGGTTGCTCTGACGGCAGCTCGCGCGATAACCCAACTCGGCTGCCGTGGCGGTGCACATGGCCTCGATGTCCTGCAGCGAGAAATGCCCATAGACCTCAGGCTCGCGTTGGCCAAGTAGGTTGAGGTTGGGTCCGTTCAGCACCATGATCATGCGGTTTCCTCCAGCTCGGCCCACGCGGCCTCCAACTCGTCACTCGTCAAGTTGGCAACCACCACCGGTTTGCCAACGTCCTCGAGGAGCACCATGCGCAAGCGGCCCGCCGCCACCTTCTTGTCGCGCCCCATGAACTCGAGCAGTGTCGCGAAGTCAGCGCGAGGCAACGGCCTCGGCGCCACCCAACGCAGAAACTCGCGGGTGCGGCTCACCAGGTCTACGTAACCACGGCGGCGCCCCACGATGGCCGCGTAGACGAGGCCATAAGCCACCGCGTCCCCGTGCGCCAACGAGTGGCCGCTAGCCGCCTCCAACGCGTGCGCCAAAGTATGGCCGAGGTTCAAGTGGGTGCGCACGCCAGACTCGCGCTCATCGGCAGCCACGACACCAGCCTTGATGGCCACGTTGCGCGCGACGACTGCCGTCAGGCGCTCGGCAGGCGCGTCAAGCGCCCAACCTGCTCCTAGCGCCGTCAACAGGTCACCATCAGCCAACAGGCCATGTTTGAACGCCTCGACGGTGCCTTGCCTGAACTCGTGCGGCGGGAGGGTGCGAAGGGCATTCACGTCGGCGACAACGGCCCGCGGCTGCCAGAATGCGCCAACCAGGTTCTTGCCATGCGGTAGGTCGAGACCCGTCTTGCCTCCAACGCTGGCATCGACCATGGCGAGCAGGGAAGTGGGCGCCTGGTAGAACGCGATGCCCCGAAGGTAACTGGCCGCTACGAAACCAGCGAGGTCGCCAACGACGCCGCCTCCAAGCGCCACCACAGCGGCGTCGCGCGGCAGGCTAGCCTCCGCCAGGGCCTCCAGGAGCGCTCCGTAGCGCTCCAGCGACTTGCTCGCCTCACCAGGCGGCACGACCAACGGCAGCACGCTCTTACCAGCCGCCGTAAGCGCCTCGACGACACCTTCGCCGTGCGCCGCCATGACCGTCTCGTCGCTGATCAACGCGACCCGGTCCTGTGACACGACAGCGGGCAGGAGAGTGCGCAACAGGCCAGGCCCAACGCTGACGTCGTACGCCTGCTCGACCGCTACTCGCACTACTTTGACATCGCTGGCTGCACTGCTCGCGCTCACGCGTCGCCGTCCTCGTGCAGCTTGGTGGGAGCGTCGGCCGCGAGTCGGGCGTCCTGCTCGCGCTTCCAGTCCTGCAACCGCTCCACGATCTCCTCCACGACCTCAGCCGAAGGCCGACCGTCCGTCGACACCTTGAACGAAGCGACTTCGTCGTATGCCTGCGCACGAGCAGCCATCAACTCGCCGATGCGCTTGAGGGGGTCGGCGTGCTCGAGCAGCGGCCGCTTGTTACGGCGGGTGCGCCGGAAGATCGTCTCAGGGCTGGCGGTGAGCACCACGACGGGGCCGCGGGCACGGAGTACGGCGCGGTTCTCAGGGCGCACGACGGTGCCGCCGCCCGTGGAGATGACGACCTCGTCGAGGCGCACGGAGCGCCTCACGACTTCGGCCTCGTAATCGCGGAACACACCCTCGCCGTAGAGTTCGAACAGGTCGGGGATGCGCATGCAACTAACGCGCTCGATGACGCGGTCCGTATCGATGAACGTCAGTTGCAGGCGCCGCGACAGCTCCCAGCCGATCCGGCTCTTACCCGTACCCATGAAGCCAGCCATGGCCAACCACGTGACCACGCGCTCGGGGGCGAAGTGCCTGTGACCGCCGGTCATGCCGCCGTGATCCCGTCAGTATGTCGCCGTGTCGGCGCGGTGGGCGTCGAGGCGTTGGCGCATCTCGTGCACGGTGTCGGAGCCGAACTTGTCGCCGAGTGACCGCGCCAGCGTCAGGGCGGTCATGGCCAGCACCACGATCGAGGCTGCGGGCACGGCCGTCACGTCGGAGCGCTCGCGAGAAGCGTCGGCTGGCGCGTGAGTGACCACGTCGACGGTTGGCAGCGGCCGCATCAAGGTGGCTATCGGCTTCATGGCCGCCCTCACCACTAGCTCCTCCCCGTTCGTCATGCCGCCCTCGAGCCCGCCCGAGCGGTTGCTGGCGCGCGAATAGCGCTCAACGCCACCGACGATGGGGTCGTGCACCTCGCTGCCAGGCAGGCTGGCCGCGCGCCAACCGTCGCCGATCTCGACGCCCTTGATGGCGGGGATGCTCATGACGGCCTGCGCGAGCTGACCGTCGAGTTTGCGGTCCCACTGCACGAAGCTACCGAGGCCAACTGGCACGCCCTTGAAGCGCGCCTCGACGACTCCGCCGAGGGTGTCTCCCCGCTCCTTGGCGGCGTCGATGAGGTCGATGATCTGCTCCTCTGCCGACTGGTCGAACGAGCGCAGTGGGCTAGCGTCGAGCTCCTCGAGGCGTTCCCAGTCCATGCCGCCGTCACAATCGACGCCAGCGAGACTGATGACCCGCGCGCTGGCGGAGATGCCGAGCTCGTCGAGCAAGCGCAGCGCGACGGCACCGGCCGCAACGCGGGAGGCGGTCTCGCGGGCCGAGGCGCGCTCCAGCACGTCACGCAGGTCCTTGTGGCCGTACTTGACGCCGCCGGCTAGGTCCGCGTGACCGGGCCGCGGTTGGGTGAGGGCGCGCTTGCGCGGCTCGTTGCCGGGCTCGGCGGCCATGACGTCCTGCCAGTTGGCCCAGTCCCGGTTGACGATCTCGATGGCGAGTGGCGCCCCAGTGGTGCGGCCGGCACGCACGCCTCCCTTGAAGGTGGCGCGGTCCTGCTCTATGACCATGCGTTGCCCGCGACCGTAACCGCCTTGGCGCCTACGTAGCCACGGGTCGATGTGCTCGGCTGCGGTTAGCGAGAGGCCGGCTGGAACTCCGTCGAGGATGACTGTTAGGGCGGGGCCGTGCGACTCACCGGCGCTGAGGTACCTGAGCATCGGGCTAGCGTAGCACGCGCCCAAGTGCGTGCCGGTGGGAGGAAACCCCCGCCAAAAGGAAAGGCGCCAGGTCCGTGAGGGCCTGACGCCGAGGCGGTGAGCGGTGACTAGCTTAGGTCAGTCGACAACCTGTGCGGTGACGATGAGGAGGAGGTCAGTCGTCTCGTCCTCAGAGGTCGTCGAACCGAAGAGCTCGCCGATGATAGGGATGTACCCGAGCACCGGCACGCGCTTCTTCGTCAGTTGGAACTGGTTCTGCATGAGGCCGCCGAGGAGCGCGGTCTGGCCGGGCTGCAGGCTCACGGTGGAGGAGACGGAGCGGTTCGAGAGGTTCAAGAAGCTCGGGTCGTTCGTGGTCGACAACACGTCCTCGACCTTGGCGGTGATCTCGAGCGTGACGCTGCCGTCGTTAGCGATGCGGGGCGTGACTTGGAGCTGCACGCCGTAAGGGATCTCGCGCTCGATGTTCTCGCTTGCGCCCGGGATGCTGATGAAGATGGTGCCGCCGGACTGGATGTAGCCGGTCTGGTTGTCGAGGACGGTGAGGTTGCCGTCGTCGACGCGGCGGGAGAGCCCCTGCGTCTCGAGCGCGTCAAGCACGGCGCCGATGTTGAAGGAGGAGACGGCGGCGGCCGTGTCGAAGATGAAGCGCAAGCCCGTGTCGAGGATGCTAGCCGACAGCTGCCCGAAACCGCCCGTGAGGTCGAGCCCGAGGTCGTAAGTGATGCTGTGCGCGACTTCCTGAATGCGCACCTGCACGTTCACTTGCTGCCTGCGCTCGTCCAATTGCGGGATGAGTTCGGCGAAGCGCGCCTGCACGGCGGCGGAGCCCGTGACGATCAGGGCGTTAGCGCGCGGCTCGGCAACGACGGTGAAGTCGGCGAGGGTGGTGGTCGCGCCTTCTGCGTCCGTAGTGACGACGCCCGTCGCCTGCAGCACGGTCGCGAGGTCAGCCGCGACGGCGTTGCTGAGGAAGTAGGTGCGCTGCTCTAGCTGCACTTGCTCAGCGGCGGTGTCGAACTGCGCGAGGAGGCGGCTGACGCGGTCGTGCTCGGCCTCGGTCGCGACGACCATGATGCTGTTGACGCCAGGCAGCGCCTGAGCGTCTAGCCCCGGCATGGCGCGCTGGAGGATATCGACCACTTCTGCTGGGTTGGAGTTGACGCGGTAGAAGCGCTGATCAACGGGTGCGCTGGCGGGGGCCTCTGCGGCCGCCGGCGCGGCAGGGGTGCGCAAGCGGTTGACGGACGCCGTCGGCCCGACGACGACGATGTCGTTCTCGAGCAGCACGTAATCGAGGTCGTTGAGGGTGAGGACGAGGTTCCACACTTGCCTGAACGGCTTGGCCTCGCCGATGTCGTAAACGATGACCTGGTTGGGTACGTCGTCGGTTACGGCCGTGAGACCGATGGCGCGCGCGAGCGCCGTCAGCATGACGGGGAGCTGCTCGCCGGCCGTGCCGGTGCTGAACTCGACGGGCGCGTCGTAACGCGCGTCTGAGGGTAGGGGGGCGAGTGCCCCCTGGGCGAACGCGACCGCCAGTGTCGCGATGAACGTCAAGATGAGGTTTCGCTTCATGATCACCGCCTGATATCCAAGGAGAGCACCTGGGTGTTGTCGCCCAGCGAGAACTTAGCTTCGTATCCGCGCAGGTCCGCCAGCACGATTTCGGTATCCGGCAGGGTCTGACCTAGGGTGAGGACCATCGGTTGGTCGAACTGCTTGGCGCGGAACACGCCTACGCTGAGGGGACCGAGCGCCGTGCCGGTGAAGCGCACGTCGTTGTCGCGGAGGTAGCGGCTCAGCTGGTCGGCGCCGACGACGAGTGGCAGGCCTGAGGAGCCGGAAGCCTTGACGGATTCGGCGGTCGGTTGCCCCGGCCCGAGCACGCCAAGACCAGCTGGACTGGTAACGGCGGTTTGTGGCTGAACGGCAGGTAGGGCCGACGCAGCGCTAGTTTCTGGCACCTTGACGGCGGCAACCTCGGCGAGGCTCTGTGGGCCGCTTGGGGTGCTTGCGACGGTGCGTGCGTCCCGCAGGATGTCTGGCGTGACTGGCAGTGTGCCGCCAGGCAGCGGCCGTGGCAGGTCAGTAGCGCGCGTTGGTGCTGGGGCGACGGCGCGCGGTGCTGGCGCCTGAACTGGCGTGCCAACCGCGGAGGCGCTCGTGCCGGCAGCGCCCGCAGTCGTCGAGCCGGCGGCGGTGGGCTGCCCATTCGAGTTGACGATCACGACGTCGGGTTCGCTGCTTGGCTCGGCGGCCGCTAGTACGGGTGCGGGTTCGGCTGGTGGCGCCTGCACGATGACGGGCGAGAAGGGGTTGATGTTGCCCCTCAGTCCTGCAACGGCGCGCCCGGCCTCGGTGGCGGCCTCGCCTTCAGTAGCCGCCTCAGGTGCGGGCGGCGTGGTTACGAGGAACGGCAGGTCGTCGACCACCAAATCGCGCAACACCACGGTCGGCGGCGTGACGACGGCTGGCGCGGCGGCGGACGGTAGCCCGCCCTGCGCGGCGGCGTCGGCTGCGGCGGCGGGCGCCTCGCCCTCCAAGGGAGCGCCTTCCGCCGCGGCGCCGCCGCTAAGGGCGTTCACGGTCGGCGCGGTGGTAGTGGCGTCCGCCGCGGCCGCACCTGGGATGGTCGTTGGCTGAGCTAGGGGCGCGACCGAGTCGGGTTGGTTGAAGAAGTTCACCCAGAAGAACGCGGCCGCGGCCACGAGCAGGAGCGCGATCAGGATTCGAGCGGTTCTAGACAAGGTCATGGCCTACTGCTCCCCTGGGTCGCTACCGGTGTAAACGTAGACGGTGAACGAGAAGGCGGCGTTTAGGAGCGGGTCGGTTGACGTGTTCTCGTCGAGGTCAAGCGACACCTGGCCGATCTTGGCGAAGCGCTGCATGCCCTCGAGGCGGCCAAGGTAGCTCATGGTCTGAGCGTAACTGCCCTGCGTGGAGATGTTGAACCCGATGGGCCTCACGTCTTGGATCTGACCTTGCGCGGAGCCCTGACTGAACGACTGGAGGGTCACGTCCGAAGCTTGCGCACTGGCGCGCACCGAGTCGATCAACCCGGCGATGTCGCTCTCGCGCGGGAGTTGCGCGAGGAAGTCGCGGCGGTCGGCCTCGAGCTCGATGACGGCGAGGCGCAGGTCGGGCAAGTTGCGCCGCGCGTCCTCTCCGCGCCGGATGTCAGCGTCTAGGCGCGTGATGTCCGACTCCAGTTGGCTGATGCGCTCGAGGGTGGGGGAGTACATGTAGAAGTACCAGAGCACGCCCGCCACGAGCGAGAGCACGATGAACAAGATGGCCCAGTCGCGCTGCCGCAGGCGTTTGAGGCTGAATGTCCGGGTCATGGGTTGCCAACCTGTAGCGCACCGACGGTGAGCGAGTACTGGTAGAGACCCTCTTCGCTGTCTCGTTGCGCGTTCTGGAACGACACGCCGTACGCGGAGTTGGTCTCGAGCGCCCTGATGAAGTCCGCGAGCACCTCTGGGCTGACCACCGTGCCTGAAACCGACATCTCAGCCATGATCGGACGACCCTCGTAACGCTGAGGGTCTGACCGCGCCGGCACGACGCTCTGCATCGAGAGCGAGCGGAAGTCGATGTTCGGGCGCGTGCCGCCACCGACTGGCAGCGTCTCGAGCAGCCCGGCGATCTCGCTCGTCCACACGACGGTGTTCTCGCGCACGCTGCGCGCGACGGCGATCAGTTGGTTGAGCTGCTGTTGCCTCGCGAGGAGGTCGCGCTGTTCACGGAGGAACGGTTGCAGCAGGGCCAACTGGTCCTCGCGAGCGAGCTTCTCGCGCTGCAGGTTGCTGGCGGTGGAGTTAGCGGAGAACTGCATGATGCCAGCCACGAGCAAGACGAGGAGCGGGAAGGCCACGGCCAGGAGGCGCCAGTAACCTGGTTCGCGGACGCGACGCAGGTTCCTCGGCAGGAGGTTGATGTTAATCAACGCCGGCCACCCCCCTCAACGCCAGACCGAGCGGCACCGCGAACTCAGCCGCTACGTTCCGCAGGTAGTGCGTGTCGAAGCGGTTCTCGTCGACGGCGACGCTTAGCCACGGGTCGCCGAGCTCGACCTTGATGCCGAGCGCGTCGCCGATGGCCTCAGGTAACCCGCGGAGCTTGGCGCCGCCACCCGCGACGAGCATGCGGCTGATGGTGGCGTCACCTGACTGCACGCGGAAGAACTCGAGCGAGCGGCGGATCTCGGTGGTCAACTCGACCAGCACCGGCCGCAGGGCGTCGTACACGCGCGAAGGGGAGAACTGTTCGCGTTTCGCGTCGAAGTTGAGGAGGTCCTCCTCGTCCTCGGTCGGGATGGTGGCCGTGCCGTACTCGATCTTCACGTCCTCGGCGCTGTCGAAGTCGAGTCCGAAGGCGCGCTGGACCGCGGTCGTGAAGTCGTCGCCGCTCACGTTGATGTTGCGGTTCATGAGGACGCGCTGGCCGCGCACGAGGGTGACCGTCGACGTGCTTGCCGCGATCTCGAGCACGACGCCGATCTCGTTCGCCTCGGTGAAGTTCTCGCTCGAGAGCGTCTGCTTGGTGAGGTGCTCGCCGTGCAGCGAACCGCGTAGGGCGCGCAGGAGCGAGAACGGCTTGACGTCGATGACGTGAGGCTCGAGCCCGGCCTGCTTGAGGTACTCGACCTGCTGCGACACCTCGTCGAGGCGTGCGGCCGCGATCACCACTTCGAGCTGGCCGCCCTCTTCGACGTCCTCCGGGTTATCGAGGACGAAGTAGTCGAGAACGACCTCGTCGATGGGGAATGGGATGTACCGCTCAGCTTCCCAGCGGATGGCTTCGTCGAGTTCGGCTACCGTCATGCGCGGAACGTGGATGTTACGCGTGATGGCTTGCCGGTTGCTGACAGCCGTGACCGTGTAGCGCCTTTGAATCCCGGCTTCGTGGAAGAGCGCCTTGATCTCTTCAGCTAAGCCTTGTGGATCGGTGACTTCGTCCTCAGTGATGAGGCCTGGAGGCATCGGTCGCACGGCCATGGCCCCCAGCGTTGGGGGGTTACCGGCGCGAAGCTCCACCACCTTAAGCGCGCTGGTCCCGACTTCGAGCCCGACTGCCTCGATCCTGGGACTGAGCAAGCGAGACATCCGCTCGCGCAATGAGACCATACCGTCTCCTCCTCGTAAATCTGGGGGAGTCTATCATGCGGTCTTCGCGCCACCACGTGAAAAATGCCTTCTCAGGGTGACGGCGCGGCCGGGCAGCTGTTAGCAGTTTTGCGTGCAGCACAGCAACCGAGCATGAAAGGCGCGTGAGCGGAAGATGTGCGGTTTCTTGCATGGCTCACGCTATGCGCGCAGCGGAGCTTAGTGAGAGGTCTTGGCCAAGTCGTTGAAGCGCACGTGCGCGTTGTGGAACTGCAACTCGAGGCTGCCGGTCGGGCCGTTGCGCTGCTTGCCGATGATGATCTCCGCGATGCCGTGCTTCTCACTATGCGGGTCGTAGTACTCGTCGCGGTAGATGAACATGACGAGGTCGGCGTCCTGCTCGATGGCGCCAGACTCGCGCAAGTCCGAGAGCATGGGCCGCTTGTTGGGGCGCGCCTCGACGGCGCGCGACAGCTGAGACAAGACGAGGACTGGCACGTCGAGCTCACGCGCGAGGCCCTTGAGGCCGCGGGAGATGGTCGAGATCTCCTGCTGGCGGTTCTCGCCGATGCTCCGCGAGCTGCCAGACATGAGCTGCAGGTAGTCGATTATCAACAGGTCGAGGCCGTGTTCAGCCTGCAGGCGCCTGGCGCGTGAGCGGAGCTCCATGACCGTCATGTCGGCGTGGTCGTCGATGAAGACCTTGGCCTCCGACATGCGGCCAGCCGCGTCCGCTAGCCGCTGGAAGTCGCGGTCGGTGAGCTGACCGGAACGCACGCGCGTCATGTCTACCCGCGCCTCCGCGCACAACATGCGCTGCACGAGCTGCACGGCGGACATCTCGAGGGAGAAGATGCCGACGGAAGCGCTCTCCTTGAGCGCGGCGTTCAGGCCGATGGTGAGGGCAAGAGCGGTCTTGCCCATCGATGGCCTGGCGGCGAGGACGTTGAGGCTGGCTGGTTGCAGCCCGCCAGTCATGCCGTCTAGGTCGCGGAAACCGGCAGGCAACCCGGACACGGGGTTGGGGTCGGCGAAGCGCTCGTTGATCTCCTGGAACGTCTCCGTCACGAGGGTGCGCATGCCCTCGAAGTTCGTGCGGCGCTTGCGGGTGGTGAGGTCGAAGATGGCCTTCTCGGCTGTGTCGAGGACCTCCTCGAGTGGGCCTGACTGATCGAACGCTGCCTGCATGATGCGCCCGCCAGCACCGATCAGGTCGCGCAGCGTGGCCTTCTCGAGCACGATGCGCGCGTAACTCTCGGCGTACGCGGCGGTCGGGACGGAGTCGACGAGGCCGACTAGGTAGGCGACGCTGCCAACACCCTCGAGGTCGCCGGTCTGGCGGAGTTCCTCCGTGAGGGTGACGAGGTCCATCGGTTCGCCGCGGCGGTGCAGGCGCTCCATGGCCCTGAAGAGCTTGCGGTGGGCCTCCTTGTAGAACTGGTCGGCCGTGAGGGTGCCCTCTAGGTGGCCATAGACCTCGTTATCCAGCAAGATGCTGCCGAGAACGCTCTGCTCGGCCTCGAGGTTGTGCGGCGGTGTGCGGCTTTCCACGCGGGCATCTTACCCACAGTGCGCCTCGCGCCGCCGCCGCCCACGAGGCCGCCGCAACACGTGTGAAAGGTAGAATGGTCGCCTGATGGAACTCTTGACGACCTGGGTCCTGCCCCTCCTCGTTGCCTACGCGATCGGCTCGCTGCCGCTCGGTGCGTGGCTCGTTCAGGCGGCCTCTGGCTTCGACCCGCGTGATGTCAACCCGCACCTGCTTGGCGTCGAGAACGTCTACAAGCTCGTTGGTCCATGGGTGGCCGTCAGCTCCTTCGTCCTCGACGTGCTGAAGGGCGCCCTCGGCGTCATGAGCGGAGCGCTAGTGATGGTGGCCGCTAGCGGCGCAACTAGCCTGATGCTCGACCCGCTGCTCGGCCTCCGCGTCGTAACCCCGTGGTCGCTCTCTGGCCTCGCTGACTTCACGAGCCCGATGGCCGTCGCGCCAGGCGACCTGGCCGCCACGGCAGGCGCCGCCTTCTTCGGTGTGCTTTTCGGTCACTTGCACCCACTACCTCTCAAGCGTTTGGCGTCCGTGCCCCGTGGGCGCGGGAACGGCGTCATCGTCGGCGCGCTCGCCGCACTGTTCGGCCTCGGCGTGCTGCCGTTCTGGCTGCCGACCGTCGCTGTGGTCGTGTACTCCCTGGTGCTGGCACGTAGCGGGTACGTGGCCCTCGCCAGCCTCGCGGGGCTCGCTGCCCTTGCCGTTGGAGAGCTCGTCGGTGCGGGCTTCGGACTCGTAGGTTGGGCGCCCGCGCTCGCTATCACCGCCACCACGCTCCTCCTCGCGTGGCGCCACAGGCAGGCCATCAACCGCATCAACGACGGCACGGAGGCGCGCCTCGGCGCGCCGCCCCCAGTGCGCGGCCTCGACCCGAACACCGTGCTGTGCGCCTTCATGGTGCACCCACTTACCTACGACGACGTCTGGCAGCCCCGCTCGAGCCGCTGGTTGCGGTGGGTGGTAGAGACGCTGGTGCGCCCTGGCATCTTGCCTGAGCGGTGGCTCAAGCGCCTCTTCCTCAACATCCGTCCCCAGTTCCATGGGGTCATCGAGGGCATAGAGCTATCGGACGGGCGCAAGCTGCGGGTGCTGCTCATCTCGGCGCCGCTGATGCCGGACCAGTTCCGCACCAACCCCGATGACGCGCTGCGCATCGCCATCCAGGGAGCCCGCTTCGCGCACCGCCTCGGCGCCGAGGTCGTTGGTCTTGGGGCCTTCTGGTCGACGGTCGGCGAGAAGGGCGCGGCCGTGCAGGAGGCGGTTCCGGAGATCGTCGTCACCAATGGCGGCGCGTACACGGCAGCTACGGTCAAGGCCGCGGTGCCCGGACTCCTCAAGCGCTTCAAGGCCCAGGGCGGCAACCTCAAGACCTCTAGTGCCGCGGTGGTGGGAGCCAACGGCGTGGTGGCGTTCGGCGTCGCGCGTCTCATCGCTTCAGAGGTGGCTGAGGTCGTGCTCATCGGCCGCGACCGCGAGCGCCTCAACCGTTCGGCGGACAGTCTGCGTAAGAAGTACCCGCACACGAACATCGTCGCCACCACCGACATAGACGCCGTGGCGGGCTCCGACCTCATCTTCACGGCAACGTCCGACCCCGACCCCGTGATCTTCGCGCACCACGTCAAACCAGGCGCGTGGATCTACGACCTCGGTAGGCCGGTGGACGTCGACGAGAGCGTGAGGGACGTGCCTGGCGTCGAACTCGTCCCCGGCGGCGTCGTCAGGCCACCAGGGAGCATGCGCAGCCGCATCGACCTGCGCTTCGGCGACGGCAACGTGCCGGCCTGCCTGGCCGAGACCATGATCCTGACGGCTACTGGCGATTACGCGCGCCGCAGCATCGGCAACGGCACGCGCTCGGCGGACATCGAGTTCTACCTCCTCGAAGGCGAGCGCCTAGGCTTCGAGATCGTCACGCGCGACGGCCGCTTGGCGCCAGCCAAGGTCACCGCTTGAGGGCCTTCAAGATCGCCGGACTGACGGGCGAGTCGCCCGAGTTGGCGGCGCTCTGGGACTTGGGCTGCCTCGGCGTTCAAGAGGACGACGACATCGATGGCGTTTCCGTCATCGCGTACTTCGATACCCAACGCGAGCTGCCAGTGGCGGGAACGTGGCTGGAACTGCCAGACACCGATTACGTCGCGCAGTACCAGCAGACGCTGGCGCCGATCAGGTTCGGGCAGTTGGTGGTGGCGCCGACCCACGCGAAAGTCGAGTTGGCCGCAGGTGAGGTGGTGCTGTGGCTCGACCCAGGTGCGGCCTTCGGGAGCGGCCATCACGAGACCACGGGCATGGCGTTAGCTGCGCTGACCCGCCTCGACCTGAGCGGCCGCACGGTGCTAGACGTCGGCGCTGGCAGCGGGTTGTTGGCGCTAGCGGCCGACCGACTCGGAGCGGAGCACACGTACGGCGTTGATATCGACGCCGCCACCGTGGCAGTCGCGCGCGAGAACGGCCGCCTCAACCGCTCGCGGGCGCGCTTCGCGGCAGGTACCTTGGAGGTGGCCGGTGCGCCTGGACACGTCGACGTGCTCGTAGCCAACCTCTACGCCGAGTTGCACCAGAGCCTCTTCGCTGATTACGTGAAGCGCGTGCTAGTCGGCGGTCGCATCATCCTCACCGGCATCCTCGCCGCCAGACGCCACTTGGTGATCGGGGCCGCCCCGTCTAGCGCGAGGCTGGTGGGGGAGGCGACGGCGGGCGAGTGGCTCCTCCTCGAGTTCGAGGTAACGAGGGCGCCTTGAGGGTCAACCGCGTGCTCGTACCCGAGCTAGGCGCCGACGAGGTCGTGCTGCGCGGCCCAGAAGCGCACCACTTGCGTGACGTCCTGCGCCTCAAGGCGGGCGCGCTAGTCGAAGCGTTCGACGGCAACGGCAACGTCGCGGCGGGCAGCGTCGCTGCCGCTGACCAAGGCGGCGTGGTACTGACCTTGGGTCAACCACAGCCGAGCGAGGCGGAGGCGCAGCTGGACGTGACCGTGGCCGTCGCCCTCCTGAAGGGCGACAAGTTGGCGGACGTAGTGCGCCAATGCACGGAGCTGGGCGTCATGCGCTTCGTGCTGCTCGTAACGCGCCACGCGGACGTAACCGACATGTCTCACGCGAAACTGCTGCGCCTGCAGCGCGTGGCCGAGGAGGCGACGCGGCAGAGCGGCAGGGCGCGCGTGCCGCAGGTCGCGCCGCCCACGCCACTTGCCACCTTGTCCTGGAGCGGCGCTGCGCTAGTGGCCGACCCACGGGCGACGGGCACGCTGACCGGTGCGGCGACCGCAGGGCGCTTGACGCTCGTCACCGGCCCAGAGGGAGGCCTGGCGACCAGCGAGGTCGAGGCGCTAGTGGCGCGTGGCGCCCGCGCCGTGACCCTCGGCCCGCGCATCTTGCGGGCCGAGACCGCACCGCTTGCCCTGGCCGCGCTTGCCCTGTTGGGCGGCGGCCAGTGAGGGGCCGCGTTAGGTCGGTGGCGCTAGCGCTAGGCGCGACGCTGGTGTTGACGACCACGCTAATTACGGCCTGTCAGCCGCTCTACATCCCGCTCGTGCCGGCCGATGGCCTGCCAGAACCTCGCCCCACGCGTCTCACTGGCGCCAGCGCCCTCACGCTTGGCGAGGCGGGCAGGCCGCAGTTGGACGTCACTGTGCTCGACTTACCCGGCGCCGGGTGGCTGGCCGTGCAGTGGGTGGGCCCAGATGGCCGCGAGGCGGCTTCCGAGAGCGCATGGCTGGAGCTGGACGCGAACGGGTCTGCATTCACCTTCGAGCTGCCCGCAGACGTGCCGCTGCGGCCGGGCGAATGGCGCGCGGTCGTGTCGTTCGAGGGTGAGTTCCTCAGGCTGTACTCGCTGAACGTCCCCGACCTGAACACCAAGTAGAACTGCGGGCGCAACCATCGAGGTTGCGCCCGCAGACTGGACGGTGCCGGCTGGCTTTTAGGCCTTGGCTGTGCGCTTGCCGCGGCTGGTGCCGCGGTTGTTCTCGATGCGCTTCTGCTGCCACTCGCGTACCCACACGATGGTCGGGGCGAGCAGGAAGATGCTCGAGAACGTCCCGATGACGATACCGACGAGCAGCGTGACGCTGAAGCCGCGCAGCACGCTGCCGCCGAAGACGAGCAGCGCAAGTACGGGCAGGAGGGTGGTTCCCGACGTCGCAACGGTGCGCGTGAGAGTCTGGTTGACGGCCAGGTTGACGAGCTCGCGGTAGGGCTTGTCGCGGATGACGCGAACGTTCTCCCTGATGCGGTCGGCGATGATGATCGAGTCGTTCAGCGAGTAGCCGATCACGAAGAGGAGCGCGGCGAGCACTGGGATAGAGAACTCGATGCCGAGCAGCGCCTGCACCCCGAGCGTGATGGCGACGTCGTGAGCGCTTGCCAACACGACGGCGAGGGCCACCACCCAGTTCGGCCAGAAGCGGAACGCGAGGTAGACGAGCACGAGCAAGAGCGCCACGACGACCGCCAGGATCGCACCGCGGCGCAGGTCTGCGCCGACCGATGGGCCTACGAAGTCGGACGATAGCTTGGTGCCACCAACGGCAGCCGCCAAGTCGCTTGCGAACTCGTCTGTTGCCTCCTGCGCCGAGTCGCCGAGGCCGACGCGCACCGAAACTTGACGCGTCAGCGCCGTGCCACCCTCGCTCGACTCGACGACCGTCGCGCCGTCACCGGTTACGCCTGGGATGCCCAGATCGTCGATGGCAGCGCGAACCTGGCTCGTCGTCACGCTCGTTGGCACGTCGAGGATGGCGTTGGAGCCGCCCGTGAAGTCGGTGGAGAGGCTGAGGCCAGTGATCGACACGTAGATGATGGCGGCCACGGCGAGCGCACCAGTGGTGAAGACGAACGGCCTGGCGCGCTCGACGAGGCGCAGGCCCCTGACTTCCCAGCCCGACCACATGTAAGTGCGCTGGTTCTTGTCGGTCAACAGCCCGAGGACGTAGGGCACCACCACGATGTTCACGAACACGGACGCCACGACGCCGACGGCGAGGGTGATGGCGAAGCCGCGCACTGGGCCAGTCGTGTACTGGTAGAGGGCCAGCGCGGCAAGCAAGGTCGTGATGTTCGCGTCGATGATGGCCGAGAGAGAGTTCGAGAAGCCGCGCTTCATGGCGGACTTGAGCCCGCGCCCCTCACGAAGCTCTTCCCTGATGCGCTCGAACGAGATCACGTTGCCGTCGACCGCGGCGCCGATCGTAAGCACGAGGCCAGCGAGGCCAGGCAGCGTGAGGGCGGCGCCGAGCGCGGCTAGCACCCCGAAGATGAACAGCATGGCGAGGATGACGCCGAACGACAGCACCCCGCCGAAGAGGGGACCGTAGTACATGAGCACGGCGAGGATGACAAGGATGCTGCCGACGATGGCGGCGGTGGCGCCCTTGTTGATCGAGTCCCGACCGAGCGTCGGCCCGATGGAGCGGACTTCGTCGACCTTGAGGCTGATCGGCAAGCTACCGCTGCGGAGCACGACGGCGATGTCGGTGGCCTCGTCGAGGGTGCCGACGCCCGTGATCTGGCCGGAGTCGGAGATGCGCGACTGCAGCGTTGGCGCCGTGATGATGCGGTCGTCTAGCACGATGGCCATGCGGCGGCCGACGTTGCTTGCGGTGAAGTTGCCGAACGCTTGCGCGTCGCCCGGCCTGATCTCGAACGTCACCACTGGGCCGCTGGGCGTTCCTGGCGACTGCTGGAACTGCGCGCTGGCCGTCTGGACGATCTCGCCGGTGAAGGCAACAGGGTCGAGGTCGTCGAGGGTGAGGGCCTCGGTCGGCAGGGCGTTGAACTCCGACTTGACGATGCGGAACTCGAGCACGGCCTGCTGACCGATGAGGTCAAGCGCGCGCTCCTGGTCGGCTGAAGTCAAGCCAGGCAGCTCGACGACTACCTTGTCGTTGCCTGCCGTGGCGACGAGGGCCTCTGAGACGCCGAACTGGTTGACGCGGTTCTCTACGATGTTGCGGGCCGTCGCCAGGTCTTCAGGCGACGGGTTGGGCGTGTCGGAAACGAGCGTTACGCGCAGGCCGCCCTGCAAGTCGAGACCGAGCTTGAGGGACGGCTCTGACGGGTTCCAGGGTTTCCAAAGAAACAAGATCGACGCGACGATCAGGGCGATCAGCGCTAGACCGGTGACTAGACGGTTGGACATCGGACTCCAAAGGGTGTTGCGAGACTAAGGACGTAGTTGGGAACGGACGAGGGCGAGGGACTCGTCAACCGCCCTCGAGCGTCAAGCGTCCTAGCTCGACTAGCCGCGTGCGTCTCGGCGTGGTGGCAGTGGGTGGCGCAGCGCGGCGCGGCCCGCGCAGGTGCGCGCGGCGCGTAGACACAGGTACCGGGGGTAGCAGGAGCAGTAGGCCGAGCGCTGGCGCCGGTAACCTGGCGCCGCTCTCGACCATGATGAGCACGCGGCCGCCCATGGCGCCCTCCGCGCCGGCCGGGTGAGCGGCGACGCGTGGCGGCAGGGCGTGCAAGGGGAGGAGAGTGAGCGCGAGCGCTAGCGCGAGCGGCCACCGGCGTGGTCCTCGCCCCTCGCCGGTGCGCGCGCGCAAGAAGGCCCCCTTGCCCCGCCGTGACATCAGACTGCTGGGACCTCGACCATCTCGTACGCCTCGATGATGTCGCCCTCTTGGACGTTGTCGTAGTTCTGGAGGCTGATACCGCACTCGTAACCCGTGCCGACCTCGCGGACGTCGTCCTTGAAGCGCCGCAGGCCGGAGATGCTGCCCTTGTAGACTTCCTTGCCAGCGCGCGTGATGCGCGCCTTGGCTCCACGGCGCATGCTGCCGTCCGTGACGTACGAACCGGCGATGTTGCCGCTGCGCGGCACGCGGATGACCTGGCGGACCTCTGCGTGGCCGAGGATGCGCTCCTCGAACTCTGGTTCGATCTGGCCGCGCACCATGCGCTCCACGTCCTCGACGAGTTCGTAGATGATCTTGTAGCTCTTGACGGGGATCCCGAGGCGCTCGGCGGCCTTGAGGACGCTGGCTGGGGCCGTGACACCGAACGAGAGCACGGACGCGTTGGCGGTGCTGGCGAGAAGCAGGTCGGAGTCGGTTGGAGCGCCGACTTCGGCGAGCATGATCTCGATATCTACTTCCTCTGTCGCCTCTGACTCCTTCTGCAGCACGCCCTTCAGCGCCTCGAGGGTGCCTTGGGTGTCTGCGCGCAGGAGGATGTTGATGGTCTTCTTGGTCGGCTTGCCGAAGAGGTCGGCAAGCGTGATGCCCTTGCGGCCGATCGACTCGCGCTCGTGGTCGAGGCGCGCTTCCTTGCGTTCGGCCGTGAGGGCCTTCGCGGCGACTTCGTTGGTCACTACCTCGACGGTGTCACCGGCGTGCGGTTGCTCGGAGAAGCCAAGGAGCTGCACCGGCGTGGCAGGGAGGGCGTGTGCGATGGTGGCGCCCGTGTAATCGGTCAAGCGGCGGACCTTGGCCCACTGCTCGCCGGAGACGACGTAATCGGTGACCTTGAGGTCGCCTTCCTGCACGAGGACCGTGACGAGCACGCCCGCGCGCTTGTCGAGCACGGACTCGATGATGACGCCCGTTGCTGGCCCCGTGTCGCGGGCGCGCAGGTCCTCGACCTCTGCGACGAGGGAGAGCATCTCGAGCAGGTCGTCGATGCCCTGGCCGGTGCGGGCACTAAGTTCGACCATGATGGTGTCGCCGCCGTATTCCTCGGCGATCAAGCCGGACTGCATGAGGTCCTGTTTGACCTTGTCCGGGTTGGCTTGGGCGAGGTCGATCTTGTTGATCGCCACCACGATCGGCACGCCTGCCGCCTTGGCGTGGGCGATGGCCTCACGCGTCTGGGGCATGACGGAGTCGTCGGCCGCCACGACGATGACCGCGATGTCGGTGGCGTTCGCGCCGCGCTGGCGGATGGTCGTGAAGGCCTCGTGGCCCGGAGTGTCGAGGAACGTGACGACGCCGCTCGGCGTTTGGGCCTGATAGGCGCCGATGTGCTGCGTGATGCCGCCGGCCTCGCGCTCGGCCACGCGCGACTTGCGGATGGCGTCCAGCAGGGAGGTCTTGCCGTGGTCGACGTGGCCCATGACGGTGACGACGGGCGCGCGGCGGGGGAGGGGCTCGGCGCTAGCCGCAGCGGCCGTGGGCGCTGCCTTCGTGGTCTTGCCGCTCGTCTTGGCGAGGGCGGCCTTTTCGTCTGCGCTCAGCTTGGCGGCAGCGGGCGCGGCGGCTTCGGTTGGCGCCTCGGCTGCGACGGGGGCCGCCGTGTCGCCGCTAGCGCTCACGAGCTGGCGGACGGTCTCCGCGGTTTCTGCGTCTAGGGTGCTGGAGTGCGACTTGTACTCCACCCCGATCTCGTCCAGGACGGCGAGGAGATCCTTGTTCTCCACGCCGAGGTCCCTGGCTAGTTGATAGATCCTTACTTTCTCAGACATTCAAGCCTCCGAGGCGGGGTTCCCCGCTGCGCCTTGGGCGGCTGGGGAAGCGTGGGCGAGCGCCGCGTCAAGCTGCGCTCTCACCTCTTGCGCGTGGCCTTTGAAGGCTTGGCGCAAGCGTTTCTCGTTAGGGTTGGCTGCGCAACTGGCGCATAGCCAGGTGCCGCGGCCACCCAACTTACGTGCGAGGTCGAGGCGGTAACCGTCAGGTAGCTGCGCAAAGCGCACGAGTTGCGCCTGCGGCATGGCCGTGCGACAGCTGGCGCAGCGGCGCAGTGGAACGTGACGGGTACGCGTCTCGGCCGTCATCGGAAGGCTTAGTCCTCGCCTTCTTCGGTTTTAGTCTCGTCGCTAGCCGCGGCGCTATCCGGCTCGCTAGGCGCGGTTGCCTGCTCCGAGAAGAGGGCGTCGAAGGCGGAGTGCGTGCGTTCAGGTTGCAGCTGATCGCCAACGCGCGAGGCGGCGGCCTGGAAGGCGGCGTCGAAGTCGGACACGGACTCGGTGCCCTGCAAGTCGATCTTGTAGCCCGTCAACTTGGCGGCCAGGCGCACGTTCTGCCCCGACTTGCCGATGGCGAGCGAGAGCTGGTCGGAGCCGACCGTTACCTTAGCCGACTTGGCCTCGGTATCCAGCTCGATGTTGCCGACCTTGGCTGGCGAGAGCGCGTTGCGGATGAACTCGCGCGGGTTGCTGTCCCACTGGATGATGTCGACGCGTTCGCGCTGCAGTTCGGCGGTCACGGCCTGGATGCGGCTGCCGCGGTGACCGATGCAGGCGCCGATCGGGTCGACGTTCGGGTTATTCGAGCTGACGGCCACCTTGGAGCGCTGGCCTGCCTCGCGAGCGATGGCCTTCAACTCGACGGTGCCATCCGCGACCTCAGGGATCTCTTGGCGCATGAGGTACTCGAGCAGCTCGGGGGCGGCGCGCGAGACGTGGATGGACGGGCCGCGCGGGCTGAGCTCCACGTTCTGAACGTAGACCTTGAGGCGCATGCCGACCATGTAGCGCTCGCCTTGGATCTGCTCCTTGGCTGGCATGATGGCCTCGCCGCGGCCCAAGTCGACGAACACGTTGCGCTTGTTGTCCGTGCGCGCAACGACGCCGGTCATGATGTCGCCGGCCCTGTCCTTGTACTCCTCGTACACGTACTCGCGTTCAGCTTCGCGGATCTTCTGCGTGATGACCTGCTTGGTCGTCTGCACCGCGATGCGCGTGAACTTCTCTGGGTCGACGGGGAACTCCATCTCCATCCCCACCTCGACCTCGTCATCCAAGTCGAGAGCGTCCGCTAAGGCGATCTCCTTGGCGGCGTCCTCGATGGTCTCGACCACGCGGCGGATGATCATGATGTCCATCTCGCCAGACTCTGGGTCCAGGTCGACTTCGATCTGATGCCCCGGCATCACGTTGCGTTCGAACGCTTGGCTGAGCGCATCTTCAAGGCTATTGAGCAACTGCTCCTTGTCGAGGTTGCGTTCTGCTGCCAAGAGGTTTAGCGCGTCGACGAACTCTTTGTTCATCTGTCCTTCTCCTTAACTATTCGGTTGTGGCCGCGCGGCCTAGTGCCACGCAGCGGGCCCGCGCACTGAAGCGCGGGTTAAGACGCCGTTGTACCGCGATGCCGATCCGCGGCTGGCTCAGCGCGGCGTATCAGGCCATTCGGCCAGTCGCGCCAGCTCCATCTGAGCCACGTTCACTACGCGCTCGGCGCCGCCAACGTCGATGGTGACCTCGTCACCGTTGACGCGCTTGATGCGGCCCTTGAACGTCTCGCCCGCCACCCGAAACTTGGCCTGGAGGTCGTGGAAGCGCTCGAAGTGGCGCGGTGTCAGCAGGGGTCTTTCTGCCCCTGGCGACTCGACGTCTAGGCGGTAACCGGTGGGAAAGGGGTCTATGCGGTCGAGTTCGAGGCCGAAGACCGTTGAGGCCTTGGCGACGTCGTCGATGCCGACGATGCCCTCGTCGAGGCGGTCGATGCGCAGCAAGATTCGACGCGAGCGCCCGGAAGTGCTTACAGTGACTTCGAGCACTTCGAACCCGAGGGGGCTCAGCACCTCGGTGGCTGCCTGCGTCAAGTCCATGCTACCTCCCGCGTAGCGACGAGCCCAACGAAAAGGCGGTGGGCCAGAACCCATCCGCCGGTCCCGCCGGGTTGTCCACCCACAATCTTACCGCTCCAGTGGGGGTTGCCGCAACCAGC
>CALCHY010000124.1 GCA_937907415.1 uncultured Trueperaceae bacterium
GACGGGCACGGACCTCGGTCGCAGCTTGCGCGATGTACTGGATGTCGAAGCGCCGAACCTGCCCGTCAACGACCGTGTGGCCACCGAGACCTCGCACCCGAACGCCTTGATTCGCTCGCGTCAGCGGGCCGCGCGCGTCCTGGCGAGCATCGAACGCGAGGTGGCACAGGCGCCCTGGTACCACGATGGCTGGCTCGACGAGACCCTCAAGCAGGTGCGCACGCGGTTCGATAGAACTTCCGACCGTTGGCGTGGCCTATATCTGGCGGCGGTCGACCAGATGGCCAGGCAGCACTCGGTGATTCTCGACGCCAGCGCGCCGGTGCAGAAGCGCCGGCAGGCGGAGCGGCTCTATCGCGAGGCGCGCATGCAGCGCGACCTGCTCATCGACTCCGAGTCGGCGATGGCGTCAGACTTCTTCTCCTACCGCTACTTCGCCAGCGAGGGCTTCCTGCCGGGTTACTCGTTCCCGCGCTTGCCGCTGTCGGCGTTCATCCCCGGACGGATGAACCGCACTGGTCGCGACGAGTACGTCTCGCGGCCGCGCTTCCTGGCGATCAGCGAGTTCGGGCCGCAGGCGATCGTCTACCACGATGGCAGCAAGTACCGGGTGAACCGAGTCCTGCTGCCGCCCGACCCCGAGGGGCGGGACGGCGTCGCCGAGCAGGCGGCCAAGCGCTGCGAGGCGTGCGGCTACTTCCACCCGGTTACGGACAAGCTCAATTACGAGAACTGCGAGCGTTGCGGCGCGCGGCTGCCCACCGCGCTCTCCTCGCTCCTGCGCATGCAGAACGTGACCACCAAGCGCGTTGAGCGCATCTCGAGCGACGAGGAGGAGCGCCAGCGCCTCGGCTACGAGGTAATGACCGGCTACCGCTTCGCGGTGGAACAGGGCGTCCTGCAGGCGCGCTCGGCGGGCGTGACAGTGGACGGGCAGCCCAAGGCGAACCTCGAGTTCGGCCAGGCAGCGACCATCTGGCGCATCAACCTGGGCTGGCGACACCGCCAGAACCCCAACGACATCGGCTTCGCACTCGACGTCGAGCGCGGCTTCTGGGCAAAGGATTCCGACCTGACCGACAACGAGGCGCACCTCGAGGAAGCGGACGACCCGCTCTCCAAGAGCGTGCGCAAGGTTGTCCCCTACGTCGAGGACCGCCGGAACCTGCTGGTGTGGCGGCCCATCGAGCATCTCGAGGTCGGCGTGATGGCCTCGCTGCAGGCGGCCCTAAAAACGGCCATCCAGGTGGAGTACCAGCTCGAGGACAACGAGCTGGCGGCGGAGCCGGTGCCGAGCCAGAATGAGCGCCGCGCGATCCTATTCTTCGAGGCTGCCGAGGGTGGCGCGGGCGTGCTGCGGTCGTTGGTCGAGGACCCCGGTGCCATCGCACGCGTAGCGCGCCGCGCGCTGGAGATCGCCCACTTCGACCCCGACACCGGCACGGACCTAAGTAAGGCCCCGGGAGCGCGCGAGCGCTGTGAGGCAGCCTGCTACGACTGCCTGATGAGCTACGGCAACCAGCGCGACCACGAGCACGTGGACCGCTTCGCGGTGCGCGACCTGCTGCTTAGCCTCACGCGCGCGGGGGTGGCCGCCTCGCCGTCCGCCGAACCGCGCGCGGCGCACCTGGCGCGGTTGCGCAAGGCGTGCGACAGCGGGCTGGAGCGCTCGTTCCTCGACCTGCTGGAGGCTCAGGGCCTGCGCCTGCCGGACGCGGCCCAGTACTGCCTGGAGCTCCCTGGCGGGATGACGGTCCCGGACTTCTACTACGCCGAGCAGGGTGTGGCGGTCTACATCGATGGCCCGCCGCACGACTACCCTGACCGGCAGGAACGCGACCGCACGTTGACGGCGGCGATGCTCGACGTCGGGATCTCCGTGCTGCGGTTCCACCACGAAGATGATTGGGCGCGGCTGCTGCACGAGCACGCCGCGCTGTTCGGAGGCGAAGGGTGACGTTCCAAGCAGGATCTCTAGTGAACGCTCGCGGACGCGACTGGGTGGTGCAACCGGGCTCCGACGCGGAGTTCCTGGTGCTAAAGCCGCTAGGCGGCCGCGACGACGAGGTGACAGGCTTGCTTCTCGGGCTCGAGGAGGTCCGCGAGGCCACGTTCGGGCTCCCGAGCCCTGATGATCTTGGTGACGCTCGCTCGGCCGGGTTGCTGCGGGACGCCGCACTACTGTCGTTCCGCTCGAGCGCGGGGCCGTTCCGGAGCTTCGGGCGTATCGCGGTGGAGCCGCGGCCCTACCAGCTAGTGCCGCTGCTCATGGCGCTGAAGCTGGACCCGGTCAGGCTGCTTATCGCCGACGACGTGGGCATCGGCAAGACGGTAGAGGCGCTCCTGATCGCGCGCGAGCTCTTGGACAGGGGTGAGGTGAGTCGCTTCAGCGTGCTCTGCCCGCCGCATCTAGCTGACCAGTGGCGCACGGAGCTGAGCGAGAAGTTTCACATCGACCCCGTGCTGGTGCTGCCCAGCACCGCGTCCCGACTGGAGCGTGACGTGGGCTTCGCGCAGTCGATCTTCGAGCGCTACCCCTACACCATCGTCTCCACCGACTTCATCAAGAGCGACCGGCGCCGCGACGAGTTCCTGCGCTCCGCCCCGGAACTGGTGATCGTTGACGAGGCCCACACCTGCGCCGACGCGGGCGAGGGGAGAGGCGGCCGGCACCAGCGCCACCGCCTGCTGAAGGGCCTGGCGGAGGACGAGACCAGGCACTTGGTGCTGGTCACCGCCACGCCGCACTCGGGCAACGAAGGGGCGTTCCGGTCGCTGCTGGCGCTGCTCAGGCCGGAGTTCGCGCGCCTGCCCGAGGACCTGTCGGGGCGCGAGAACGAGCCGGTGCGGCGCGAACTCGCCAAGCACTTCGTGCAGCGCAAGCGCGGCGACATCAAGCAGTACCTTGGCGCCGCCACCTTCTTCCCGGAGCGCGACGAGGCCGACGTGCCCTACCAGATCGGGCGCGAGGCCAAGGCGCTGTTCGATAAGGTGCTCGCCTTCGCGCGGGAGGAGCTCAAGCAGGACGACGGCTCGCACCGCCAGCGCGTGCGCTGGTGGGCCATGCTCGGCCTGCTGCGCGCCCTGGCGAGCTCGCCCGCCGCAGCGGCCGCTACGCTGCGCAACCGCGCGGCGCCGGCCGATACCGAATCGGTAGCGGAAGCCGACGAGGTCGGCCGGCGCACCGTCCTCGACCTGATGGAGGAGGAGGCTGCCGAAGGCGTCGACGTGACCCCCGGCAGCCAGGTGGAAGGCGAACAGGCGGCCAACGCCTCGCGCCGGCGGCTGCTGGAGCTCGCCGAGGACGCCGAGCGCCTCAAAGGCGCGAAGGACCAGAAGCTGACGACGGTCGCGGGACTCCTCAAGGAGCAGCTCGAGGCCGGGCACGCGCCCATCGTGTTCTGCCGCTTCATCGACACGGCCGAGTACGTGGCGGACGAGCTGCGCTCGCGCCTTCCGCGCGGGGTCGAGGTCGCGGCCATAACCGGCAACCTGCCACCCGAGGAGCGCGAGGCGCGCGTGCTGGCGCTGGCCGAGCACGACAAGCGCGTGCTGGTGGCCACGGACTGCCTGAGCGAGGGCATCAACTTGCAGTCCCACTTCGACAGCGTGCTGCACTACGACCTGAGCTGGAACCCCACGCGCCACGAGCAGCGTGAGGGGCGCGTGGACCGCTACGGCCAGCCGCGCGAGCGCGTGCTGGTGCGCACCATGTTCGGCACCGACAACCAGATCGACGGCATCGTCCTCGACGTTCTGTTACGCAAGCACCGCACCATCCGCACCAGCCTAGGCATCAGCGTGCCGGTGCCGACCGACTCCGACCAAGTGGTGGAGGCCATCTTCGAGGGGCTGCTGCTGCGCGGCCTCGCCAACCGCAGCGCCGAGCAGGGCGTGCTCTTCGCCGACCTGGAGCAGTACCTGAAACCCAAGACCGCCGACTTCAACCGCCGGTGGGACGCGGTGGCGGAGCGGGAGCGGCGCTCCCGCACCGTGTTCGCGCAGGAGACCATCAAGGTCGACGAGGTCGCACGGGAGCTCGAAGAAGCCAAGGCCGCCGTGGGCGGCGCCGAGGTGGTGCAGCGCTTCGTGACCGACGCCTTGGGGGCCCACGGTGGGACCGTCAACCCAGACCGCTTCGGGGCGCTGGGGTTCGACCTGCAGTACGCCCCCGAGGCGCTGCGTGAGAGCGTCAAGACCGAGCGGCTGACGGCGCGCTTCGAGCTTCCGGCGCGCGACGGCGAGACCTACCTCAGCCGCACGCATCCGTTCACCGAGGGCCTGGCCAGCTTCGTGCTGGACACGGCCCTCGACCCGCTAGCCGACGGCAAGGCCAAGCGCGCGGGCGCCATGCGCACCCGCGCCGTGGCCACCCGCACCACGCTCCTGCTGGCCCGCCTGCGCTACCACGTGACCACCGCCAAGGGATCCGAGACGTGGCAGACGCTGGCCGAGGAAACGCTGCCGCTAGCGTTCACTGGGGCCGGCAGCGAACGCCGCTGGCTGGAGTCCGCGTCTGCAGAGCCGCTGCTCCACGCGGAGCCGGCGGGGAACCTGGCGCCGGTTCAGGCACAGCAGTTCGTGGGGGCCGCGACCGCGGACCTCGATGACCTGGCTGGCTACCTGGCGGACCTCGCCCGCGAACGGGCCGAGGGGCTACTGGACGCGCACCGGCGGGTGCGGACCGCGGCGGGCGCCAAGGGCCTGCGCTACGCGGTCGAGCCGCTGCTGCCTGTTGACGTGCTCGGGATCTACGTCTTCCTCCCCCCAGCACCGGGTGTCGCATGAAGGACAACGCTTTCGCCACCACCATCAAGACCGAGGGGGCGCTGCTCCCCGCCGACCTGCTGCGCCGCGTCCAGGCGGGCGACCGGACACTGCCCGCCCTCACGCCCGAGGCCTACCACCTGCCGGGCGGGATGCGCATCAACGAGGCCGCGAGCCGGGCCTGGAACGCGCTCCTCGGCGCCTGGACGACGTTCCAGGAGGCGCGCGAGCGCCTGCCCGAGGGCGACCTTGGCACCACGGTCACGCGCGAGCGCTGGCTGCTGCCGCTCTTCCAGGAGCTCAACTACGGCCGCCTCCAGGCACGGACCGCCGTCGAGATCGACGGCAAGAGCTACGCCGTGTCGCACGGCTACGGGCACGCACCCGTCCACCTGGTGGGCTGCAACGTCGACCTCGACAGGCGCACGCGCGGCGTGGCGGGCGCCGCCACGGCGAGCCCGCACTCCCTGGCCCAGGAACTCCTCAACCGCAGTGACGAGCACCTGTGGGGTGTCGTCAGCAACGGGCTGCGGCTGCGCGTGCTGCGCGACAACAAGAGCCTTACCCGGCAGGCGTTCCTCGAGTTCGACCTCGAGGCGATGATGGAGGGCGAGCAGTACTCCGACTTCGTGCTGCTCTACCTCCTGCTCCACCAGAGCCGCCTGGAGAGCGACAAGCCCGAGGAGAGCGTGCTCGAGCAGTGGTCGCGCGAGGCCGCCGAAACGGGCGCCAGGGCGCTCGACGGCCTGCGCGACGGGGTGGAGCGCGCCATCACGGCGCTCGGCAAGGGCTTCCTGCGAGGCGGCAACGGCGAGCTGAAGCGCAAGCTGCAGGACGGCGAGCTGTCGCCCCAGGACTACTACCGGCAGCTCCTGCGCCTGGTCTACCGCCTGCTGTTCCTGTTCGTCGCGGAAGACCGGGACCTGCTCCACGCACCCGGCGCCTCGACGGAGGCGCGTGAGAGGTACCTGCACTACTCCACGCAGCGCCTGCGGGAGCTGGCGGCGGAGCTGCGCGGCGGCCGTCACGGCGACCTGTACGAGGCCCTCAAGGTGGTGATTCGAGCGCTGGGCAGCGGCGGCGAGCTGCGCCTGGGCCTGCCCGAGCTCGGCGGCTTCCTGTTCGCGGAGCGCGCGCTTCCCGATTTGAAGGGCGCGAGCCTGCCGAACGCCCACCTGCTGCAGGCGGTCCGGGCGCTGGCCTACACCAATACCAACGGGGTGCGGCGGCCGGTCGACTACAAGAACCTCGGCTCCGAGGAGCTGGGCAGCGTCTACGAGAGCCTGCTCGAGCTCCACCCCGAGGTGGACGCCTCCGCAAGCGACTTCGAGCTGAAGTCGGCGGCAGGAAACGAGCGCAAGACGACAGGCTCGTACTACACACCCTCGAGCCTCATAAGCCTGCTCCTCGACTCTGCGCTGGATCCCGTCGTCGACGAGGCCGTGCGCGGCAAGGACCGGGAGGACGCCGAGCGCGCACTCATGGACCTTAAGGTCGTGGACCCGGCCGCTGGGAGCGGCCACTTCCTGATCGCCGCGGCGCAGCGCATCGCCAAGCGCCTTGCCGCCGTGCGAACCGGTGACGACGAGCCTGCCCCCGACGAGGTGCGGCGTGCGCTACGCAACGTGATCGGCAACTGCATCTACGGCGTGGACGTCAACGAGATGGCGGCCGAGCTGTGTAAGGTCGCCTTGTGGATGGAAGCGATGGAGCCCGGCAAGCCGCTCACTTTCCTCGAGCATCACATCCGGGTCGGTAACAGCCTCTTCGGGGCGACCAGGAAGCTCGTCGGCGCGGGTATCCCCGACGCTGCGTTCGACCCCATCGAGGGTGACGACAGGCGCTACGCCTCGGGAGTGAAGCGGCGCAACCGTGAGGAGCGCGGCGGTCAAGGGGCCCTGTTCGACTCCGTGCCCGGCGCTTCGGCAACTGCCCTCGCCACGGCCTTCACGGAACTGTCAAACATGCCTACGGACACGCCCGAGCAGGTGCAAGCTAAGCAGGCGGCCTACGAGCGGTTGCTGGAGGACGAGCGCCTGGCCCGGGAGCAGCTCGCCCATAATGCTTGGTGTGCGGCGTTCGTGTGGAGGAAGGTAGAAGGGGCGCCCCTGCCTGTCACGACCGGCACGGTGCGGCGGGTGCTGCAGTCCGGCGCGCTCGACGAGGACCGGCGTCGCGAGGTCGAGCGGCTCGCAACCTTGTACGGATTCTTTGCCTGGGAGCTGGCCTTCCCAGAGGCGTTCGGGGGCGAGAGGGACGGCTTCGACGTCGTGCTCGGCAACCCACCGTGGGAGCGCGTCAAGCTACAGGAGAAGGAGTGGTTCGCCGCACGCGACCCTGCCATCGCCAACGCCCGCAACGCCAGCGAACGCGGTCGTCTCATACGAGCTCTCACCCAGTCCGACCCGAACCTGCACGCGGCGTTCCTCGAAGACAAGCGCCGGGCTGAAGGTGAGAGCCACTTCGCCCGCAACTCGGGCCGGTATCCGCTAACCGGCCGCGGCGACGTTAACACCTACCCGCTGTTCGCCGAGCTGGGGAAGACCATCATTGGGGGCCGCGGCCGGATGGGCATGGTCCTCCCGTCCGGCATAGCAACCGACGACACGACCAAGTTCTACTTCCAAGACCTGGTCGAAACCAAGGCCCTGGTGAGCCTCTTCGATTTCGAGAACAGACAGAGGATCTTTCCGGGCATCGACAGCCGCATCAAGTTCTGCCTGCTCACGCTGACGGGCACCGCTCGTCTCGCTACCGAGGCCGAGTTCGTCTTCTTCGCGCTCGACACGAGCGAGGTCCGCGACCCGGAGAAGCGCTTCACCCTCACGCCAGAGGACATCGCGCTGCTCAACCCCAACACGAAGACGTGTCCGGTCTTCCGCACGCGTCGTGATGCCGAGATCACCAAGGCCATCTACCGGCGCGTGCCGGTGCTGGTGAACGAGGTGACCGGGGAGAACCCGTGGGGTATCTCGTTCATGCGCATGTTCGACATGTCGAACGACTCGGGCCTCTTCCGGACCAAGGAAGACCTCGAACGCGATGGGTTTGAGTTGCGGGGCAACCGCTTCGTGCTGGGAGAGCAGGTCTACCTGCCGTTGTACGAGGCGAAGATGATGCACCAGTTCGACCACCGCTTCGCTACGTATACGGAGAGCGGCGACACGCGGAACGTGGAAGTTGACGAGAAAGCTGAGCCGGGCTTTGTTCCACAGCCGCGCTACTGGGTTCCCAAGAGCGAGGTTGTTTCGAAACTTCAGAGTCGCCGACCTTACATCCTTTCGTACAGGCGGTTTGGCCCAGCGACGAATGAGCGGAGCATTATTGCGAAGGCGAGTCCGGTCGTTGGCTACGGCGATAGTGAGTTCCTCATTCATGTGGAACACAGGGATGCTGTAGATCCGCTGGTTCTGCTTTCAAACCTCAACTCGTTTGCCTTCGATTACCTGGCGCGCTCGAAGATCGGTGGAACAAACGTCAACTTCTACCTTCTGAAGCAGCTCCCTATCCTCCCGCCATCGATGAGCATGCCCAGCGAAGCAATCGCCCGTAGGGTTTCTGAGCTGTCCTTTACCGCGTGGGATGCTCCGGCAATAGTTGACGCGTCTGGTGGGGCCGGTTCTAGGTCACACGAGCGGCGTGGTGCCTGCTTTCCTTGGGATGACGAACGCCGCTTTTGGTTGCGCGCAGAACTGGACGCCATCTACTTCCACCTCTATGGCATCTCCCGTGATGACGTCGACTACATCCTGGAGACGTTCCCCATCGTGAAGCGAAAGGACGAGGCTGAGTACGGCTGCCACCGTACGAAGCTCGCGATCCTCGAGGTTTACGACGAGATGGCTCGCTGCCGCGCCGAGGGACGTGAGTACCAGACGCGCTTGGATCCTTCGCCGGCGCATCCGAGCCTGGCCCACGACCTCGGTACCCGGCCGGAGTGGGCCTGATGTCGAACGGCGCCGCGCCGCAGGTGCCGTTGTGGGGCATACGCGCAGGGCGTGGGGACGAGGCGTACGAGATGTTCACCAAGGACGGCGTTGTCGCGCTGGCCTGGCCCGGCACGCCGGACTTGGCGGCGCTGCCTGACGACCGCGAGGCGTTCAAGCAGGTCTACCGCCAGGTCTTCCCGGAGCGCTCGGATGGCAACGTCGTGACGGGCGCGAGTCAGCTCTACCGTTTCGTGCACGAGATGCGGGTAGGGGACCTGGTGGCGTACCCGTCGAAGCGGGATCGGCAAGTGCACCTGGGGCGCGTCGAGAGTGACTACCGCTTCGCACTTGAGGCGCCTTACCGCTTCTGCCACCAACGGCGGGTCCAGTGGCTGAAGCGTGTGCCGCGCACCAGCTACTCGCAAGGGGCGCTGTTCGAGCTGGGATCGGCGTTGACGCTATTCCAGGTGCGCAACTACCTTGACGAGCACTTGGCAGCGCTTGAGGGGCAGGTGGTGACACCTGTGGCGGAGCAGGACGAGACGGTGGCGCTGGTAGCGGAGGAGATCGAGACGACGACGCGTGACTTCGTCCTCAAGACAATCGCGCGCGAGCTCAAAGGGCACCCGTTCGCAGCGTTCGTGGCCGACCTGCTCGAGGTGCTGGGCTACCGGACGCGCGTCTCCCCGCCGGGCCCGGACGGTGGCGTCGACATCCTCGCTCACCGGGACGAGCTAGGGTTCGAGCCGCCGATCATCAAGGTACAGGTGAAGTCCACCGAAGGCAGTGTCAGGGCGCCGGAGGTGCAGGCGCTTTACGGCAATGTCGCTGCCTCAGAGTTCGGTCTTCTCGTAACGCTGGGGGACTTCACGCCGCAGGGGCGGAACTTCGCCAACAGTAAGTCGAACCTGCGGCTGATCGACGGCGAGCAGCTCGTGAGCTTGGTGCTGGACCGGTACGAGCAGCTCGACTCGAAGTACAAGGGGTTGCTGCCGTTGCGGCGCGTTTACGTACCTGAGGCGGTCGACGTCGAGTAAGTGGCGTCGCTGTTGGTAGGCAGCTTGCGGTCCTCTCCGGCTCTCTTGTGCTGGGGACGTCGCTCGGAGGTTTCACGACCCGCGAGCTTTGCAAGTTCGTTGGCCAGGCGTTCGGCGCGAGCGCGGTCCTTGGAGCCCAGGTCTGGCCATGCTGTCTTGAGGGCGCGCTTCACCTGATCGAGTCGGGTGAAGAGATCGGTCTTGGGTGCATGCGACCCCTTCACTTCGTTGACGAGGCGGCGTAGCTGAGCGTGAGGTAGGTTCTGCTCGAGGGTTCGGTCGAGGAGAGTCTTGCGATAGGCTGCGTCCTGGACCTCTGACAGTAGGTTCGCCTTGGTGTAGTCGAGTTCGCCCGTTTCGCAGGCGCGTTGGACGTCGGGCGGGAGCTTCAGCAGTCTCAGGCGGTTCTTGACGAAGCTGGTGACGCTCATCCCGTCGCGCTCCCCGAGGAGGCCTTTGAGGAGCGTCTCGAGTTCGCTCGGTTCGATCTTTAGGGAAGTGCGGAGCGCTATGAGATTCTTGCCGCCGAGGGCGAGCAGACGGAGGGCCTCTGCTGCAGCGTGCCGGTCGGAAGGGAATTGCTCGCGGTACGTGGACCACTTGGACTGGCGCCCCAAGCGGCTGGCGACGAGGTCGAGGATCGCAATCGTCTCCTCGTAAGGGTTGAGGGGCTGGCGGAGGAGGTTCTCGGCGAGGGCGATCTGCGGGGCTTGGGCGACCAGGTGTGGGTCGAACAGGCAAATCACGGGCACGTCGGTGAGGCCTGCGAGGATGGCGGCGCGGCGCCGGCGTTCGCCGGCGATCACGGTGTAGGTCGGCTTCTCGTCTGGGCCGCTTTCGCGCAGGACGACAGTGAGTGGGTTGGTGACGCCTTGGGCGCGGATCGAGTCGGCGAGGTCGCGTAGCGGGCCGTCCTCGAAGCGCCTGCGGGCGTTCTCCGGCGACGGTTGGAGCTGATCCAGTGGCATCTCCGAGCGGTACCGCGTGGGCTGCGGCCGCTTCTCCTGTTGCTCCTGCTCTTGTTGCTTTTGCTTTTCTTGCATGGTCAGTCCTCTTGACCAGCGTAGGAGTGGTCTTT
>CALCHY010000125.1 GCA_937907415.1 uncultured Trueperaceae bacterium
ATCGAGCAGTACTTCAGCTACGCGCGTGGGGGTGAGACTGCCGTTACGGTACGACTGGGCCAGGTCGGCGGCGGATGACCAGGCGATTGCCGCCTCGGAGTCCGACTCATCTGCTCTGACTTGGTTCGGGTGGGGCGAGTGCGTCATCGAGACTCCTTGACAAGCTGGTCAGAACGGCTTGGGATTGAGATGCAAGCCTACACCTGAGGATGTGGCGCACCCAAGAAACTACTCGCTGAACACGTCCCGAAACGGCCCTAAGAAGCGCCTCTCACGCGACCAATCGGTAATCGCGAACACCACACGCTCGAAATCTCCGCCGAACTCACCCTCGAGTGCCTCACGAAAGTCCGTTGCCGTCTGCAGCGGGTCATTCCCGAAGGCGCCGCAACCCCATGCCCCAAGACCAGTGTTCCGTACCCGTAGGCCCTAGCAATCGCCAGGACGCGGTGGATCCTCCTCCTCAACAGGTCGGCGGAACGAGCGGGACCCTACCGTGGGCGCGTACGGTGCGGCGCAAGTAACGAAGTCCAGGACCCACGGTGCCGAGAGCGCCGTTCCGTCATCCAGCCGGAACACCGGCACGTTTTGGGAGAGAATCGCCCAGTCCGTCGAGTCCGGCAGGGTGCGAGCGCGGTGCGCTACGTACATCGGGTCGTTGACGAGGGTCGCGTAAAGCGCCGACGATCGACACAGCACTTCCTCCTGCGCGCGGGACCCGTGCAAGAACCCTCCGCCTGGCTCGACTCCGTTGGCGAAGTTCAGCGCAAGCGGTCGAGCGCCTTGGTCTGTTAGGCGGCGCGCTGCACGGAGAGTCGTTTCGTTGATGACTTGCACTTCAATGGTGAAATCACCACCAGCGCGTGAGTCCGGTAGCGCTGCATCTGGCGGGATCGAGCGCTTCGACTCGGTGGCCAACTGCACGGCCTCAGGCCAATCGACGGACTCACCGCTGGCTGTCTCAAATTGACCGGCCTTAATAGCGCTAACGGCCGTTCTGCCGAGCTCGGTGGCCGCGGGGCGTGAGATGTCGAGGTCTTGCCTGCAACCTGCGGCTACTTGATGGTCGTCGAGCGTTTGGAGGAGTCGGAGTCCGGACCTGGATACGAGGTCCACCTTTACCTTGGCAGTATTTGTAGCAGCTTAGTCGGGTCGGCAGCGGACCTTGGGTGAGGGCCGCTATCGCCGGACGGACGCGTGGACTTGCGGCGTGAAACCGGCGCGGAACAGCGCCGTGATGGAGGTGGGCGTGAGTACGGTGACGGCGTCGGTCGGGGCTGGAGGCGCTTCGGCCTTGGTGTGCCCGTCCGCGGACCAGCGGAAGAGGCCGCCCTGCCAGACCAACCAGGCGCTGCCGTCGTTGGCAATGAAAGCCCCATCAGGCACGTTCGATAGTTCCGTTCGGTAGGTTACCTTCCCGCCGCCGCTGACGGTGCGCTCCGCGTGAAGCTGCTTGTCGATCCGCGAGACGGGTAGCGCTGCCGCGTCGGCCGACCTAAGCACCGAGCCCGAAGAATCTCTCGAAGAACGCACTGATCTTTTCGACGACCCGGTGCTTCTTCTCGGCGTGAGCCCCGCCCTGTACGAAGCGCGAGGTGGGCGGCAGAACCTTGGTGATGGCGGTGCCGGTAGTGCGCACGGCGCCCTCATGGAACGCTGCCTTCACGAACTCGCGCGTCTCGGCTGGCTTCAGGCCCTCCTCCTCAATCAATGCTCCCAGCTCGGCTTCGCGCCGCTTTGCGATGTAAAGGCGCCACTCCTGGTCGACTTCACAGTCGGCAGAGAGGGAGTCGACGAACGCCTCGATGAGGTCTTTCTTGTTGCGCAGGGTGGGGCTAGCCGTGACCGCCCGACCTATCTCGGCTCGGATCTCCTTGTTGGTACCATCGCCACGAGCCTTGCGGTACTTCTCGACAAGCATGAGGATGTAATCGACGTTGATCTCGACTTGCTTGATGAGCTCGATCTCGAAGACGATGTCGTCGTTGATGGACTCTTTGTCCGCGTCCTTATCCTTGCGGAAGTCGGCGAACAGGTCAAGGTACATGCTGCGGTAGTCCTGACCTTGGCGGGCGGTGAGTACCTCGTTGCCAACGAAGTCGTCGAACGACGTGAGGATGTTCTCGAGCCTGAGGATTGCCCCGAAGAGGGCGATGAACTCCTTCTGCGCCGTCTCCCCGACGATGGGCCTGCCGAGCGGGTAGCCGCGCAGAAGATCCGCCACCTTGCGTAGGTACTCGTCGTAGTACTCACCGTACGGCTTGAGCAGCACGACCCCCTTGGCGTCCTTGTTGCCGAAGAGGGCGATGGCGTCGTTGGTCTCCTGCTCGAGGTCGCGGAAGCTGACGATGTTGCCGTACGTCTTTACTGAGTTGAGGATGCGGTTGGTGCGCGAGTACGCCTGTACGAGTCCGTGCGCCCGCAAGTTCTTGTCGACGAACAGCGTGTTCAGGGTCGTGGCGTCGAAGCCGGTGAGGAACATGTTCACCACGATTACGAGGTCGATCTCGCGGTTCTTGAGCCGCACGGACAGGTCCTTGTAGTAGTTCTGGAACTTGTCTGCACTAGTGTCGTAGCTGGTGCCGAACGCGCCGTTGTAGTCGTGAATGGCGTCGTCCAGGAACGAGCGCGCATCGGCGGTGAGCGCGTCGGTGTCGAACGCTTCGTCGTCTAGGAGCCCGTCAGGACTAGCGTCGTTCGCGCCGTACGAGTAGATGAGGCCGATAGTGAGCTGCCTGTCGGGCGTCAGCTCTTTCTGCTGCTGCTTGAACTCCAGGTAGTACCGGCGCGCGGCGTCGATGGACGCGGCGGCGAAGATGGCGTTGAAGCCTCGCACGCGCTTGCGGAGCCGAACCTCCTCAGCTTGCCGGCGGGTACTCACCAACTCGCTAACATTCGTCACGACGCTGTGCTCGTAGCCCGAAGCCCGCTTGGTCTTCTGATCGAAGTGCTCTAGCGTGTAACTGACGACCTGACCGACGCGCTCTGGGGCGAGCAGCGCGCGCTCGGTGTCGATGGCCGACACCTGCTTATCGCGCACGGTGCCGACCTTTACCGTGTTCACGTAGTCGATGCGGAATGGCAGCACGTTCTTGTCGGTGATGGCGTCCACGATCGTGTAGGTATGCAGCTTCTCACCGAACACCTGCTCCGTGGTGCGCAGTTGAGGCTTGCCGCCGCGGCCGGCGTTGGCGGCGAAGATCGGCGTGCCGGTGAACCCGAACAGGTGGTAGCGCTTGAAGGCCTTAGTTATCGCCGTGTGCATCTCACCGAACTGCGAGCGGTGGCACTCGTCGAAGATGATCACCACGTGACCGTCGTAGATGGCGTGGCCCTTGTTAGCGGCGATGAAGGTGGCGAGCTTCTGGATGGTGGTGATGATGATGCGCGCGCCCGGATCCTCTAGTTGCCTTTTGAGGACCGCCGTGGAGGTGTTCGAGTTGGCCGCGCCCTTCTCGAAGCGGTCGTACTCGCGCATGGTCTGGTAGTCGAGGTCCTTGCGGTCCACCACGAACAGCACCTTCTGTACGCTCGGCAACCGCGCCGCCAGCTGCGCGGCCTTGAACGACGTCAGCGTCTTACCGGAGCCGGTGGTATGCCACACGTAACCGCCCGCCTTGTCCGTGCCAAGCTGCCTTGCGTTCGTGGCTATGGTGACCTTCTGCATGATCCGCTCCGTAGCGAAGATCTGGTACGGCCGCATGGCAAGCAGCATTCGGTCGGCAGTGAGAACGCAGTACTTGGTGAGTACGTTCAGGAGCGCGTGCTTGGCGAAGAACGTGCGCGCGAACGCACCCAGGTCCTGGATGGGCCTGTTCTGAGCGTCCGCCCACCACGACGTGAACTCGAACGTGTTCGAGGTGCTCCGCCCCCGCTTGCCACCGGTCTTCTCGCTTACGTGCTGTCGGCGGGTGGTATTGGAGTAGTACTTGGTGAGGGTGCCGTTACTTATTACGAAGAGCTGCACGTACTCGAACAGCCCCGAACCCGTCCAGAAACTGTCGCGCTGGTAGCGGTTGATCTGGTTGAACGCCTCCCGGATATCCACGCCGCGGCGCTTTATCTCCACGTGCACCATGGGCAGGCCGTTCACGAGCACCGTGACGTCGTAGCGGTTGGCGTAGGTAGCGCCGCCTTCGCCCTCACCCACTTCGTACTGGTTGATGACCTGCAGCCGGTTGTTGTGGACGTTGCGCTTATCGATCAGTTGAACGTTCTTGGTGGAACCGTCATCGCGCCTGAACAGTTGCACGTGGTCTTCCTGGATGCGCACGGTTTTGTCGATGATGCCGTCGTTGGCACCGGCGATGCTTTCGGAGAAGAACCGCTGCCACTCGGCATCGGAGAACGTTATGTCGTTCAGGCACTCGAGTTGAGTGCGGAGGTTCGCGATGAGCTGTTCTTCCGTGCTGAACGGCAGGTACTCGTACGCCTGCGACTGCAGGATGCAGATCAACTCGTGTTCGAGTTCGGCCTCGGACTGGTAGGCCGTGCTGGCCCTCGCGTCCGGCACGTACTCGACAACGACCGTGCTCTCGCTGCTGATGGCGATGGGGTCGTACTTGCGGCCGGGCGCGTCAGTCATGCGGCTTCCTCGAAGGTGAGGAGCTTGTCGCGGTAGTACTCGTACTGCTTGCGGCGGGCGGCGAGTTCGGCGGGGAGGCCGGAGGTGAGGTCGTTGACTAGGGAGTCGAACTTGTTGAGGAGGCTCACGATATCTGCCTGCGACTCAATGCTAGGAAGCGGCACGGGAATCCGGTTCAACACAGCCTGGGTGAGACTTGGAACGCCCCCCGCAGTGTTGAGTGCATGTAGATCTAGAGTCCTCAAATAATGGAAGAAGTATCGTGGATTGATCAGTTTCTCGTCAATCTCGGTCCAGAATATTGTGTCTACGGTCCAGAAGGGCCCATCCACATAGAAAAGGTTTCCCAGCGACCCCTTTCGCGGAATCAATACGGAGGCCTTCGTAGCGGCGGCTTGGTCGACGAGTGCAATTACGCCGCCAGACCCATATACCGGTACCTGCCCGCCGCCCAGGTGCTTATAATCCCTGCCGTTTCTGAGCCTTGCGACTTCAGCCAAGGTCGTCCACCGAACGTGGCCCCGAGAGAGAGAGAGAGAGAGAGCCCGCCGCGCCGAATGACATGAGACTGTCACGGTAGAACTCGTACTGTTGACGCCGGGCTTCGAGCTCCGCTTCCAGCTCCGCTTCCAGCTCCGTGAACTGGTCCAGTATTCGGACGATCTCCTGCTGTACTTCTAGTGGTGGAACTGGAACCTTGATGCGCTCAAGAGAGGCTGTCGTAATACCTTGTACGATTGTGCCGTTGCCGATAATGGAAATCGTCTGAGAGTAATAAACCAAGAAGCTGGTGTCCATAAAGTCATGAAGGGTAAGGCCACGTAGATCTTGATTTATGGCAACGTCGATGGCAGCAATCTTCATCTTGCCCGGCGATATCTTGACTGCGACAAGGACGTCCCCTCGTGAAATCAGATTGCTCGGACTGTTCTCGAGCCCTTCTGCAGTAATTGATTGTCGTGTCTTGTGAATAAAGTTCCCGGGTAGTGACAAGTCACCAACGGAGGCCCACGGAATATCTCCATCCCAATTACTGGCGGTGGATCGAGAGGGCGTGCCGCCACCTGTATTTTTGGAGATACAGTCGCCCAGCGCCCGGAACCGGACCCCCCCGGGGCAAAGCTCGGCGATCAGCTCAGAAATCCGACTCACTAAGACTCCCCCTCAACTCTTCGTTGCACCTGTTTCAGCGAACCAAGGTAGCGCTTTTCAACCTCGTTCTCGCTAGCATCTAGCTGAGCACGGTACTTCTCATACTCCCCGGTTGCCTTTCCCGCGGCCTGGCTCCGGCTCACGGACCCCGCCCCCGGTAGCGTCTTCGCGCCCATGGCAACGATCAGGCGGTCGAGGTGCGCCAGCCAATCCTTCATGTACGTTGGTTGGTGGTCCTGCGCCCGAAACTCGGCGGCATCGAAGTAGGCGGAAACCAGAGTGTTCAACCTCTTCAACTCCGTCTCGTTCAGGTAGTTCTTCGCTACCGATATGTCCTTCTTGCGCGGTCGCGTACCGGCGAACGTTGTTAGCCCCATGTTCGGCTGGGTAGCATCTGCCCGCTCAGCGATTACTTCCGCCGCAGTGCGCCCGTGTGCAGCGTAGTGGAGCTTGTTCTGAACGACCTTGAAGAACTCGGCCGTTTCATCGGCACTAGGGTCGTAGTCCACACTGGTGGCATAGAGGTCGAGCACCTGCCGGTACAGCACCCTCTCACTACTACGAATGTCGCGGATGCGCTCGAGCAGTTCACGCCAGTACCGCCCGCCGCCTAGCTCTTTCAGCCGCGCGTCGTCCATAGTGAAGCCCTTGACAAGGTACTCGCGAAGGCGTTCGGTGGCCCAGATGCGGAAGCGGGTGGCTATCCGACCTTTGATTCTGTAACCAAGTGAAATAACCAGGTCCAGATTGTAGTGAGGGATGGTCCTTGTTACCTCCCTCGAGCCCTCCATGCGAACCTGTCGGAAATCCCGACAAGTTGCGGATTCAGCTAGCTCCTCTTCGTCATAGATGTTCTTTATGTGCTCCACCACGTTGGAACGAGACGTCTGGAACAGCTCGGCGATCTGTTGCTGGCTCAGCCACACCGTCTCGCCCTGCAGCCGTACCTCAATGTCAGTGGCGCCGTCCTCGCGCTGGTAGAGGAGGATCTCGCCCTTAGGCTCGGCGGTCACCCCGACCCCTCCAAATCGGCCACAATCTCGTCAATCGACGCCCGCAACACCTGCTGCCGCGCCACAATGCGCGCAATCTCGGCGTTCAGCTCCTTGATGTTTATCGCTTCGCGCGTGTCTTTCTGCTCCACGTACGACGACACCGCGATGTTGTACTCGTTGGCGGCGATGTCTTCGCTCGCAACGAGTTGTACGAAATGCTCCACGTCCTCGCGCTTGGTGTAGGCGTCGAGGATCTTCCGCTGGTTTGCTTCCGTCAGCTTGTTCTTGTTGCCAGCGCGCTCGAACTCGGCAGAGGCATCGATGAACAGCACCGCGTTATCCGCCTTCGATTTCTTCAACACGATCACGCAGGTGGCGATTGTGGTGCCGAAGAACAGGTCGGGCGGCAACTGGATGACGGTGTCTACGTAGTTGTTATCGATCAGGTACTTGCGGATCTTCCTCTCGGCCCCGCCCCGGTACAGCACCCCTGGGAACTGGACGATGGCGGCCGTGCCGTTAACGGCCAGCCACGAGAGGATGTGCATGGTGAACGCGAGGTCCGCCTTCGACTTAGGCGCCAGCACGCCCGCTGGCGCGAAACGCAAGTCGTTGATGAGCAGTGGGTTGGCGTCGCCGTCCCACTTGGTCGAGTACGGCGGATTCGACACTATCGCCTCGAACGGCTCCAGATCCCAGTGCGCCGGGTCGATCAGCGTGTCGCCGTGCGCGATCCCGAAGCGCTCGTAGTTGATGTCGTGCAGGAACATGTTGATGCGCGCCAGGTTGTAGGTGGTCAGGTTTATCTCCTGGCCGTAGAACCCCCCGACGTTCTCCTTGCCCAGCACCTTGGCGAACTGCAGCAGTAGTGAGCCCGAGCCGACCGCAGGGTCGTACACCCGGTTGACCCTAGTGCGGCCCACCAGTGTTATCCGCGCGATGAGTTCGGAAACCTCCTGTGGGGTGAAGAACTCACCGCCAGACTTGCCCGCCTGCGACGCGTACATGGTCATGAGGTACTCGTATGCGTCCCCGAACAGGTCGATGGCGTTGTTCTCGAAACTGCCAAGCGGCAGGTCGCCGATGGCGTCGAGTAGCTTCACAAGCTTCTCGTTGCGCCTGGCCACCGTGTTGCCTAGCTTGGAGCTGTTGACATCAAGGTCGTCGAAGAGGCCCCTGATGTCATCCTCGCTTTCGGCGCCCAGCGCCGAGCCCTCGATGTCGCGGAACACCGCCTCCAATGTCTCGTTGAGGTTCGGGTTAAAGGCTGCGTGTTTGCGCACGTTGACGAACAGCTCCGAGGGGAGGATGTAGAAGCCCTTCTCCTTCACCGTCTCCGCACGGGCGATTTCGGCGTCGGCGTCTGCCATGGCTGCATAATCGAAACCTTTGCGGCCAGCCGCATGCTCCCCGGCGTTGATGTAAGACGTGAGGTTCTCCGAAATGAACCGGTAGAACAGCATGCCCAGCACGTAAGTCTTGAAATCCCAGCCGTCTACGGCGCCCCGCAGGTCGTTGGCTATGCGCCAGATCGTCCTATGCAGCTCAGCGCGTTGAGCCTCTTTGGTGGTGGGTGGCAACTCGTTCCTCTCTCAAGCATGTGCGCCGGGGCTGCAGCGAACATGCGGGGCGCTCGGTGGGCGACCAAAGACTAACCGCCGGTGGCTCAGCTCGCGCGCGAATCGTTAACAGCAAGTAGCCGGTGCCGATAGGCATGCAATACGGTGCACCGCGGCAGGCTAATAGCGCCCAGTAAGCTCTGTAGCTTAGGTGACACTGCGAATTCGTCGTGAGTGACAGCAGCCGTCGCTCCTCCAGGGTGGGAAGTGGCATCACCCCTAGAACGGAGTGAACGATGACTCAACCGAAGGATAGTGCCATCCCACGACGTTCTGAACTGCCACTGATGGCGAGAGTCGCCCTACCTCACAGTCACGAACTCCGACCCCCTCCCCACCCCAGTAATCAACAACCGCTCCCGCGCCCGCGAACAGGCCACGTAAAGCAAGTTCCTCTCCATCTCCACGAACGCCCTCTGCGCGGCCTCGTCGGGCTGCCGCGTTC
>CALCHY010000126.1 GCA_937907415.1 uncultured Trueperaceae bacterium
ACGTTCTTGCCATACTCACCACCTTCGATCGGCCAAGCCGAACTTGATGAGGTCACGGCCACCCTGCAGTCGGACTGGATAACCACGGGACCCCGCACGCGGGCGTTCGAGTTGCAGTTCGGGAAGTACGTAGGGGCGCCCGAAGCCACTTCGCTCATGCTCAACTCGTGCACGGCAGGCCTGCACGTTGCCCTGGTCGCGCTAGGCATCGGGCCGGGCGACGAGGTCATCGTTCCGACCCTCACCTTCGCAGCCACTTCCAACGTTGTCGAGCACGTTGGCGCTAAGCCTGTCCTCGTCGACGTGCAGCCGGACACGCTCTGCATCGACCCAGAGGCCGTGCGCCGGGCCATAACGCCGCGCACGCGCGTGATCATGCCTGTCCACTACGCTGGGCACCCCGCCGACCTCGACCCGATCTTCGAGTTGGCGGCCGAGCACGGCATCGAGGTAGTAGAAGACGCTGCGCACGCTGCTCCCACCTACTACAAGGACACGATGGTCGGTAGCCGCGACAACTTCGCGTCGTTCTCCTTCTACGCGACCAAGAACCTCACCACCATCGAGGGTGGCGCCCTGACGGGCAGGCCCGACCTGCTCTCCAAAGCCAGGGTGATCGGCCTTCACGGGATGTCGAAGGACGCGTGGAAGCGCTTCGATAAATCGGGGTCGTGGGATTACGACATCGAGATGCCCGGCTTCAAGTACAACATGACCGACGTTCAGGCCGCCATCGGCATGCACCAGCTCGAGAAGCTCGCTGGCTTCCACCACCGCAGGCGCGAGGTCGTTGCGCACTACCACGACGCCTTCCAAGGCGACGACCGCTTCACGTTGCCCGTCGAGCGGGAGTACGCGAGCAGCGCGTGGCACCTTTACGTGCTGCGCCTGAACCTGGAGGCGCTGCAGATCGACCGCAACCACTTCATCGACGAGTTGCGGCGCCGCAACATCGGCACGAGCGTGCATTACAGGCCGCTTCACATGATGAGCTTCTACGCCAAGAAGTACGGCTTCTCGCCTGACGATTTCCCCGTAGCTAAGCACGCTTTCGAGCGCATGGTGTCTCTGCCGCTGAACCCTAGGCTCTCAGATGCCGACGTAGACGACGTCGTACAGGCTGTGCGGGAGGCCGCGGTGCGCAAGACGCCATCGACCTACGCCAACGCAGTAGCTCGTTAGCGTGATCAGCGAGGTCGTGGCCCGCACGGGCCCCGAAGAGTTCGTGCGTCGCTGCCTCGACACGGCCGTCGCCCTCCTCGGCCTGCTGCTCACCTCGCCAATCATGCTCGCCGCCGCCATCGCGATAAAGCTTGGCTCGCCAGGGCCCGTCATCTTCAGGCAGGTGCGCGTCGGGCGCGGCGGCAAACCGTTCGATATCTTGAAGTTCAGGACCATGCGCCAAGACGCCGAGCGCCACGGCGGGCAGTTGACGGTCGGGGCGGACGCGCGCGTCACCGCAGTGGGCGGCTTCCTGCGCGCCTGGAAGGTCGACGAGTTGCCTCAGCTCGTCAACGTCGTGCGCGGCGAGATGGCGTTGGTCGGTCCTCGACCAGAAGTGCCGCGCTACGTGGCGCTCTACAGCGCCGAGCAGCGCAAGGTACTGGCCGTGAGGCCGGGAATAACGGATCCGGCGTCCATCAAGTACCGCAGTGAGAGCGAGGTGATGGCCGCCCAGGCCGAGCCGGAGCGCTACTACATCGAGGTGCTCATGCCGCAGAAGCTCCAGATAAACCTCGACTACTTGGCGCGCCGCAGCCTGGCGAGCGACTTCGGAGTGATCCTGGCCACCGCGGCGGCCGTCCTCAAGGGCCGAGAGGCGCCGGGCGACGGCACATGAAGCGGCGACCGCCCCGAACCCTCGTCACAGACGCGCCGCTCGCGAAGTGGAAGGATTCTGACATGGCCGCCAACGGGGAGAGGGCCGGTTCGCTTGGTTGCCTGCGGGCACCATGCAACAAGGTCTTCAGCTAGTGGCATGATAGCTTCCCCAGGCAAGAAACTGCCGGGGGGCCACTTGGGTAAGGGATGCACTGACAGATGAACGACCACAGCGACAGATTTGGCAACACTTTGTTGACGCCAGGCGCAGCGGCCAAGCTCGCCGTTGACGTCCTGCTCTTCCTCATAGCCACCCCGATCGCGTTCGCGCTGCGCTACGACGGCAGCCTCGGCCCCGTCGAGCCGCTGCTCCTCAGCATGCTCGTGCTCGTGCCGCTCAAGACCGTGCTCGACATCGTCATCGGCCTGCCGAACCGCTCGTGGAGCGGCTTGACGTTCCGTGACCTCGGCAGCCTCATGCTTCTCGCCGTGGCCGTGATAGTCACCGGTGTCGTCGCGGTGGGCGCTTTCGGCGCCCAGCTCGGCATCCCGGGTTCGCTGCCCCTCCTCGACGGAGCCATCACCTTCGGGCTGATGGCCGGGGTGAGGGCGTTGACGCGCTACCGCCAAGAGCACATGGCCGCGCGCATCGTCGGGCCCGACTACCGCAAGCGCGTCCTGGTGGTTGGCGCCGGCGAAGCCGGCGCATTAGTCGTGCGGGAGCTGCACAAGCACCCGGAGACCGGCATGAAGGCCGTCGCTTTCCTCGACGACGACCCGCGCAAGCAGGGCCAACGCGTGTCCGGCGTGCCCGTCGTCGGCGGCGTTAATGACGCGTCCGACGCGATCGTCACTCACGGCATCGACGAGGTGCTCATCGCCATGCCGTCCAAGGGCGGCCGCACCGTGCGCCACGTCCTCGACCAAGTGCGCGCCGCGCGGCCCAACCTCGTCTACAAGATCGTGCCGGGCATGTACGAGGTCCTCTCAGGCCGCGTCGACGTCAAGCGCATCCGCGAAGTAGACATCGACGACCTCCTCGGCCGCGAGCCGGTCACGCTAGATTCCGAGGCCATCCTCGGTTACCTGAGCGGTAAGCGCGTGATGATCACGGGCGCTGGTGGGTCTATCGGCTCGGAGCTCGTGAGGCAGATCTGCCGCTTCAACCCTGGCGAACTCATCCTCTTCGGGCACGGTGAGAACAGCATCTACGCGCTCGAGCGCGAACTGGACCGCGACCACCCGAACATCCAGTACCACGGCGTCATCGGCGCCATCCAGAACGGCGCGCGGCTCGATTACGTGTTCACGCGCTACCGCCCGGACGTCGTCTTCCACGCCGCTGCGCACAAGCACGTGCCGCTCATGGAGGAGAACCCGGAAGAGGCGGTGTTCAACAACGTCATCGGCAGCCGCAACCTCATCACGCTTGCTCTCAAGCACGGCGTGACGCACTTCGTTAACATCTCGACAGACAAGGCCGTCAACCCGACGTCTGTCATGGGCGCAAGCAAGCGCATGGTCGAGTTCCTCGTGCAGGACGCCGCGCGCAGGGCAGGGCCCGGCCAGACGTTCGTGTCCGTGCGCTTCGGCAACGTCCTCGGCAGCCGCGGCAGCGTCATCCCCATCTTCAAGAGCCAGATCGCGGCGGGCGGGCCTGTGACCATCACTCACCCTGAGATGGTGCGTTACTTCATGACCATCCCGGAGGCGTCGCAGCTGGTGCTGCAGGCGTCCGGTTATGGCCGCAACGGCGAGGTCTACATCCTCGACATGGGCGAGCCCGTGCGCATCGTCGACTTGGCGCGCGACCTCATCCGCCTCTCCGGCTTCGAACCAGACGTCGACATCCCCATCCGCTACACGGGCATGCGGCCTGGCGAACGCCTGGTCGAGGAGCTCATGACGGAGAAGGAGCG
>CALCHY010000127.1 GCA_937907415.1 uncultured Trueperaceae bacterium
GGAGTTCGTGGGTGGCTAGCAGACCCTTGTTGCGGAGTCCTGGGAGCTCGTCGCTGGTCTGCTCGAGGGCGCCCTGGATCATCTGCGCGGCTAGGTGCCGGTTGGTTTCCGCTAACGCTGATGCTGCGAGTCGTTCGGCTTGGCTGAGGTCGAGGTCGGCGACAGTGGGGGAGTCGCCGCTGGGGCCGCACACGACCGCGCGCGCCTCGTCCCCCTGTGGGTAGGCGATGACGGTGAGTAGGGGTGCAGCAGACCGGCCCTGGCGGGCCTTCCAGATATCGCGCGCCTCGGCGGTGGTGAGCTTGCGGGAGCTAGTTGCGAGCGCGACCTCGAGCGCGTCACGGCCCTGGCCGGTCCAGTGGTAGTGAGTGGTGAGGCCATCAGGCTTAGCGCTAGCTTCGCGCCAGCGGCCCTTCTGGGCTTTGACGTCCCTTAGGAAGTCGGAGATTGCGGTGGAGAGTGCGGCGGGAAGGCCCGTCGTGGACACTAGGTTTACCCCCAGATTCGGATGCTAATCCATGATACCTCTCGGCATTTCGGCCCCCCGTCTACTTCCTTACGCCCCTGACGCGAAGAGGCGCGGTGGAAGGGTTCCCACCGCGCCTCAAGTCGTGCTACTCGCGGTTACGGACGGTTGTAGACCTGCATGACCTCGGGCAGCTGGTAGGAGTCGCTGATGTGCAGGCTCGCGCGGGTGGCGTCGCCGGGCTGCGGGTGCAGGGTGATGGTCTTTGTGCCGACTTCCCAGGTGAGGAGGCCGGATTCGTTGTTCTCGGCGGGGCCGCGGGTGCTGGTGAGGGCTTGCTGTACGCGCGTGATGGCGTTGACGCCTTCTGGGGCGTCGATGATCACGAGGCTGTCGAGCACGATGTCTTGGTACTCGTTGAGGGTGTGCCATTCGGTGAGGCGGTAGCGCTGGCTGTCGCCCACGGTGCCTTGCAGCAGCAGTTCCTCGTCGAGGTCATAGAGCACGCCGAGCGGGTGGACGCTCGCGAGCTGCGGCGCCTTGCTGTCGTCCGATAGGACGTTCAGGAGTTCGGTGAGGTACTGGTCGAGGGGCACGTCGGCGTGCGGGTCGCCGTAGTCGGCGCCACCGGAGTAGAGGGGTGGGGGCGCGAGCACTTCGACGCTGGGCGGCGGCGGGATGCGGTTGCTTGCGAGCTCCGCGACCTCAGCTTCCTTAGCGGCGAGCGCCTGGCGAGTGGCGTCAAGCTCCTCGCGGCCGGCGTCGAGCTCCTCCTGGAGGGTGGCCACCTGGGCTTCGGCCTCAGCTAGGGCTTGCTCGAGTTGGACGGCGTACTCGGGGTCGATGCGCGCGACTTGGGCCGTGAGATCGAGCACTTGCGCCCGGGCGTCCTCGAGCCGGGTGTTGACGCGCTCTAGGGAGGCGTCGCTGCGTTCGAGTTCTGCTTGGGTGCTCTCGAGTTTGGCTGTGAGGGCGCCGTTCTCGTATTGAAGGTTGGTGGCGGCTTGGTTCTGGTAGATGGCGGCGCCGGCTGCTGCGAGCGCGAGGATCCAGGCGAGGAGGATGGGCGCGAGGTTCGCGCGTGGCGCGGTTGTGGTCGTGGATGGTGTGGGGGTGTCTGGTTGGTTGCTCATGAGAGGGCCTCTTCGCGTTGGGGAGTGTGGTTGGTGGGGGTGCCGGGGATGATGGGGGTGCGTTCGTATGGTTTGCCGGTGAGGATGTGGTCGACGGTGTCGCCTACGTCGGGAATGAGGTGCCAGGTGTTGCGGTCTTCGATCTCGAGGGCGGTGCCGAACACTGGGCGCCCGAGGCGCTTGTCGCCTTCTATGCCGCCCAACAGAGGAGTGAGGACGGGGTTCTCGAGCACGTCGAGGAGGGTGCGGCCGTGGACGGTGGCGACTACCTTCACGCCGCGTCTGGCGATGGTGGTGATGATGTCTACGTCTGCTTGTTGGCCGAGCTCGTCGGCCACGATGGCGGTGGGGCCGTGGTTGGCCAGCGCCTGTAGGAGCACGTGAGCTTGACGGGTCGGGTCACTGACCTGCATGCGGCGGGCGTTGCCGATACCGCGGTGGGGGATCTTGCCGTCGCCGCCAATCTCGTTACTGGAGTCCACCACGATGCACTTGGGGCCGTGCTGCTCAGCGAGGATGCGGCTCACGTCACGCAGGAGCGTGGTCTTACCGACGCCGGGTGGCCCGATGATCATCAGGCTCTCTTGTGATGTGAGGGGGCCACGCAGGGGTTCTGCGATGCCGCTGACGAAGCGCCCGACACGCACGGTGACGCCGATGATCTCGTCGTACCTGTCACGCACCGCGCTCAGGCGGTGCAGGGTGCCGTCAATGCCGGTGCGGTTATCGGAACGGAAGCCTTCGATGCGGTGAATGACGTAGTGAAGGTCGTCGCGCGTGACGATCTGGTCGTGCGCGTGGTGGTCGTCGCCGGCCTTGGTCTGCAGGGGACGCCCCAGGTCGATGGCGACTTCCTCGATGTCGTCCGCTTGGTTCTCAATCGCTTCGGAGATCCAGAGCGGGAGGATCTTGAGGAGTTGCCCGAACCCGTCGGGTTGGTTACTCGCCGCGGTAGGAGCGGTAGTAGCTGTAAACGCGCTGGATGTAATCACGGGTCTCCTGAAAGGGTGGGACGCCGCCGTACTTCCTGACGTTCCCACTGC
>CALCHY010000128.1 GCA_937907415.1 uncultured Trueperaceae bacterium
TAGCGGACGGCACCGCACACTTCTACCCGCGGCTCGGGCCGACGATGTGGTGGGATACGGCAGCGGCGCAGGCGGTGTTGATGGCGGCTGGGGGGGAGATGGTGGCTAATGGTGAAGGCCTGCCGTTGCGGTACTCAGGGGATGTGTTGTCAAATCCGGGGTTTGTGGCGAGCTTCCTTTCCCACCTTTCGGCACAGTCCTAATGCGCAACAATCCGTATTCCAAACGGTCCATCATTCCAGCCAGCGTGAAACGACCAGTGACGCACACTGTTGTGGACCGAGGTAGAATTGCCCATCGCGTCATTTGCCTACTGGCATTATGACCAGGAGCCTCAATGCCGACTGCAGCTGTGCTAATAGCCGCTTACTGCGACCAATCTGCGCTTAACGCTTCAATAGCCAGCCTTGACAAAGAGGCAGAGTTGACCGTCATCGTTGTTGATGATGGCAGCCCAACACCCCTGACCGTAGATTCTTCTGCCACCCCGCATAAGTGTGCGCTCCTTCGTAATCCTCATAACGTCGGCTTAACTAAGTCGCTTAATGTCGGCCTGGCCTACGTGCGCGACAACGGCTTCGACTATGTTCTACGGCTTGATGCCGGGGATCTGTTTCAGCCTGGCCGTGCATCCAAACAGATTGAATTCCTAGAATCGAATCGGGAATATGCTGCCGTAGGAGGCCAGGCTCTCTTTATAGGCTTGAAGGGTGACCAGCGATCGGGGGAGATCTTTCCTACGGACTACAAGGTTATTCTCCGACGGCTACACGCAAAGCACTGCTTCATTCACCCCACCCTTGCCTTTAGGATGGAAGCCTTACTAGATTCCGGGTTCTATAACGAGAGCTTCTCGACAGCCCAGGACTATGAGCTAATGTTTCGCCTTGCCCGCAAATACCCTGTAACGAACCTTCCCGATACACTCATTACGTATGTTGACAATGCGGCAGGCATCTCCGTGAAACGACGACAAAGCCAGGTTTACAACAGACTACGCGTTATGCTCAAGAACTTTAATCCTTTTGAGCCACTCAGCTATCTCGGCCTTCTCAAGAGCCTGCCCCTACTCATCCTGCCGCGACACCTGATTGAGTCAATCAAGGTGTATCTTCCCGAAAAGCGAGGCTGGTTGTGAAGCGCCAAGATGCAGTTGGACCTGGCGCAATTGCTGTATTGACACCAGAAGCAGGCCTTCTCGCTACGCAGCGCCCATCACCTGTCTCCTCCATTACTTTGCATAGTTTGCTCAGTGCATGATTTACGCAATGTATTGGCTAGTTTCCTTGTCTGGCGCTGTATTTACATCGCGCTCCCGTCAGTTTGGGAAGCTTCTTGCCGTCGCATTAGCGCTGGCTGGCACGATTCTAATCGTGATGAGAGGAGCCGTTGGTACTGACACCGTCCCAGTGTACGAGTCCTTCGCAACTAGGTTAGCCGCCAATGGCCTCGGCTCAACTGTCTCTACTATTGAGCCGGGCTTTCAGCTCTTGCTCGCGGTCCTCTTGCGCGTCACGCCTTCCCCTACCCTTGCAATCCGATTAGTCGGCGTAGTCTATGGACTTGCCCTCCTATTCTATGTGCTTCGATCCACTCGGACCGAACTCTTATTCATTCTTGCTATCTATCTGCCCGCCTTTTTGTTCCCTTATGGCATGAATGTTTTGCGCATCGGGTTAGCCTCCGTTTTTATTTTGCTCTCTACTCAATACTTTTCTCGCCGCACTCGGAAGCTTGCAATACTGACCGCATTGTTAGCAGTATCGCTTCATTACAGCAGCTCGTTCATTATTGCGCTCTTAATAGTCTCCACCACTCAGAGACTCGTCAGCCGAAGATCAATTGCGCTGGCCGGATTAATTATAGTTGGAGCGGCAGCGCTAGTAGTTTGGGACCCTCCTTACATCTCCACGAAACTAGGGCTTTACACGGACTACTTCTCACCCACGCCGCTCTCTGGCATACGATCATTGTCGCTAGTTCTTTCCACGCTCGTGGCCCTGCTTGTTTCGAATCTTCCCAGAAACCTGAAAGTCCGCCTCCTACTTATTCTGGGCACCACAGCAGGCGCCGCCATGTTGTTGAGTACCTATAGCTACGCTGGGCTCCGCGTGCTTGACCTGATTGCCTTCTCTGCTCCGCTCGCGCTCGTACTTAACCACTCCAGACATCGTGTCCGCCTGAATAACCCGAGTCTCTTCCTGCTCATCATGGCCGGAGTACTTTTCGCCGCCGCTACCTTCCGTGGCTTTATTCTCGAGAGCGCCACGGTCGGGGTACTTTCTCCGTTTCTCCCGTATCACACGCTCGCTCCATGATACCCACCCCACCCCACGGTTTGAATACGTTTGCGCGCGGAGAGCATTTTGGCAAGACGGTGGGGCACCAGAACGCGCCAAGACTCGACACCGGGGCCACCCCCGGAATGTATCCTTGTCCCTTGAAAGGAGGCCGTAATGGCGAGCCGACCACTCACTATCCTCCATGCGGCGGAAACTATCCGGGGTGGCGTTGCTTCGGTGCTCCGCGCGCATTTAGCGGCCCAAAACAAGGCTGACTCAGTTGGGCGGCTAGTTGTGGTCGTTCCTTCAAACCAGGTATCGGACCTAGAATTAGCCGACCTCCGAGTTACGCCCGTCACTTTTCGGAGGGCCGGGCGAACCGTGTGGGCTCTGATCGCGTTTTCCTGGGTATTTCTCAGGACTCTCCTTCAGGAGCGGCCAGATATTGTACATCTTCATAGCTCTTTTGCAGGCGCTTTGGGACGCTTGATATTGTTATCAGTGCGGCTTGTTGTTCGGCCTAAGGTAGTCTATTGTCCGCACGGGTTCGTATTCATTATTCCCGGCTATTCGGAGAGAAGTCGTGGCCTCCTGACGCGGGTAGAACTAGTATTGACCGCTGTTACGGATGCGATTATCTGCGTAAGTCAATACGAACTACAGTTGGCGCTTTCTCAGGGCTTTCGGCCCGAGAAGCTCTGTCTCATAAACAACGGCATCGACATTGAAATGCCCGCAACTGCTTCGTCTAGCGCTACAAGCCGCTTGCGGCGAGACAGCAATGACCTCAAGAATGATAAGCGAATCGAGCTACTCTTTGTAGGCCGACTAGACTACGCAAAGGGATTCGACGTCTTATATAGTACGTTTAGGCAGCTGGATTCGACACTCTTTCACCTCACGGTAGTCGGAGAGCGCGTTCTCTCGGATTTGCCGGAGTATTCCTCGCTTCCGAATATGCAACGCGTGGGCTGGCTGCCGCCTCATCAACTTGCTGAATACTATTCGGCGGCCGATGTACTATTGGTCCCAAGCAGGTGGGAAGCATTTGGGTTGGTCGTTGTTGAAGCGGCGGCATTCGGGTGCCCAGCACTGGCCTCAGACGCTCCAGCAATTGCGCAGCTCATTGAAGATGGGGTCACGGGCCGCGTCTTCAAATTGACGGACCCTAATACGCTAGTTTCGATCCTACAAAATACTGATAAGGCGGGATGGTCCAAAATGGGCGAAAACGCGAATGCCCAAGTCGCCCCACGGTACACGGCAGCCCGAATGTGCCAGGAAACCCTCCATCTATACTCAACGCTGATGTCACCATATGTACCCCTGGGCAATTCACGTAGCTAACACACCCAGAAGCGCGGCCCGCGGCTCATTCCTTAGCCCCGGCCGAGCGGATTGGAGCAAGAGGTGAGACCTTCTTCAATTGTTCTACCTAGGCTCCGGTGGGCCACGATTGTGAGCGACAAGCGAGCAAACGTGCCCGATAGTGGGTCTCTTGGCTGGCTTAGCGCACTGCTTTTTAGCACCGGCTTCCAGGCAGTCACCCTATACCGATTTGCCCACGCTTGTTCTCAAATGGGTCCCATCGGTCGGGTTCTCGGCCGAATACTGCAACGGTGCAACGTTCTTTTGTCAGCATGCCACATTCACAGAAACGCGATCATCTCACCGGGACTAAATCTTCCTCACGCCACCGGAATTGTGATTGGGGCAGGCGTACAAATTGGCAGCTCCGTAACCATTTACCAGAACGTGACATTGGGCGTCCGAAGCGTAAATGACACGACTTTCCCCTGCATTGGTGACGGTGTAACGATCTTTGCCGGTGCGGTTATCGTAGGACCTGTGCAAGTTGGTAACCGCGCCATTGTAGGCGCAAACGCAGTAGTCACTCATGACGTCCCCTCCGATTACCTGGCAGTCGGGGTGCCCGCGAAGTCGTTCATCCGGACCACCTAATTCCAATGAAATCCGTTACAAGGAAGTCTGCGACCTATGCACTAGTTTGGGGCGTTCCGGCAGCGCTCTCGATGCTGGCTACCTCGCTGTTGTCGAGGATTGTGGGCGCGGACGCGTTCGGAGTCTACGCACTCACGACGTCATCTGCGTTGCTAGTCAGTGCAGGGGCATTTCAATGGCTACGCTTTAGCGCCCTCAGGTTTGTCTCGGAGAGGCCCGAGCAAGCATCAGAAGACATCTCGACAGCCCGCCGAGCTACAGTTGCGGTAGCAGGCCTACTATTGCTAGCAGGGGCAATCCTTGGAATAACCCTGAAGTCTCCAATAATCTTCCTGGGAACGATATTGGCTGCATTACAAGGATCATTTGAGATTGGCCTAGCGATTGCTCGTTCGAGAGACAAGACCTTTTCATTTGGGATAGCGTCCCTAACTCGCACTTTGGGCCTTCTCGTTCTTGGACTCTTAGCAGGACACTACATTGGGGGCGGGCTTTCCCTGCTCACAGCGTTAGCATGCGCCCTGGGCCTAGCAAATCTAACCCTTTTGGCCCAATGGCGTTCTAAAGCCAAATCAAGTTCCCAAGTCCTTAGCAAGTACTGGACGTTCGGTTGGCCCGCGTCGCTAGCGGCGGGACTTCTTGCGTCGCTACCGGCGGTTGAGCGATTTATGTTAAACGCGCTAATAAATACGAGTGCTGTTGGAGTCTATTCGACCATCACTGACCTAGTCTCGCAACTGATGCTTGCGGGCTTTGTCGCAATCGGCCTCGCATCCTTTCCGACTCTAGTTTTTCTACACTCAAACAAGACGCGCCACGAACTCCACCAGCAATGGCGAAGTTTGAGTACCCTACTTACCTTCCTGAGTACCTTTCTCGCAGCCATCATGCTGATGTACTCTCGTGAGATTGCGAGCATATTAGTGGGCCGAGAATTCCGTGCCTCCTTCGTACAACTGCTACCTTACGTAGTCGCGTCGGCAGCACTAAATGGGTTTCGAGCGTACGCTATAGATCCGGCGTTTCATATCGCAAACCGGACGCGTGCACTTCTGTATATTTCAGCAGCTATGCTGGCCATTCACGTTATGGGTATGGCGCTCCTTGTTCCCATGAGTGGCATCGTTGGCGCCGCCCAGGCCTCCACGGCGACTTTTGCGCTCGGCCTTGCAATTTCGTGGAACACTGCACGCCGAACTGGACTAGTCTCAATTGCCACGCTTGAGACTTTGATCTTACTGATCTGTGGCGCCAGTGCGATTGCGGCCGCAATCTACCTCCCCAACGACTGGAGCTCAAATCGCATCGTAATTAAGGCCTCTATACTTCTTGGCATATACGGCATCGGCTTCGGGCTCGTACTACAAGTGAAGAAATATAGCGCTTCTCGATCATGATTGTATGGACGCTGAGACTTATATGAGATGGTTGCCCCGCACTTTTCGGATGTATGCAGTCGCAATCACTTGGCTTCTACCAGCTCTCATCTTGGTTGGCGTGGGGTTCATAACCGACCAAAAGTACGCCTTTGGCCTGGCAGCCCAGTTTGTTGCTGGGTTCTTAATTGCCTTGTTGCCAATACGCCGGCGCATATTGTCTACGACGTGTGGATTCCTAATTGTTTGCACACTTATCCTAGCCACATACACAGGCCTAGTTGCACAGTCCATGTGGGCTCCACCGGTGCAGAACCTCGGCGTAATCCCCACACTACGAGCACAGGTAACTGGGGAGCCAATCACCCATTCCGGTTCCCATTCCATCGCACTGGAGAGGCCCCAAGATAATCTTGCTATTCAATTTTCAACTAGGTGGTCCACGGCTCAGAAGCCAGTATCATGGTTCTTGTCGGGGAGCGGAACATCTGCGCGAGAAGCGGAGCTCTACGGTAACGAGAAGGTCACAACCTTCTACTTTCCAAAGGATGGCGAGGACAATTATGCGATGCGAACGTTTACACTCGACACTCCAGTACGCGGTAGGACCTTTCTCGCATTCGTAGACTTGCGTACAACTGGAGACACCATCAGTCGTGACTGCAGCGGTCTTTGGATTCAGACATGGTTCGATGGCGGCAGTCGGGCGTGTAGCTCACCTGTCATCACTGGCGATTGGACGACCTTCAGCCAGAGGTGGACCGCACCGAGCGACAGCACCACACACGTATTGCGAATTGTACTTAACAACCTCGACGGGTTTACCGTCGAGTCGAAGAACCTGCGTGTATTTGAGGTAGCGGGACAACAACTGACGGAGTTGATGTATCCCCTCCCCAGTGTGCCCTACATTTCACTTTCGTTCAATGGCGCGGATCCCGAAGTTCACTCAGGACTACCTCTGCCCACTCAACGTGAGTGGACAATGCAGCTAATAGACCTTGGCCCGATTACAGCGGTTCCACAAGTATTATCTCTTGAACTCTGGACTGGCGCAGCACTCGGCGAGACGAGTGAGCCGCTCCTGGCGAGCGGACTGAAGCTGGTTGAAGTCCATGCTGGAGGGGCTCATGTCGCTTCGAAGCGTACCTTCTTCTCAGCTCGACAGTCACTTTTTCAAGGTCATCCGAACATCGCGGGTCATTCCGTCGTTGCCCTAATGGCACTTGTAGCCGTAGTTGTTCAACGACGACGGCAACAGTTGGTCCTTATTAGCCTATGCATGCTTCTCATAGTGCTTACTGGATCGCGAAGCGCCTTACTTGGGGCGATAGTTATCGTCGTCGCCTCATCGATTGGCGTGCTCGAGCTCCATAAAGTTCGCACTCATGCTGGAGGGTTTCGTGCGGCCTGGATTACCACCCTCCTCGGATTACTCGGGATTCTCTTAGCACTCCCTGCATTTCAACGCGAAGATGTTGGCGCGTCGCGGTCCGACATCTGGGCCGTGGCGCTCAACTCCATTAGAGAACATCCCCTCACGGGGACTGATCAAGACTTTGGTGTAACCTGGCGCGCACAAGCGCCGCCAGGTTCAGAGCTAGTAACTCACGCACACAATCTTTGGCTGCAATTTGCATTTCACTTGGGTATGCCTGGCTTCGTCGCAGTCGCATTCTTCTCGCTGGCAGCCTGCGTGTTGGCTTGGCGGCACAATCCCTTGACTGGGGTCGCCATTTCTGTAATTTTCTGTCTCCAGATAGTCGATGTAACGCTCGTAAATGCATGGGTCTTTTACCCATTTGCCCTCACCATTGCAAGTTCATATAGAATGTCCAAGGATTTCGAGCCTTGAGGAGTTCTCGCATGCTCCTCGAATGGGAGCACTTGTGAATCCAGTGTCACGACTGCGGCGCGCGGGGTGGCCCAAATGATCAAATCGTCTGGAGTTCATATCGAACTCGTTGAGCAACCCTCGACCGCCCCACCCATGTCGAAGATAATGGGGCGCATCGTGCGGTTCTACCTGCCAGCTTCGGTGACGTAAGATGCCTGGAGTGTCGGTCGCTACCCCGGTCCTTCGTCGCGGCCTCGCTTTCATCGCGGGCATCGGCATCGCGGCCATCCCCTCGGTTGGGC
>CALCHY010000129.1 GCA_937907415.1 uncultured Trueperaceae bacterium
GGCGAACTGGACGCGAGCACCAGGATTCAGGTGACAGCGTAAGAACGCCGTCAGGGGCGACGGAGCATAACGAGAGGACACTACAACCGGCTTCTAGAGAGGAGCCAGAAACGGGGAAAAATGTCCGACCATCGGTACGTTCCCATCCTTCGAGCCAAGCTAGGGGAGTTCAAAGCACTTGGGCTCCTCGACCCAGCAACGGCAGGGCGGGTCAGGCCCCTTATGGAGCTCGAGCCACCTAGCGACCCGGGCAGAAAGACAGTAGAAGAGCATTACCGGGCGTTCGCAAACGCGATGACGAAGAACTGGGGAACCGAGCGCGAGTTCTTCGTCGAAGACGACGGCATCCCAGACTCCGAACGCGTTGCCGGGGACCACCCATACGTGGCCCTCTTCAAGGCACTCGAAGCCCAATCACTCGCCGCCATTCCTGTCACGGGCCTAGCTCGCACACGCGACTACGGAGCTGCCATCGCCGCCTTGGTCATCGCCAAGAAGAGGCTTTGCGTTCGCCTTGAGTCGGATGATTTCACCGGGCCGGATCCCTTACCAAAGCGATTGAACGATCTGGTGGCGGCGGCACACCTGGCTAAGGGGCAGATCGATCTCATTGTCGATTTTGGAGCACTCCCACCGAACATAGGGGCAATGGCTCTTGCCGCGCTGGGCGCGCTAACTTCCATTCCGGACCTGGCAGGTTGGCGATCCTTTACAGTGGCCATGACGTCATTTCCCGAGCGCCCAAGCGCTCACGTATCCGCCGCGAGTTCGGGCCGGCTAAGCCGAGACGCGTGGGCTGTCTACCAACGAGTCTTAGCAAGCTCCCTCACACGGATGCCAGATTTCGGCGATTACGCAGTCGACAACCCTGAGGCTGACCTAAATGTGCCTCCGGCCGTCCTCGCGAACATGATGACCGCCAACATCCGATACTCGACCGATACGGACTGGCTCATTGTGAGAGGCAATCGCCTCAAGACGCACGGGTTCGAACAGTACCGCGAGCTTAGCGCCAGCCTAATGCGAGAACCAGAATATAAGGGAACAGCCTTCAGCTGGGGGGACAAATACATCCACGACTGCGCCAGTTCAACGGTTGGAACAGGCAACCAGATGACCTGGCGTCAAGTGGCGGTGAACCATCACATCACGCTAGTGGTTGAGCAACTTTCCAGTCTTCCCTAGCCTTTAGGCCGTTCCGGACAATGAGGTGAAGCTCGTGCGGTTCAACGCTTTCAACCAGTCGATTCCACAGCACTTGCTTCGGCTTCGTCCTCACACCCCGGTCCCATCGGTTCTCGATCAGAATCGACAGGACCTCATGTCGCCACAAGAGCTGGACGAGCGCAGCAGGATCCACCGACGGGTTCTGCTGCGCCTCTCTAACGCGGTCAAACCGAACGCTGGACTCACTCGAACCAACGACCTCGATGCCCCACCAGTCCGGCACCAACTCGGTCACGCCTGCCAGGTGCCTCTCGCACGTCACCACCGTCACCTGGTCCAAGGTGCGGCTGTAGACCTCCGCCTGCCCCGGCAGGCGCTCGAGCGTATCCCTCGGGCTCTTGATCTCGTAACCGATGAACTGCCCGTTGATGATGCCGAGGTCAATCCGGACTTCACCTTGGCAAAGCCCCATCTCTTCGACGAGGAGCACGTCGGCTTCTCCCGCATGGTCTTCCCGAAGGCGAGATTTCAGCGACTCACGAATGTCGGCATCTCGCGCCCAACCGGTAACCGCCTCGTTGGACATGCCCCGGTTATAGCACCGCGGCGCGAAGTTAGCCATATGAGTTCCTCCTCCTCGCGGGGCCGATCGTGACCCGCAACGCTGACGGCTTAGGTACTCGCCCTCACAAGTGGCGTGGCCGTTGGCGCGCCGCGCTCACCATCGGGTACGACGCGCTCGGCAAGCCCGACCGGCGCTGGGTGTACGGCGCCACGCAGGGCGAGTGTCAGGAGAAGCTCGACGAGCTCCGCAAGCAGCACAAGGCCGGGCTCCTCGCTGCGCGGCACAGGGCCCACACCCTCGCCTCGTACCTAGACGACTGGCTCGAACAGAAGTCCCTCGAGGTCAAGCCCCGTACCATCAAGATCTACCGCAGCGAGTTGGCGCACGTCACTAAGGTGCTCGGCAAGAAGCGCCTGGGAGCCATCAGGCCAGCCGACGTGCAGAAGATGATGCGCGCCATCAACGGCAGCAAAGTCACGTACACGTACTACCGAGGAGACGACGGGCGCGAGCGCACCCGAACCGTGACCCTCACCGCCCGGGCGGCGAACGAAGCCAAGAGCATCCTCAGCAACGCCCTCGATGACGCCATGACCCTCGGCCTGATCGCCAGTAACCCCGCCAGGCCGGTGCGCAGCTTGCGGCACGAGGAGGCAGACTTGACCGTCTGGACCGCCGCCGAGATCGTGCAATTCACCAACACCACGCTAGCTGGCGGCTGCGACTACCACGCGCTCTTCTACCTGGCACTTACCGCGGGCCTGCGCGCCGGGGAGCTCCTCGCCCTCGAATGGGACGACCTCACCGGCGACCGCCTGCACGTCACCCGCACCGCCAGCGTCAAGGGCGACGTGGGCGCACCCAAGTCGCGCGCCGGGGACCGCCTCATCGCCTTGCCAAGCGACACCGTGGCCGCCCTGAAGGTGCACCAGGCGGGACTGCAGGCGGCACTCATAGACTCACCCCTCGTCTTCCCCACCGCGAATGGTGGCATGGCGAACCACTCGAACGTGCGCCGCAGCCTGCACGCCTGGGCGGATCGCGCCGGTGTGCCGCGCATCAGGGTGCACGACCTAAGGCACACTTACGCGTCCATGGCCATCAGTGCGGGCGTGAACGCCGTCGAACTCGCCCGGCAATTGGGGCATGCGGACGCTAGCTTCACGCTGAGGAAGTACGCGCATTTCTTCGAGCGCGCGACGCCAAGACAGGCCCCGACGCTGGCCGAGCTGACAGGCTCAGAAAACCGCAAGGTGGTATTTCTAGGTGGTACGGTCGCGAAAGAGGCCCCGAATTGAAGAAGCCCGACCCCGCGATCTCTCGTCTGGGTCGGGCTTCTCGTTTGGCTCG
>CALCHY010000130.1 GCA_937907415.1 uncultured Trueperaceae bacterium
ACATCGTCGGGCCGGCGAGAGGGCAGTACCTGCGGCGGCCGAGTTAACGGAGTGAACTGAGTTGTTCGCCACTGGTGTTACGGATCCGGGACCGGTGCGGAAAGCCAGTGCGCGAGGCGGCGAAGCGCGAGGAGTCGGCCGTTCCGTAGCTTCGATGGAGTAGCAGTCCGCGTGCTCGAAGGAGCAGGGCAGGTTGCAGCGCCAACCGGTGGACGAGTCGTCGGGTCCTGCTATCTGCACCTGATACGACACCGACGATGTTGGAGAGTGCCCCCTCTGCGAAGGCTCCTTGAAGCTACAAGCATTCGGGGAGAGCCCCAGCTCGGTCACGCGGCCAACGAGGTACGCCTTAGCTGCGGTGGCCCTTGCCAGCCAAGGACGCCACATCCATACCTAGACGGGTAGGGGTCATCGATTGATCAAGGGCCGTCATGAGTGGTGTCATGGTTGATGGTCCAGAATAGGGCAACCGTCCAAGGGTGGACAAGCGGCGCTGAACCCTTGATGCCTTTAGCAGAGTATGAGAAACACCCCGGAATCGCTGCTAATGAGCACAGTGAGCACGTCACTCCGGAACGTCTGAGTGACTAGAGCCACCCGCTGGTCAAAGCTGTCAAGCAATACGACTTCCTCGGCGCCGTAAGGTAGCCCCATGTCGTAGTAAAGCTCTGCCGTAAGAACGGATGTCGATCCCGATCGAAAGAAGAGTTCAGGCTGGAAGCAAGCGTGACCCACCTGCCTGGCGTAATCTGTAATGAGGCGCTCAGCGCTAGCGTACGTGCTCCCAGATGTTGCCTGCTTCTCCCAGCCGATGAATGACGCTCCGAGTTTAAGGCTCATGTCAGCCATGCCCAACGAGGTGGACGCGAAGAGGACGACGCCAATGCCAATGCGTTGTAGGTATTTCATGCCTAACTTTAGCTATCAACTCTGACGAAAGGCCTACAAGCCGCACATAGGTCCGATGATAGACCTAATGCGGTGCAATCATTTCTGACTTCGTGGCCGTTCGATCCCGTTCCCCTCTTGCGCCATCGCCCGCCCAGCCAACCACCCGGTCGTCCACGCGCTCTGGAAGTTGAAC
>CALCHY010000131.1 GCA_937907415.1 uncultured Trueperaceae bacterium
ATCGAACTAGCCGCCAGCGACGACGCCACCAACGCCGAAACCCGCCAACACCTCTGGTTCACGCCCCACATGGGCTACGCCCGCCTACGCGGCGACCTCATCCTCACCGGCGGCAATAACCTCACCCACGCACAAGACCAATAAGCAAGAAGTAATCAGAGAGCACATGTTATTCTGATAATCAGAAGGACTACCCATGACTCGACGCGCCACCACACTCCTAATCCTCCTCGCCACGCTCCTCGCAGCCTGCGCCCCCAACACCGCGCCCAGGCTCGAGATCGGCAGCGTGCCCGAACTGACCACCTTCCACCCCAACCAAACCGGCCTCGAACGCCAATACCTCTACCCCAATGACGCCCTCGACGCGCAAACCATCACCCATCGCGTTATCGGACCCATGAGCGAACGCGGCACCATCCTCACCGTCGAACACGCCTACGGCCGCGGCTACGACCACCACTACTACCGCTCCTACACCCCCGACGGCGTCCGCCTCCACAGAGACGCCCGCCCCGGCGTCACCATCACCTACGACCCCCCCCTCCAAGAGCTCCCCGCCAGCCTCAACACCACACCCGGCGCCACCTGGAGCGGAACCACCACCGTCACCATCAACTTCGACCAAGGCGTCACCGAAACCCACACCCTCGAGTACAGCAACACCATTCACGAACAACGCCAAGTGGCCCTCCCCACCGGAGAGCACACCGTCCTCGTCGTGGACTTCCAGAGCCGCGACGACGCCGGCAACCGCATCGTGCAGCAACTCTGGTACCAGCCGTACCTCGGATGGGTCAAACTCCGCGACGAAGCTGTCCTAGTCAAAGCCAACACCAACGGAGGAGGCCTCTAAGATGCGCCGCGCCACCCTACTCGCACTAACGCTCACCCTCGGGGTGGCGCTCGCGCAGAACCCCTTCCGTGACCTCGCGCCAGCCCCCGAGCCGGACCCCGAACCGACCGTCAGCACCCCCATAACCATCGACATCCCCGACGCGCCCCTACCAGCACCGCCCACCAGCGTAAACGGCTTCCCCGCGCTGCCAGCCAACGGCACCTACCAGCCAGACGGCACCAACAGCGCCACCCCACCCAAGCCGACCGTGAACATCCCCGACCACCCCGTCGTGCTCGCACTACCCGAACTCAGCACCTTCGAGCACGGCTCGCTCAGCATCGCGCTACGCAACCCACTTCACGCTGCGGCGGGTACGAACGCCAGGGCCATCTTCGCGCCGCTACCGACACCAGTGCCCGAGGAGCAAGAGACCAGCGCGTTGCCCGAGTCGGCAGTGGAGGAAGGGCCGTGGTGCGTGGATGCGGCGGTGCTCGCCACTAGCGGAGGCCAGTCGCCCACGGCGCTCATTCGCTGCGACGGCGCCACTCACCTGCTGCGAGTTGGGGACCTAATCCCAGGCACGGACGCCAGCATCGAAGCCATCGACCCCGTCAGCGTCACCATCACCCGCGCCAACCACAGTCACCAACTCCAACTCGCGACCAACTAGGGGAGAGTCATGATCTCGCTGGCTCGCGCGCATCACGTCGTGACCACCGCTTTCGCCTTGATCGGCGCGGTGCTCGGTTACGTCATTGCCGCGTGGAGCGCCACGCTCCTCACCATCACCAGCGACACCATCAACACCGTCTTCCTGACCCTCTCCGGCCTAGGCACCGGCTTCCTGATCGGGCACGCCCTACGCAGCCGCACCCAGAACAGCTACCAGCGCCTCAAGGAACGCCTCGACCGCATACCCAGCGAAGTCGTCATCAGCGGAGTGCTCGGCGCCACCATCGGACTCATCGTCGCCGTCCTACTCAACACCTTCCTAGCGCAAGTGCCGGGCTTCGCGTGGTGGCACGGCCTAATCACCGGACTGATCAGTCTAGTCACCAGCACTAGCCTCACCGTCGCGCACCGCAGCGCCTTCACCACCGCCACCAAGGCCGGACCCAAACCCGAGATCCTACTGGACACCAGCGCCATCATCGACGGCCGCATCCAGAACCTCCTACCCGCACTCCTACCCGGCCGCGCCACCGCCCTCAGCACCCGCGTCCTCGACGAACTCCAGATCCTCGCCGACAGCCCCAGCCCCAACCGCCGCGCTCGAGGCCTCCGCGGCCTCGCCAACCTCGAGAACCTCAAGGAAGCCGGCCTCGAGCTCGCCCCACTACGTGACGAGCTTCCCGCCAGCCTCGCCACCGACGTAGCGCTCGCCGAACTCGCCACCCAACACGACGCCACCCTAGTCACCGTCGACTTCCCCCTAACCAAAGCAGCGCGCCTACGCGGCGCCAACGTTCTCAACCTCAACGAGCTCGCGCACGCCCTGCGCCCCCACTACGCCGTCGGAGACACCCTCACCATCCACCTAGAGAGCGCCGGGAACGAACCCGACCAAGCCGTCGGCAACCTCAACGACGGCAGCCTAGTCGTGGTCAAGAGGGGTGTGAAGCACGTAGGGAACACGCGCCAGGTGAGGATCCAGAACGTGCTCGAACGACCCAGCGGCCGGATTATTTTTGCGGAGGACGCGGGTTCAGGAGAAGATTGACCAGCTTCATCCACTGCGACACGAGGGTTGCTCTCCGAAATGAGTGATAGATTCGTGACACTAGTGACAGTACGGTCATGATGGAACGCTGACTTGCCCTTGTGCGCCCCTCGCGCAGGCATAGGGCAAGCGCTTGACGTTCCGAAGGGGGCAGCGTGAAGCGATTACTCTACCTTTGTCTTCTGGCAGTCACTTTGCTACTAGCTGGTTGTGAAACGGGCCGTGGTGGCATCGCCACTGGCCCAAAGACTTTGGATCACGAGGGCGGAATTGTCTTCTCTGAAGACATGCGCGCGTTCGTCAACATTCCGGCCGGCGCCATTAGCCCAGGCGAGCAGATCGAGATCTCTGTCGTTAAGACCGACGCTACGCCGCCAGCACATCTTGGGAGCTCTACGGGGGTTGCGTATGAGTTCCGACCCAGTGGAACGCATTTCAACAGCCTCGTTACAATCCACACCAAGTACGACGAATCAACTCTCCCAGACGGCATTACTCCCAATGACCTATCCGTGGTTCTTCGTTCTGGTGAGACAGGCGTTTGGGCGGAGCTGTCAGAAACAGTCTCGAACCCCCAGAACAACACAGTCAGCGGGAAGACATCTCACTTTTCAACTGCTGTGCAGGTGTTCACGCAACGAACCCCAACCCCATCGCAAGCTTTCCAGAACCCCCTCCCACCAGGGGCCCTTACGCAAGCGTTCGCTGCCTATGAAGACGCCTTCGACTCAATAGGGAATGCAAAGTTCCAATACAAGCATCACACTGCACTGGACATTGCCGCGGGAGGCGCAACCGTACGCGCTGCAGCCACCGGCACGGTTTGGAAGACAGGCGTACATAGGGACGCCAGCAGCTGTAAATTCGCGGCCCGTGCTTCACAAGATAGGCTTAACTGCACGGCATACGGCAACGGCATAATCATCAAGCACGCGGAGAACCTGTACTCCTTGTATGGGCACCTGGAAGAAATCTTGGTTTCAGCTGGAGACCCTGTAAACGCCGGCGCGATCATCGGCATAGAAGGTGACACCGGCGTACCCGGAGCCACACATCTTCACTTCGAGGTCCGAACCTTTGACCAATGGTCGTGGCCAGGCGAGAAGGCAGACGGGGAACTCGGCAACGGCTATCTGATCAACCATCCCGCTACCGCAGACCCAACCGATTACTACATTGACCCCCTCACACTAATGGAGCCCCTCTTCGGCCACTATCAACCCATCACCCAAAGAACAGTACGCGTTACAACAGACGGCACTGGAAGACCACTAAGACCCAACCCCACCAGCGCCTCCACTATCTCCACGGTATACAGGACCACAAGCGCCGGCGAAGTGTTCAACGCCATCGCCGAAGCGCGGTACTCCCTTCCAGCAGGGGCACAGGAAGGGTGCCTAACCTGGTACCAAGTTCAAGCAACCACGCAAACCGCGGGCCTCTCGCGGTGGGTGCCAGACAAGGATGCTCAGAACAGGGCGCTCTACCTACGCATTGACG
>CALCHY010000132.1 GCA_937907415.1 uncultured Trueperaceae bacterium
GGACAGATATACCAGTGAGCCCGTTGCCAGCGTCGCATAAGTACCAGTTGACACCTCCTGACAGAACATAAGAGCCTGTGGCGGTCCTGGTGACCGAGTAGTCGGAGCGGGCCCCGAAGTTCTGTAGCACCTGTAAGGTCTTTTCGGTTGGCTGATAGCGTAGTACCTGGGCGGGGCCCCCGCAAGAATTGACGCTCCCATTAGTGAAGACGAGGACGGAACCATCCGGCTCGAGGAATGCGCTGTTGACGCGCAAGGGCGCATGGTTGAACACGGTAGTGAATTGGCCGGTGGCCGGGTCGTACTCTTCGAAATCCCGCGCTACTCCACCTAAGACTAGAACTCGACCGTTTGGAAGCCCGACTGCCGAGTGTTGCGTTCGGGGATTGGCCATGCTTCCCGTGATGGTGAACGAGTTGGTGGTTGGGTCATAGATTTCGGCTGTGCCGTTGGTGTCTCCTCCCACAATGAGGACGCGCCCGTCGTTCAGCAGGGTCGCCGTGTGCCTACTCCTGATGTGGTGCATGTCGGGCAGGGGGATGACGCCACTTACGGCGATGGCCAGGGTGGCTTGACTGCTGGCGCCTTGCTCGTCGGTGACGGTGAGGGTCACTTCGTAATGGCCAGGATCCGGATACGTGTGAGTGAGCACCGAGTCTGTGCCACTACTCCCGTCACCGAAGCTCCATGCGTAAGTTAGTGAGTTCGAGTCAATGTCGTAAGAGCCGGTCGCGTCGAAGGCTACTTGGAGTGGAGAGGAGCCTGAGATTACGTCGGTCGCGATTACCGCTACCGGCGGGTCATTCACGGGATGAACTGTGATTCGGATGGCGGCATAGACGATTTCGGTGCCGTCGCTTATGGCAACTACGATGCGGTCGGCGCCGAAGTAGTCGGGGTCCGGGATGTAGGTGATGTCGGGAAGCGCGCCCGTGACCTCGCCATGTGCGGGTGGTTCGTCGATGACGAATGTGAGTGGGTCACCGTCGGCGTCGTGCGCGGCAACGCGGATGTCAACGGGGGTGTCTTCATCAGTATCGATGTCGAGGTCTTGAGTGATGGGGGCGTCGTTTACGGGATGAATCTCGAGGTTGACGGTGGCTGGGGGTGAGTGGTTGGCGCCGTCGGTGGCGCGATAGGTGAAAGTGTCGTGGCCGTTGAAGTCTGGGTTGGGAGTGTACGTGAGGGTGCCAGCGACGGGGTCTAGGTCGGCTAGGGCGCCATTACTGGGGTTGCTGAGGATCGCGAAGTTCAGCTCACCCTCGAGGTCGGTGGTGGCCTTCAGGGTGACCATTACGGGTTCGTCCTCGTCGAGGTTGACGCGGAGGTCGCTGGCGATGGGGCCCGTGGGGCGTTCGTGGATGTGGATGGTGATGGTGCCGGCGGGTGAGGTGGCGTTTGCGTTGCTGGCGGTGAAGCGGAAGGTGTCCTCGCCGATGGTGTCGGGGGAAGCGGTGTAGGTCACGCGGCCATCGGTGGGGTCGAAGGCGGTGAGGGTGCCGAGTTCGGGTAGATCGGTGAGCGCGTAGGTGAGCTCTTCGCCGTCTGGGGCGTCAGCTTCGAGGGTTATCTCGATGGGTACGCCGGCGTAAGCGTCGAGGGTGCCGTCGTGGGCGACTGGAGTGCTGCTGACTACCTTGGTGGTGACGGTGATGGTGTTGCTGTAGCCGATGTTGCCTACGGCATCCGTCGCGCGAGCCTGGTACGTGATAGTTCCGGGCGTAGTTATGGTCACTTGGGCTGTAAAGGTGTGTGTAGCCTGTTTGCCGGTCGGTTCGTGCTGTGCAATGGGGGTTTCGTCGCGCAGTAGGTCAATGCGCGCCAGATTGGTGTTGTCGCTCGCCTGGATGGTTAGCTCGAGGGGTAGCGTTTGGTTGACGCTGCCTTGGAGTTCCGTGGTGGAGGCGTTGAGGGCGATGGTTGGGGGTGTGGTGTCGGGAGTGGCTTGTTGGCCGCAGGCGGCTAGGAGCAGGATGAGGCTGGCTAGGTAGGCGCCGAGGCGTGGTGTGCGTATCAAGGTGGTCCCCCTGGAGGTTCGCTGCGAGGCCTCTAGGGCGCCGCCGAAGTATTACTGAACGTAGCTCATGTCGTCTGACACGATGCTCACAGTGGGGGGAGTCATCAGGTCCGCGAGTAAGCAGGAGAAAGAGACTCGAAAACGGGTTCGAGTCTCTTCAAAACCAGCCGGGGCTGGGGTCACGTTGGGGCCGGTGTGAGGACCGGGGAGAACCTGGGTTCTCAGTGGGAGTGAACGAGGTCTCGCCACTCCTTCTTCCGGGCTGCGCGCAGGGCCTTCGCTTCAGCGAGGGTGATGCCTGCTTCGAGCTCAGTCATCTCCCCGTATTGGAGTGCGAGTACGGCGTTGTCGACGACCTTGTAGGCGTCATAGGCGGCGTTCTCGGCCTCCACGCGGAGATCTTCGTACGAGCGCGCGTTGTTGCGTTGCGCGGCGCGTACATCGCGGATGGACTGGGTGTTCGACAGGGTGAGCATGATGCCTCCGTTGTCGCCGCTCTCCTTCACGCTGTCGCGCGGGAGTCAATCGCGCGGCAGCAGGTGAAACGAGTGCGGATCAGTCGATCCACTTAGGCAGATATTATCATGAGGAACATAGAAATGCGATAGGCAGTAGGGGCGGTTTGGCGCGGCAACCCCTGTACCCCAGAGTGCGGTCTTGACCACAGTGAGTGCTGCGAACCGGGTGGTAATCTTGCGCCCATATCGCAAACTTGCGGGGATGAGGAGATGTTGTGGCGAGTGAATTAGATGCCAGGCTTCAGTCTGTCGTTTGGGCGTTAGGGCTGCCGCTGGATGAGTTCCAGGCTCTCAAGGAGGTTGACCCCGATCGCTACTTCAACGCGGCCTTGTGGCGTGAGGGGGCCGCCTTGAACTTGGATGGGAGTGATATCTGGGAGAAGTGGCCTCAGGACTTCAATCCGCTGCAGCGCTGCGACCCGAATGGCTTTCCGGTTGCGCCTTTCACGGACGGTCAGTTGAGACAGTTCGACGCGAACCGCGAAGGCACCGAGTATTTTCTCGTCGCGTGGTGGGCGGCCGCGGCAAGCCTGTACTATGTTTCGACCGGTCTCGCGGTTCAGGAACATAACGCGATCGCAGCAGCCCGAAATGCGACGAACCTAGCGGTGACCTACCTGGCGGCGGGGCGGTCGCAGGCGGCCCTAATGGTGTGCCTTCACGTGATGACGTTCACCGCCCAATCCAACCTGGGCCACGAGATGCTTTCCATTCGGCGCGAAGCGATCACGATCGCGCGAATGGGCTTCGCGTCCCAGGGAGGCGCGCACCAGGCATCTGACAACGCATCCTGGCTGGAGCATGAGCCGCCAGAGATGAAGCGAATGTTCCCCCAGGTCCGCAGCGAAGTGAGCGGGGCGCTACGGAGAGTTGGCGAGGAAGGCAAGGCACGGGAATGGGAAGCGCTCTACGACGCCGTCGCTCGGCTCTCGGCAGCCACAGCCGCGGTCTAGCCCCCAACAACGCACTGTCCTTCCCTACTCGCTGATGTCTAGGGCGAGCTCCTCAAGCTTCTCCATGAACTCTTCCTTCTCGACGTGCATGAGCATGTCAGCGAGTCGCTCGCGAGTTTCGGTGAGGAGCCGTTGCGGGTATGGGATGCGCGTGTAGGCGAGCTCCGAGATGAGGATGTCGCCGTCTTCGCTCACGCTGTCTTGGAAGACGATGGTGAGCGGTTCGGGGTGGCCGGGGATGCTCCACTCGACGCCTTCGAGGACGAACTCGACCCCTTTGGTTCCCCCGAACCCTATCCACGAGCGGTCCTGCATGGGCCCTAGCTCCTCGGGGGTGAGGCGGCGGTACGTGCCGAGGATCACGCTAGGCCTGCCTTTGTGTTGCGGGAGTCGACGCTGGGGGCGAGGAGTTCGTAAAGGTGGGCGAGGTCGTTGGGCTTGTCGATGCGTTGGAGGATGAGGTCGTGGTAGCCGCCTGAGTTGAAGCCGACGCTGGTGATGGCGCGGATCTCCTTGTTTGCCTTGTCCCAGGTGATGATTAGTTCGGGGCGCGGGGGACGCATGTGCGGCTTGCGCTCGCGTTTCTCGGGGTCGTAGTAATCGTAGGCCTTGATGGCGATGTACTCGTGGTCGGAGTTGGGCGTCTCGAAAGGTAGGAACTCGCGGAGTTCTTCTTCGCTCAGTGGGGTGGCGAAGGCGGCGTGGTCTTCGACCAGGCGGCCGAGGCTGGGTCTGTGGTGCGGCATGAGTTTGGATCCCTCCTTTCGTTTCGGGGTGGTGGTCGCTTCCTCAGTTTGGCTCTTTTGTTGAGTTGGTTGCCCCTCGATTGCATCTCGCGTATCGAGGGGCGGGGTTGCATCGGTTTACGGGTGAAGGCGCTTGTGTTCGATCACCCAGACCCACGGGTTGTCCTTCCAGGTGAGGCCGGGTGTGCGGCCGTGGGTGGCGTCCCAGAGGGCTGCGTACGCTTCCCGGGGGTTGTCGTAGCGCCAGCCGTGGCGTTGCCACGTCCAGGGTGCTGAGGCGGGGTCGTCGCCGATGGCGTGACGCTCGTAAATGCCCTCCGCTATGGCGCCATCGTCAGTGATGTCATGCAGTCGCTCTACCCACGCACTAATGAGTTCGAGCGTGATGCGACTTGCCCATTGCGACATGCTGCCGCCCACGCGTATCCGCGGTACGTCGTAAGGGCTGCGGGTGTCAGCCTCTAACCACTTCTCTTGCTTTTCATCCCATCTGTAGCCGAGATCGTGGTGGGTTTCGTTCCAGTATTTTTCAAAAAGGATGCGTTCGACGTCGTAGGGGTCCTGGAGCCAGGGGCTGCATTGTTGGTCGGCGATGTACTTGATCCTGAGTGAGCGGTCGACTTCGCGCAACTCATGGATGCACCAATCTTCCTTGACGAAGAGTCGGCCGCTGTTGTCATGGAAGGGGTTGTCTTGGGTGACGGCGTCCTGATCGGTTCCACCGTCAGGAGTGTGTTCCCACCTCCCCTTGAAGAGTTCTTTGACCTGTCCGCCTGCTGGAAAGCGTGGGATGGGGTCTCGTGATTCAGTCTTGCGGCCCTGAAGGACAGCCCTGACTATCGGAGCCTCGAAACGGATTGGGCGCATGACTACGCGGCTTTATGGTCGCGCGCGCGGATGCGGGTCTCGAGCGCCTTGCGTTCCTCGAGTGTGAGGGCTTCGAGGGTGGTTTTGCCGTAGGTGCGTTGCGCGACGAGGACGACTTGCTCGCGCTTGAAGCCGGCTTTGTCGGCGAGCTCGAGGAGTTCTTGGAGGGTGGGCTTCTCCTCGACTGGCTCAAGCTCAGGCTCAGGCTCGGTTTCGGCGGGGGCTTCTTCGGGGGTGGAGATTTCCTTGGGGGCGCCCGCGAGCTCGAGGAGTTTCGGGAAGGTGGGGTCTTCGATCTGCATGCCGATGGGAAGGTTGGGGACGTTGCTCT
>CALCHY010000133.1 GCA_937907415.1 uncultured Trueperaceae bacterium
GCACTAGCTCCATGTTACGTGTGGTCAAACGAACGCGCCCGAGGTGGCTTCCCTCGAGCGCGTTCTTGTGGTATGGTGTGGTTAGGTTATTACTCTGGAATGCACCATCACAATCTTAACCGCCCCCAAGGGTGTCCATTGCCGTCCACATCGGCAAAAACAGGCTTAGCATAATCGTTGCAATTAGGCCGCCCAAAAATATTATCATCACTGGTTCGAGCATACTTGTTAGTCCTTCGACGGTTTGGTCTACCTCGCTCTGGTAATAATCCTGAGCATTCTCAACCATTTCCTCAATGTTGCCCGAATCCTCCCCGGCCTTCACCATCGCCGCGAAGATGTGCGGGAACGTCACGGGGTAAGACTGCATCGAGCGACTGACCGCATCACCACGCGACACGTCCGAACGCACCCCCTCGATAGCCCCCCGCATCACGCGGTTACCAACCACCCGCTCAGCTACCTCCAACGCCTCGAGCACCGGCAACCCAGACCTCAGAGCCACCGCCAGAGCCGAAGCGAACGACGCCAACGAAGAACCCTTGAACAACAGCTTCACGATGGGCGTACGCTCGAACAACCAGTGGTAAACGTACTTCCCGCGCTCGCTCTTGTAAGACAACGTAATGGCTACCACTAGCGCGATAATGCCCAAACCAAGCTCGAGCGGACGCTCCTGCAGAAACTGCGAGATGCCCATCGTCACCTCGGTGATCTTCGGCAACTCCGCGTCCATATCCACCAGCATCTGCGCGAACTGCGGCACGATCTGCGTCAACAAGTACCAACCGATACCTAAGCCGATCAGCAGCACCGTCACGGGGTAGGCCAAGGCGCTCTTGATACGCCCAGCGATCTTCCCACTCCGCTCCAAGTGCTCCGCAAGCGAAATCATCGTCTCCGCCAACGTGCCCGTCTGATCCCCGGCCCTAACCAGGTTGACGTAAAGCTCCCCGAACTGCCGCTCCTTCTCGGCGAACGCATCCCCAACCGGCATGCCGGTCTGCACCTGCTCGCGTACGTGCCGGATGGTGCGCCGCATGGCCGCCGACTTCGCCTGGCCCTCGAGCGCCTCCATGGCCGACACCAGGTTCACCCCCGTGCGCATAAGGGTGCCCATTTGGCGCGTGAAGATCGTGACTTCCTTCTTGGAAACACCACCGCCACCCAACCATTCGGGCAACTCGACCTCAGTGTTCCCGCTCGTCCAGGAGCGCTTCTTCGCGACCTTAACGATGAAGAACCCCTTGCGCTGCAAGGCCTGCACTAGAGACTCTTCTGTCTCCATCTCCTCCTCGCCGCGGCGCAGCACGCCAGAGTGGTCACGCACAACATAAGTGAATGTAGGCATACCTCCAGTCTAGCTCAGTGCGGCAGGAGCGGCTCGCTCCTGACACCCACCCCCCGAATGGCCAGCCGAAACATGCAAAGAAGATATACTGATTGAAGGCAAAACAGGCACCCTATCCCCAGGAGACGCGATGGCAGTAACCACCCCCACAAAGAACCTGATCGGTTGGCTCCTCGAGCACGACCTCATCACCCCCGATCAAGCCGATGAGGCCACCCTTCACGCGGAAACCACCGACGTTCACCCCCGCGAAGCGCTCCTCACCCTCGAGCACATCAGCGACACCGACATCCAACGCGCGCTCAGAGAACAGAACATCCCCACCTGGGACCGCCTCACCAGGCCCACCCACGAAGCGCTGAACGCCATCAACGCCCGCATAGCCGCGCAACACCACTCCGTACCCCTGACCATCGACGCTGGCATCCTCACGCTCGGCATGCTCGACCCGCTCGACAACGCCCTCGTCAGGCAACTCGAGCGCAGCGCCGGCGTGCGCCTCCGCCCCCACGGCATCACGGTCGCCACCTACCGCAGCCTCACGCAGATGCTCGCCAGGCGCGCCGCCAGCCAAACCGGCGGCCGCATCATCATCGAACCCGACGCCGTGAAACTCGTCCCCAAGGAAACTGCCGAACGCTACCGGGTCATGCCACTACGCGTCCAAGACGGCGACCTCTACCTCGGAGTCACCGACGACAGCGACGTGCTGGTGATCGACAACGTCAGCATGGCCGTCGGTCGCCGCATCATCCCCGTGCAGATGGCAGAAGCCACCGTAGCCGGCCTCATCCGCAAGCATTACTCTAGCGACGAACTCACCGACCTCGTGCGCGAAGCCGGCCAGGAAGTCGCCCACCACAGCAACAACGACACCGACATCATCGAGATCGACGACGTTGACGACAACGCCGTCGTGAAGAGCATCAACACCATCCTGCGTGACGCCGTGCTGCAGGACGCCAGCGACATTCACATCGAACCCTCGCGCGAAGCCGTACGCGTCCGGTTCCGCCGCGACGGCGAACTCAGACAGTACATCGAGTTCCCCCGAAGCACCGCCGGCGCCCTCATCGCGCGCCTCAAGATCATGGGCGGCCTCAACATCGCCGAACGCCGCAGCAGCCAAGACGGCCGCATTACCTTCCGAGACGCCGGCGCCGAAACCGACATGCGCCTCTCCATCCTCCCCATCACCAACGGCGAAAAGGCCGTAATGCGAATCCTCAAGAAGGAAGA
>CALCHY010000134.1 GCA_937907415.1 uncultured Trueperaceae bacterium
CATCACTCATGGTGACTCCGGCGGTCTTGGCACCCTTACCCAGCCGCACCGTCAGTCGGCCGCTGCGCAAGCTCACGTCATCCCAGGTGAGCGCCAGCATCTCCGACACGCGCAACCCAGCGTGCGCACCCAACAACAAGATCAGGCGATCATCCCAGTCGCGGCACACCATCGCCATCCACTCGAGCTCCTCCAGCGTGTACGCCTTCGCTTTCGCGCGCTCCACCGGCTTCTCCGTGAGCTTCGGCAGCGTCACCTCCGCGAACGGGTCCGCCGGGGTGAGATCCACCCACCGGAGCGCCTCGTAGAACGCCCTAGCGGCCGACACACGCTGCCGCACGGAAGCGGGGGAGAGCGCCTTCACCGGCTTCTTTCCCAACCGCCGCTGCGCAACCGCCTGCAAGTCATCTGGGTCCGCTTCGCGCTTCGGATTGTTCAGGCGCCGCACGAACGCCTCAGCGTCAGCCCTCGTCGGCCGCAGGAGGTCCACGCCCTCCCACGCTTCCAGCAGCACCATCACGCCTTTGCGGTACGAGCTGACCGTGTTCGCCGAGCGCTGCTGCGCCTCCAAATAGGCGCGCGTCAACAACCACAGGCACTCGTGATTTCGCTCACCCACCGCCCTGGCTGCGAACCTCTTGCGCTCTGCCTCACTCGAGCCGATCAGCTGGTCGACCCGCGCGAGCTCCGCTTCGGGCGACCACTTTGCGAGGCCGTTGCGGACCATCAATTGCTCCTCGTCAGCAAGCGTGATGGGGGCGTTGTTAACAGCGGGATCATCATTGAAAGGATATCTGCTCGCGCGCGATCATCACGTGTGAAGTTGCACTTATAGCGTTTGTCTGCTACGTTTGGGGTAGAGAAAGGGGCTGGCGCATGCCTCGACTTGCCGCGAGAAAGCGAAACCTAACCGTAGCGCCGCGCGCTGAGGAGGCCGATGAGCTTCAGAGCCTCGCCGGGCTACTCCGGAAGGGGAGAGGGCGCAGCTCTGCACGCCGGGCGTACGTCACGGTCGGTGACCGGGAGGCGGTTTTGCCGGACGCCGCCGCAGAGCTCCTGAGGGCCCTCGTGGATGCCCTAGCCGCCGGCGAGCAACTCACGATCACCCGCACGAAGAAGGAACTCACCACAACTGAAGCTGCAAGGCTGCTGAACGTCTCCCGCCAGTACCTGGTTCGCCTATGCGACGAAGGAAAGCTGGCCTTCCGCTGGGAGGGCACGCACCGCCGACTAGAGCTCGATGCCGTCCTCACATATCGAGACCAGCGCGACCAGGAGCGCGACGCTAAGTTTGCCAACCTGGTACGCCGATCCGCCGAAGCCAGCGAGTACGACCTGCCTATTACCTGGCCGCCGCAGGAGTAGCACTGGCACCTCCACAACCCCTCGTCGCCGTACTCGACGCCAACATTCTTTATCCGCCGATCCTCCAGGACACGGCGGTAGCGCTAGCGCTCGAACTGCTCTACCAACCAAAGTGGAGCGAGGAGATCCTCGATGAAGCCCGGCGCAACCTCGTGCGCCAAATCGGCCCCGAGACCGCTCAACAACGGATCGACAACTTGCGCGACGTCCTGCCAGAGGCCATGGTCGACGATTATGCCCAATTCCTCGCCGGATTGACGAACGACCCCAAAGACCATCACGTAGTAGCCGCGGCCCTTAAAGGCAACGCGAGCATCATCGTGTCCGGCAACCTGCGCGACTTTCACCCGTTACCCAGCGACGTCACCGCTCCGGACATTCTGGAACCCCCGCTCGCCTCCCAAGTGTGTTCTGCAACGCCTAATCCTTGATCGTCAAGCCGTTGCGATCACCACATATCCCAAATCTGCCGGTTCATCGCCCAAAGCTCAAAGATTCTTACACGTAAATCAAAACTCTCGGAACTTGCATCTCTCATTACAGCAAAATAGATATCGTCGGCAGCCGATATCATCCTATAAGCGGCAACTACACGTTGATAAGTAGCGTAATCCGCTTTAGAACTGCTTCGCTGAAATACGGCGAAGGTTTCCTCAACGTACCCGCTCGCAGCGGCTCTTAGCTCGCTATTGTCAGAGAAGGCCAACTCGGCCAGAATCTCTCGGGGAAGGGCGGCCGCGGAATACGTGAACGTTGCCATAGTGCCTTCCCCGGCTCTGACGCGCTCTAACCGATGGGAGAGCAGATCATTAATCGTCTTGGTCACGCGCAATTCCAGTTCATCTACAGCATCGAACCAATCCCCTAGACTCTGGGCAGAGCCTACGCTCGCGAACAACAAGAGCTGGCACATTAATGAAATAAGAAGATACGTTGTCCTCTTAGGCGTTGACACCATGTGCTTGCGTTCCTTCCTCATGTGGCTGGTAAGGCCTTCCCAAGACTCTAGCGCAGGAACTTGCCGCGAATACATGGCCTACAGTAGCAAAGGGGTGATCCGAAACGTGCTAGCCCGGTCTATTCATGAGCGGCTTATCGGGGTCGGTTTTCGGGGTGCGGCAGCAGGTTTCTCGGTGGTCTGATGCCGGCCGGAGCCTGCAGCCTGGTCGTCCGAGGCGGTGGCGTCGGTAACAGGCGCTCCGGCCGCCATTTCAAGCGCCCGAGTGCACGCTTCGCTGGCCGGGAGCTCGCCAAGTACCGGTTGTGGGGTCCTGGTCGTGCTGCTGGCTCAGGTTGGCGGCGCGGCTAAGCGCCCGGCGATGGTCACCCACTCGCCGCGCCACGGCGCCGTTTCGGGCAGGTGGATGACGATCCGTCTGGTGGTGGTCTTGAACCAGGCGCCCAGCTTGATGAGGCGCTCCCGGATGGTGGCTACTTGCGCGGTCGCGAAGCTGGTGCCGGCCGCCGCCAAGCGGATCTCCTGGTAGAGCGCGAACGCCACCGCGTGCAGCAGCACCCGCAGCTGATTAGCCGCGAAACTCGTGCAGCTCGTCCTGTCCATGCGGATGGCGCCCTTGAGCTCCTTGATGCGGTTCTCCACGTCGCCCCTGCGGCTGTAGACGCTCTCGTAGATGAAGTCCGCGCTGCCGGCGAGGTCGGTGATGACGAAGCGCGCGTTATCCCGCGGCGTCCGGCCCGGGTAACGCGTGACCTCGGCCTTGATGATCACCCTCCGCGAATGCGGCCAGCTCTTCTGCGTCTGGTACTGCTCATCCACGTAGACCCTCTCGCTATCGCCGCTGGCTTCGCTCAACGCCCGCGCGATCTGCATGCCGGGCGCGGCATACGCCTTCAGGACGCTGCTGCTGCCCATACCGATGGCGTAACGCACCTGGTGGTCGTCGAGGTACTCGAACACGGCGGGCAGCGCGAAGCCAGCGTCAGCCCGCAGCGTGAGTTCCGCCGTCGGGAAGCGCCGCCTGACCTGCTCGATCACGCCCACCAGGAAGCTCATGACCTCATCGTTGCCGGCGTTGCCCGGCCGCAGCAGGGCAGCCAGTAAGTACTGCTCGTTCTCGTCATCGAACTGCGCGAACGCCAGCAGCGGCAGGAAGCCGTGGTTGCGGTAGAAGCTGTTGAACAGAGCGCCTTGCTGCTCACCGTGCGCGTCATCCCAGGTGGCGTCGACATCGATGATGATGCGCTTGGCTTTCTTGCGCAGGCGCCTTCGGTGCCGGTTGAGCACCGCGCAAGTGAACGCGTTCACCGCCGCCCGCACCTGCTCTTCACCGAAGGCGTTCTCCAGGCGGGAGATGGTCGGTTGCGACGCCAGCTCGCTGCCGGCGCCCGGCGCGCGGCCCAGCAGCAACTGGTGGGTGGGGTCACCTCTCAAGCGGCTTGCGTCGTTGGCGTCCTCGTAACCGTTACCGATCCCCATCACGCGCTGCTGGATGACGTTCAGCAGCGAGTGCTTGACCTTGCCCGCCTCGCGCTCATCGGGCAGCGCGCCCGCCACCGCCGTCGTCAAACGCAAGCGGTCATCCGCCAGCTTCAGGAGCAAAGCGCCGCCATCGGAGCTGCTGGCCGGCTGATCGAACGCCGCGAGAATCGGCTTCACGAAGCCGCTCTCGAACAAGACAGATTGCGAAGTGATATTCTCTCTCACAAGAAGGCCTCCACCTGCTAGAAAGTGCGTCTGGTACACCCTTTCTACCATGTTGAAGGCCTTCTCTTTTCAATCACTCATGAATAATCCGGGCTAGACGTTACATGGTGGGGAATCATCTACGAACTCAACTAACCCCGACATTCCGCACCCTCTGTTCGCAATATCGGTATTTATGGGAAACGCCGTTATAGACGCAAGATTAGCCCTTCGCGCCTGGAAGGACGCCAGCCATGAGGGGGAGCCTTGGGACTGAGAACTGCCGCCCGAGCAGCAGTTCCACCGCTCTTGCGCCAGTGCTTTCACTCCTGCTATGAGCAGGGAGGGATCCGACGGCCTGTGACGGAATGCCCGACTGTGGTTGTGCAGGACGCATCCTCCAAAAACCTAAACTATGAAGAAGGGGGGGGGGGGGGGAGTCGCGGTCGGCCCAGGCCGCGC
>CALCHY010000135.1 GCA_937907415.1 uncultured Trueperaceae bacterium
GGGCGTCAGCCTCGCGCCGATCACCGGGAAACTCGTTGGGGAGCTAGCTGCCGGGGAGCAGACGAGTCTAGATATTGGGGCGTTGGCGGTGGAGCGGTTCTGAGCGGTGTGTTTCGTGGGGGCCCAGTCAGGGGGTCATGCTCACCGTGACGCGACTCTTCTGACGCGGCGACGGCTGGTAGAATCCTTACTAGATGGAGGCAACGTAAGGTGAGTGTAAAGGCGACCATCACGAGCAAAGGACAGGTGACGATCCCGAAGGCGGTCCGTACGCGGCTTGGCCTAGAGCAGGGTGATGTGGTGGAGTTCGTGACCGTGGAAGGCGTCACGTACTTAAGGCCCGTCCGTGGCGACGAGAACCCGTTCGCGGCGTACGTTGGTGCTCTACGCGCGTTCGAGACCAGAGAAGAGATAGGTGCCTGGCTGCGGGACTTGCGGGATGACGACTGACCATGCGCACCGCACTAGACACGAACGTCATTTCCGCTCTTTGGTCTGCCGAGCCTCTAGCTGGCGCTATGGCAGAGTGGTTGAACGAAGCACGCCGGGCGGGCAGGCTGGTCATCTGCGCGCCGGTAATGGTCGAGCTCCGCGCGTACCCGGGAGCGACCGAGGAGTTCGTCACCCGGTTCTTGCACGATGCCGCCGTCGAGGTCGACCGTCAGTTTTCGCCACGCATGTGGGATGAGGTCGGACAGGCGTTCGCGACCTACGCCGATAGGCGGAGGCGGTCCTCTGGAGGTCAGCCGAAGCGGCTACTAGTCGACTTCATGGTGGGTGCTCACGCCCTCATCGCCGCGGATCGGTTACTAACGCTCGACGTTTATCGTTACCGTCAAGACTTCCCGGGGCTGGTGCTGCCTCTGGCCCCGCTCTAGTCTCGGAGGGGTAGTAAACCTTACCGACCTTCAGAGACCGCGGGGCTGCCTTAAGACTCTCAATCTCCTTCAGTCATGTTCGTCTCCCAACGGCACGTCGGCCCGCACCACATAGCGGGCGCCCGCCGGGTGAAGGCGACTCTCGACGACCTGCAGCTCGCCGACACTCCATTCGCCGTACTCCTGTAGCCGCGCGAGTCTGTTGGGAACGGGCTGTGGCACCCTAAGCCGGGCGAGCGTTATGTGCGGGTGGAAGCGCTTGTCGTCGAGTTCGAAGCCCGCCGCTCGAAGTTCGTTCGCGAGGGCGGCCTGCAACTTGATGAGCGTCGGCACGTCGCCCGTTAGGCCCGCCCACAGGACCTTGGCCCGCCGGTCGTTAGGGAAGGCGCCAATGCCCTGTGCGGCGAGACGGAGCGGCCCGACGAAGCCTTCCGTGGCTGCGAAAGCGGCGTCCTCTACGTCGTCGATGCGGTGCTCCTCGACCGTTCCCAAGAATGCCAGCGTGACGTGCAGGTTCTCCGGTTTCACCCAGCTGACGCCGCGCGCGTCGGCGGCTGTGCCCACGCGCGCGAGGTTGGCGCGCACGCTGTCTTCAACTGGTAAGGCGATGAACAGCCGAGGCATGGTCTAGACGATGACCCTTGGGTGGGGTTGGTGGCAAGCGGAGAACTCACCTCGAACCTGTACGCTTGCTTGAGCGAGGAGGTCGTCATGACACGAGCATTACGAGGCACTCACCGCCGCACTGGGCGCGTAGCGCACCTGCTGGGCGTGACTGCTGGAGCGCTATTGCTGCTGACGAGTTGCGGTCTCGGCCAGAAGCCGAAGGTCGGGGCGTTCGACTACACCGGAACGTGGCGCGGCACAGTCAGCGACGATGCCAACGGCGCGGGCACCGCCCTAGTCACCCTCCAGCAGAACGAGTACGTCCTCACGGGCACGTGGCACACCGTGATGGGCGGAGATGCCGCGCGGCAGGACGGCGGCGCCTGGACGGGCCAACTGTTCGTTGGCAAGGAGGGCGACCTGCTCGACGTCACGTTAAGCCCGGCCGTGGCCGGCGAGTGCTCCTACAAGGTCACGCTCTCGCGCACGGAGGAGAGCGTCAGCGGTAGCTATGAACCAACGGGCGCTGCCGTCACATGCGCCAACCTGACGCGAGGGACGCTGCAGCTAGCCAAACAGAACTGAGTACCGCCAGGAACAGTTAGGAGCAGAGTGCGTCAGACGCTGGTCGCCAGCCGCCGCGTGAGTTCGCCAGCGGGAATCGCCGCGCAGCCGCTCGTGTTCTGCCCCGCCCACAGGTGAGTGAAGTCGGTGCTCCCGCGCGCTTCCGCCGCAGCGCGCAGGGCCGCCAGCGCTTTGGCGGCGTGCGGGAAGTCCGGCACGCTGGCGTTGAGGGGCCCGAGTTCGCGGATGAGGCGGTTCACGATGCCGCGCGCCGGGCGGCCGGTGAACACGTTCGTCATGGCCGTGTGCCGCGCCGCGGCGCTTATCAGCGCGGAGCGGTGCAGGGGTCTGGTTGTCGCCTCCGGGCACAACAGGAAGGCGGTGCCCACCTGCGCGCCGATAGCCCCGAGTGTCAGCGCAGCTCGCACGCCAGCGGCGCTAGCGATGCCGCCAGCCGCGATGACGGGAACCTTTACGGCTGCCACGACCTGTGGCACGAGGGCGAAGGTGCCGAGTTGCGTAGTGATGTCGTTCGTGAGGAACATGCCGCGGTGGCCGCCGGCTTCGGCGCCCTGCGCGATGACGGCGTCAACGCCGCGCGCCTCGAGGCAAAGCGCTTCCGCGACGGTGGTGGCGGTGGCGATGACCTTCGCTCCCGTAGCGCGCACCTCGGCCAGTAGCTGCTCGGCCGGCAGGCCGTAATGGAAGCTCACGACCGGCGGCCGCAACTCGCTGACCACCGCGGCGGCCGCGTCGTCGAACGGCGTGCGGAGCGGCGAGACCGACTCGGCGCCTGCGTCCACGCCCAACTCCTCGTAGTAAGGGGCGAGGAGCTGGCGCCAGCGTGCATCGGCGTCGGGGTTGCGCGGCGGCACCCTGTGGCTGAAGAAGTTGACGTTGTAAGGCCTGTCAGTCCGGCACTCGATCTCGCGCAGTTCGGACGCGATCTCGTCTGGCGCCAGCAGCCCGCACGGCAGCGAACCGAGACCGCCAGCGGTCGAGACGGCCACCGCCAGGCGCTGGTCCTGTACCCCGGCCATCGGCGCCTGGATTATGGGCAGCTCCGTGCCGAACAACTCCGCGAACGTCATGCTGTCACCTCGTCGACCCTCGTACTCCTGCACCCTAGCGCTCATGGGCGAGGCGCGGCCTGGCTCGCGCGAACCTGCGGCGCTGGCGAACGGGCACTTGGCACCCGCTGCGGTCAGCGTGCCGTAAGTACGGGCGCACGCGAAACGAGCGAGTAGCCTAGCCTGTGCTCCGTCGGCGAACTCCCGGCCGCACAACCGAAGGAGGCTCGCGATGAGAAGATTCCTTATCATCCTCGCCCTACTAGCAGGGATGGTCACGGCCGCCGCGCAGGACGCCGCGAAGCCCATCACAATCGGATCCAAGATCGACACGGAAGGCTCCGTCCTCGCGCAGGTGATCAAGCTGATGCTGGAGGCCAACGGCATTCAGGTCGTCGATCGCTCGGGCTTCGGCACCACGTCCGTCGTGCGGCAGGCGCTGCTGTCAGGCGAGATCGATATCTACCCCGAGTACACCGGCACTGCCCTCACGTTCTTCCCGAACGCTGACCTGCCGGCCGGCACCTCCACGAACGCAACGGAGCTGTACGACACCGTCAAGCGCCTCGACTCGGAACGGAACGACGTCGTGTGGCTCGGCCGCTCGCCCGCCAACAACACCTGGGCGCTTGCCGTTCCCAAAGCCCTCGCGGAAGCTAACGGCCTGACGAGCGTCGCCGACCTCGCGGCCTACATCAACGCAGGCAAGCCGTTCAAGTTGGCGGCCAGCCAGGAGTTCGTTGACCGGGAAGACGCGCTACCCGCCTTCGAGAAGACCTACGGCTTCGAAGTGAATGGTGATCAGCTAGTGGTGCTAGCCGGCGGCAACACCACCCAAACCGAGACGGCGGCAGCGAACGGTACCGATGGCGTGAACGCCGCCATGGCGTACGGCACGGACGGCGCCATCAGCGCCCTCGGCCTGGTCACGTTGACCGACCCTAAAGGCGCCGTGGCCATCTACCAACCCGCGCCCATCGTGCGCGGCGAGGTGGCGCGCGCCTACCCGAACCTCGGAAGCATCCTCGACCCGGTCTTCGCCAGCCTAGACGAGAGCGTGCTGCAGGACCTCAACGGGAAGGTGGCCGTCAACGGCGAGAACCCGAGCGATGTGGCGCACGCCTACCTAGTGAGCGCCGGTTTCCTGAAGTGACCGGCGCCTGACCGTAGCGTGAGCGTTCCCGGCAGGAGCGTGCTGCTACTTGCGGCAGGGCTCGGCCTGGCGGCGCAACTGCCGGCCTGGTTCGTCCTGAAGCCTAACCGCCTCGTTGACGGTCAGGCCTTCGCGCTCCACGGCCTCGAGGGCAGCCTGTGGTGGTTGCTTGCGCTCGTATGGCTGGCTGCGGCGGCGAGCGCGTTGCGGCCGCGTCTCTTGGTTGCCGCGCCGGCCGTCGCCGCCGTCACGACTGGCCTCACGCTCTACGCCGCCGCCGTCGGGTCTAGGCTGCTGTCGGATGGCCAGCCGGCCAGCGCCCGTGCTTCTCTCGGCCTGGGCTTCTGGCTCGCGCTAGTGGCGTGCTACGTGGGGTGGTTCGCTGCCATGCGCCTGGCCGCCCGCCAAAGTCACGCAGCCAGCGCGACCGTGCTAACTGCAGCGTTCGTGCTCTACCTCGCCATCAGCGGTCAGTACGCGGGACTTGGCTTGGTCCGCGAGCTGGTGGCGCAAGGCGCAGACTTCAAGGCCGCGTTGGGGCGGCACCTTGCCCTCAGCGGCACCAGCCTCCTCTTCGGGGTGGCCATCGGCCTACCTGCCGCCGTTGCTGCGCACCGGCGGCCCGCCGTAGCGACCTGGTTGCTGCCCACCGTCGCGTTCTTCCAGACGGTACCGTCGCTCGCACTGTTCGGGCTGCTGCTACCGCTCCTCGCGCGGCTGGGGCAGGGGCTCAGTCTCGGAACCACGCTCCTACTAGGGTTGCTTCTGCTGCCGCTCGTGCTGCTGCGGCGCGCCCGCACTCCGTGGCTGCGGCTCCCGATCATCGTTCTCGCCGTGCTGCCTGCGCTCCTGTGGGTCACGGTCCTCGCGACCGTCGTATCAGGTCTCCTCGCCAGCGTTTTCTCGGGTGCCCCGGTGTTCTCTGGCTCGCCGACGATCGGCGCGCCGCTCGGCGTTCTTGGGGTGAGGGGTATCGGAGCGGCGCCCGCGCTGATAGCACTGATCCTCTACTCGCTACTGCCCATCGTCCGCAACGGTTACGAGGGCCTGCAGGGGGTTCCCGCGGCGGCCGTGCAGGCCGGCCGCGGCATGGGGATGAGCCAGCGGCAGCTCCTCACCGGCGTCGAGCTGCCGCTGGCGCTGCCCGTGATGGTCTCTGGCATCAGGGCCGCCGCCGTACTCGTGGTTGGCATCACTACCGTGGCGTTCCTCATCGGCGCGGGCGGCCTCGGCGTGTTCATCCAGCGCGGC